>NZ_JAJCME010000002.1:0-363648 GCF_020560115.1 Mediterraneibacter sp. 210702-DFI.5.30
AGAGTACAACCTTGCCAAGGTTGGGGTCGCGGGTTCGAACCCCGTCTGTCGCTCTGAAGCACTTAGATCTTTAAAGATTTAAGTGCTTTTTTCATATCTAAAACGTTCCCCTCTTGCCATTTTATTTTTTATCAACTATACTAAGTAACAGATTATGTTTTAGAAACCAGGAGGAATTATGAAATGAAATTTATATATCCAGCCGTATTCCGTAAGAAGGAAGATGGAGGCTATGACGCACATTTCCCGGATCTCGAATGCTGCGAGGCATCCGGTGAAACTTTGGACGACGCGATCGACAATGCAAATGAAGCTGCAAGAACATGGATCACTGTTGAATTAGAAGAAGAGGATCCAATCTTCCCACATGTATCTGATCTGGAAGATATTGAACTTGCTGAAGATGAGATTGTAAGAAATATTTCCGTAAATATCCGATTCTACGAAGGATGGGACGAATAAAAAGCTTTAAAAAAGGATTGGCAGTTGTCTAAGTGACAGCTATCAATCCTTTCTTTGTATTTTTGAGTATTTAATTTCCACACTCTATACTGATCTCATTGAACTTGCTCAAGATATCTTCTACCTGAAGTTCTTCTTTTTCTTTTCCTTTGAGATCCATCACAACTCCACCCTGATGCATCATCAGCAGGCGATTTCCGTATTCCACCGCGTAGCGAAGATTATGTGTAACCATGATCGTTGTAAGCTTTTTCTCTTCTACGATCTTTCCTGTCAATTTCATAATCAGCTCTGCTGTTTTCGGATCCAGAGCCGCTGTATGCTCATCAAGGATCAGGAAATCAATCGGCGTCATCGTAGACATCAGAAGGGCGATTGCCTGACGCTGTCCGCCGGAAAGAGATCCTACTTTCACATCCATTTTATTCTCAAGTCCAAGTCCAAGCTGGCTTAAAATCTCACGATAATATTCTTTACGCGCCTTATTGATTCCGGAACTGAGGCCAAAGAATTTTCCTTTATTGTCTGCAAGAGACATATTTTCAAGAATCGTCATTGTCGGGCATGTTCCCATTGCCGGATTCTGATAAACACGTCCAATCTTCTGATTTCTCTTGAATTCTTTCTTTGTTGTAATATCTTCTCCGTTCATCAGGATCTGTCCACCGTCTACCGGAATACTTCCACAGAGGATGTTCAGCATAGAAGTCTTACCCGAACCATTACTTCCGACTACAGAGACGAATTCTCCTTTGTCTACGGTCAGATTGAATTTGTCAAACAGGCACATCTCATTGATGGTCCCCGGATTGTAATATTTTTCAATATTTCTAAGCTCGAGCATTCTTCTTCACCTTCTTTCTGCGTTCTCCACCGATCACCAGGATCACAAGGAATAATACCGCTGTGATCAGTTTCATGTCCTGTGGTTCAAAGAACTTCAACGCTGCTGCGACACAGGCTTTATAGATCACAGATCCGATCAGCACTGCTGTTGTTGCTTTCATAAAGGATACATTTTTAAATAAGCTTGTTCCGATAATAACACTTGCCAAACCGATTACGATTGCACCGGTTCCACTTGAAATTTCAAATACGCGCTGCTCCTGACAGAAGATACTTCCCGAAAGAGCAACAAGTCCGTTTGCAATCGCAAGTCCTAAGATTTTCACATTGCCCTGATCTTTTGCAAGAGATGTGACCAATACGTCATTATCTCCTACTGCGCGGAGCAGAAAACCTGATTTTGTCTTCATATAAAGGTCTAATAATACTTTACTGATCACTGCGATCACAAGCACGATCACAAGTACTTTGTAATTTGAAAGGCCATCATGAAAGATTCCGTTTACGGATGCATTATCAAAGATACTGTCATCTCCAAAGATTGGGACATTTGCTGTTCCTGCCAGTCTTAAGTTGATCGTCCACAGTGCTGTCATCATGATAATTCCGGATAAGAGATCTCTTACCTTGAATTTTACATGAATCAGACCTGTGCAGACTCCGGCAAGCACACCGATCAGGAATGATGCCGGCAGTGTCAGGATTGGATGAACGCCTCTTGTGATCATCGTCGCTGTCAGTGCGGCTCCAAGTGGAAAGCTTCCATCTACTGTCAAATCCGGGAAATCCAGGATCTTATAAGTGATGTATACCCCAAGCGCCAGGATTCCGTAGATCAGTCCCTGTTCTAAAATCGTAATATAAATCCCCATAATGTGTTAACCTCTCTGTTTCAATACTATTTTGTAATCTCTGTAAAGCTCTCTACCGCTTCATCTGCAAGATCCTGCGGAACTGTAACTCCAAGGTTTTCAGCAACTTTTTCATTTACATAGAAACCTGGTTCCGTGATTGTTTCAAAGTTCATCTCAGATGCTTTCTTCTCACCTTTCAGAATCTCTGCTGCCATCTTACCTGTCTGTTTTCCAAGTGCTACATAATCAAGTCCTTCTGCTGCCAGACATCCGATTTTCACCTGCTCGATCTCACTTCCGAATACCGGAATGTTCTGCTTGTTTGCTTTATCAAGGATTGTTGCAAGGGATGCAACTACTGTGTTGTCTGTAAGATTTGTCAGGCAGTCAACCTCTGTCAGCAGTTCATCTGTTGCAAGAGAGATATCAGCTGTCTGTGCGATTCCTTTGTCAACGATCGTGAATCCATAGTCTCCGGCAAGCTCTTTATATTTTGCAAGAGCGGATACAGAGTTTGCTTCACTTGTTGTGTAAAGGATTCCGATATTCTTTGCATCCGGAAGCATCTCACGGATCATCTCGAGCTGTGCTTTGATTGGAAGTTCATCACTTGTTCCTGTTACATTTCCTGCAGATGTTCCATCCTCTTTCGCAAGCTTTGCTGCAACCGGGTCTGTAACTGCTGTGTATACAACCGGAATGTCGGAGTTCATTGCTGAATTATAAGCAGCCTGCGCACTCGGTGTTGCGATTGCACATACAAGATCCACTTTGTCTGAAACAAATCCATCACTGATCTGTTTTGCTGTTCCCTGATCTGCTGCTGCATTCTTCACTTCTACTGTCAGGTTCTTGCCTTCCTCGATTCCTTCTTCTTTCAGTCCTTCTAAAAATCCCTCACGGCAATTATCAAGAGAACCATGCTCTGCGAACTGGGAAATACCGATTGTGTAGCTCTTCTCGCTGTCGTTGGAAGATGTCTTTCCTGCATCGGATGATCCACATGCTGCAAGGCTCATTGTCATTACTGCTCCTAAAATAACTGCTAATACTCTCTTTTTCATAATTGTTGTCTCCTTTTTTCTTTTTAATATTTCTGCAAAAGCAAAGGAGCCGATTTGGGATTCTTGTCAATAAACTGTGGATTTCTTTTTATAAATCAACTTTCCTGATATACAAAAAAACCGCCTCAAGCTTATTGCTTGAGACGGTAATAAAATTCATTATTATCGCGGTACCACTCAAATTGACGTTCGTCCACTTTCTCACGTACTAACATACGCTCCTGATTGATAACGGGTTCGGTTCCCGGCGGTTCCTACTCTTTTCATTTCAGGCCGCCCTCGAAAGTCCATTCAGAATCAGAATCCATACAGCAATCCCACCACCTGCTGCTCTCTGTGATCTCTTCTAAAACCTACTTCTCTTTCTCATCGGTTTTTGCTTTTGATGTGTCTTATTGTAGTCGTTCACTTTCTATTTGTCAAGAGAAATTTTATTATATTTTAAATTTCTTTTGATATTGTCAGAAAAATCAAATCAAAACACACCTAAAAACAGCAGGAAAAGCTATGCTTATAGCTTTTCCTGCTGAAATATCACCATCTATTCTTCGGTTGTTTCTTCCTGTGCCTCCACAGCAAGGCTAAGCTCTTCCAGCTGCTTCTCGGAAGCCGGTGTCGGAGCCTCTGTCATCAGACATGATGCATCTTTGATCTTCGGGAATGCAATTACGTCACGGATGCTGTCCTGTTTTGCCATAAGCATAACAAGACGGTCAAGACCGTAAGCAAGTCCTGCGTGCGGCGGAACTCCGTATTTAAACGCATCCAGAAGGAATCCGAACTGGCCGTAAGCCTGCTCTTTTGTAAAGCCAAGTGCCTTGAACATCATTTCCTGGATATCATCCTGGAAGATTCTGACACTACCGCCACCAATCTCATTTCCGTTCAGAACGATATCGTATGCTTTCGCACGAACTCTTCCCGGATCAGACTCGATATACTGGATATCTTCTTCCATCGGCATTGTAAATGGGTGGTGCATCGCAACGAAACGATTCTGCTCCTCGCTCCACTCAAGCAGCGGGAATTCTGTGATCCATACAAAACGATACTCATTCTTATCAAGAAGCTCAAGCTGTTTTGCAAGCTCAACACGGAGTGCTCCAAGAGAATCCCATACCACTTTATTCTTGTCAGCTGCAAAGAGAAGCAGATCTCCCGGCTCTCCATCCATTGCCTTTACAAGTGCATCCATCTGCTCGTCTGTCATGAATTTTGCAAATGAAGACTTCACTGTTCCATCTTCCTGGAGTGCAACATAAGCCAGTCCCTTAGCGCCGTAATCTTTAACAAATGCTGTCAGCTTGTCGATCTTCTTTCTCGGCATGCTTCCCTGTCCTTTGGCATTGATACCACGAACGCTTCCGCCATTCTCAAGTGCGCCTGTAAATACTGCAAATCCGCAGTCTTTCACTACATCAGATACATCTTTCAGTTCCATTCCGAAACGAAGATCCGGTTTATCAGAGCCATAACGGTTCATTGCTTCCTGCCATGTCATTCTCTGGATTGGAAGCTGTACATCTACATCAAGAACCTCTTTGAAAAGTTTCTTAAGATACTTTTCATTTACTTCGATAACATCATCTACGTCAACGAAAGAAAGCTCCATATCGATCTGTGTGAATTCCGGCTGTCTGTCCGCACGAAGATCCTCATCACGGAAACATCTTGCAATCTGGATGTAACGGTCTACGCCTGAACACATCAGAAGCTGTTTATAAAGCTGCGGAGACTGTGGAAGTCCGTAGAAAGATCCCGGATGAATACGGCTTGGCACAAGATAATCTCTCGCGCCTTCCGGAGTTGTCTTTCCAAGCATTGGAGTCTCTACTTCAAGGAATCCTTCATCTGAGAAGAACTGACGTGTCAGTGTCATAACCTGACTCTTCATACGAAGATTTCTCTGCAGATCCGGTCTTCTAAGGTCAAGGTAACGATATTTCAGACGGATGTCTTCCTTTGTCTTTGAGTTTTCTTCAATTGGGAACGGAGGTGTCTGTGACTCAGAAAGTACACGAAGTTCACTAGGGATCACCTCGATCTCACCTGTTGCGATCTTATCATTCACTGCGCCGGAACGTCTCTCAACCTTTCCGACAACAGCAACTACATACTCTGCACGTAAAGATGCTGCTTTTTCAATGATTGCTGCATCTGTAGTGCCTTCTTCACATACAACCTGTATAATTCCAGAACGATCTCTTACGTCTGTAAATACAAGTCCTCCTTTATTTCTATTCTTCTGTACCCATCCCATGATAGTTACAGTTTCCCCAACATTGGCTACTGAAAGTTCACCACAACGGTGTGTTCTCTTAAGCCCCTGCATTGATTCAGCCATGGTTATTTACTTCCTTTCCTTTTTTCCTATATGTTATCAACAGAATCTCTGTAGCACTCTGTAATATCTGTGTATCCCTGTTCTGCAAGCTGCTCCTTCTGGAACTTCTTGTTCTTCTTCATGTTCATGATCATTACCTGACGGCCTGCTGCACGCTCCTTCTTCGCAAGATCAAGAACCTTGAGCATGCCTTCCTTCGGCATATTCTTCTCGATCAAGAATGCCTTTTTCTCTTTGCTTGTCGGAACTTTGTATCCACGCTCCATCAGAAGCATGACAATACGTTCAAATCCGATAGAGAATCCAACTGCCGGTGTATCCTGTCCTGTAAACTTACCGATCATCTTGTCATAACGTCCGCCACCACCGACAGAACCGCCGAACTCATCCATAGAAATCTCAAAAATAGTTCCTGTATAATAAGACATTCCACGTACCAGTGTCGGGTCAAACAGCATACGGAAATCAGCTTCCTTCGCACTTTCTACGCTTGTGATGATCATTTCAAGAGAGTCTGCCGCATCTTCCGGAAGGAATCCCTGAAGTTTCTCCTTACATGCGCGCACACCTTCTACATCTCCTGTAATCTCCTTGAAGAGCTGAAGATATTTCTCAACAGATTCCTCTGCATATCCATTTTCCTTCATCTCTGCTGCAACACCATCAAGACCGATCTTGTCCATCTTATCCAGTGTAATGAATACGCTGTCATAATCTTTCTCTTCAAATCCACTGTAAGCTGCCATTGCCTTCAGAAAACGGCGGTCATTGATACGGATTGTAAAGTTATTGAAATCCAGTTTTCCAAGCAGAGATGTTGTAGCAAGGATCAGCTCGATCTCAGCAAGGTTAGACGGCTCGCCAAGAATATCGATATCACACTGCATAAACTGACGGTAACGTCCTCTCTGCGGACGGTCGGCACGCCATACACTTCCCATCTGAAGTGCTTTAAACGGTGCCGGAAGTTCATTAGAATGATTTGCATAATATCTGGACAGCGGAAGTGTCAGGTCATAACGAAGTCCTCCGTCTACAAGATCAGCTTCTTCCTTCGCCTCTGCAAGTTTCAGCTTCTCTCCACGCTTTAAGATCTTGAAGATCAGCTTCTCATTATCTCCCCCCTGCTTACTGCACAGGTTCTCGATATGCTCTACACATGGAGTCTCAATGGATGAGAATCCAAAGCTTCTATATGTCTCTTTGATCAGACCGATCACATAATCTCTGATCTCCATCTCTGCAGGAAGAATATCTTTCATTCCTGTTACCGGTTTTTTCTTTAATGCCATAGCACTTCTCCTTTTCGTTCTATCTTTTCATTACTATAATCTCTTGATTTCGTAATGTTCTTCAACTAAAAATATACCTTAATCACGAGTCTTATATAATAAGTCAACTCCTTCTTTAAGGGTTTCCGTTATCGTCTGTTGATGCTTCTCAGAATAGTCCCTAAGTTTCTGATGTTCCTCCGCAGACATTCGGATTGTCACAATTTTATCTTTGATCACGTCTGACTTCGGACGTCCCATCTTAGCCATAGGCTTTCTCCTTTCTCTCACCTATTCTATTATACTTTCGTAATACGAAATGTCAACTATTTTTGATTCTGTTTATTTTTGTTCTAATTGAAACAATGCTTCTTCCTTGGATTGCCTTTTGGATTGCTATTTCCACAAATATAGGGTAGAATGGCAAGAGGCCGGTGCACAAAATAGTACGCAGACCTCTCTTTTCAGAAAATGAATACTAAACTTCTAAGCCATTCTCTCCCAACATCATTTGCTTTAACGCATTAAGATTATACGGTCCTGCTACCTGTAACCTTCACTTGATTTATCAATCAAAAATTCTTGTAATATCCTGATATCGGTTCACCACACGATAAATCTCTACATATTCGCTACCGACCTTGTAAATAAACACATAATCTTCCCATATCGCATATTTATAGTCTGTCCGAAAGCTGACCCGTTTAGAGAGATCCGCCCCCATTCCCGGAAACATCTGAAGATTTTCAAATTTACCATAAATCTCTTTTATCGTCTTTGCAGCATATTCTTCATTATCCTCAGCAATATAATCCCGAATATTCTTCAAATCCGTTGTTTTATACATTACTTTAACATTTGTACAATAATAAAAAATCATTTTCGTTGATTTATTTTCATTTCTCAAAGAAACTTTTAATTATTTACCGTCAAATATCTGGTCAATTTTCAGTCAATGATATCTAGAGAAAACAATTCAAAAACAGATAAATCTATCTAAATTTCAAAACTCCATACAATTTATTTACCGTCAAAATTATGGTCAACATTCTAACAGTCCTTGATTTATAAGGCTTTTTTCAAAAATTTCGTAGAGTTGTTTACTCTACGAAATATGGTCTAAAAAAACATCTGCTCTTCTTATCAATTCCAACTCACAACTTATTTCTTTATCAACATCTTTACATATATACTTATAATCTCTGTAAAAATCCCTATTAGTATTTTTCTCCTAACAAAAACAACTCTCTCCGTCAAACTATTCTTCCATCTTCTAGCACAATTATGTTACAATGGATATCTAATATTAACGTGGGTGACCTAATAATATGAAAGATCAAAATACTACAAAAACTGAATTTGAATTATCCGGACTGAATCCTACTGAATTAGAATTTATGGATCCTGAAGAACGAAAGAAGCTGCTTATAGCTTCCGGACTAGATCCTAAAAAATATGATTTCTGATAGGTGAAAATGGATACTTTTGATAAACTTAGATTAATTAAATTGACAAAAAACAACTGTCAAATACTTCTTGACTCGAATGATGGATTTATTATAAACACCACCTATAATAGTAACAAAGGTGGGGCTTACAAAAGAGAATATAAGATTTTCAATGGCAAATTACATATCCATGAAAGGAAGAACACTGATAGTTCCCATGATAATACTTGGATTGCTACAGATAAGGAAGTTCACCAGTTCTTGGAGAAATATTTATGGAAGTTATCTCTTGATAATATAACTGTCCGACACGCTGCTATACTACTTATTACATTTTCTGCTTTAATTATGCTATATATAATAAGTCTGCTAAAAAACATGTGTACAGCTGTTATTTTAGTATTGCACATTCCAAATTTTAAAGAAAATGAACACTTTATTGCATTTTCTTTAAAATCTTGCTTTGTAATTTGAAGTTAAGTATAGTAGAGTCATATCTATTCAATGTCTGTATGTACAATGATTACAAGAATCATCGTATAGATAAAAGGGGAACTTTATGACTAACTTAGAAATGATGAAAGGTGATCTTATTAATCAAATAAAAAAATGACTTCGAAACAATATCATAAATTTCTTACAACGATTTCAGAACACTATAATCCAAAAACAATATATGATATTATTGTAAAAAATAATGTAATGTTATAATATTTCCAAAGAGGCGAATATCTCTGGGTTGTTCCATTGATATCCGCCTCTTTTTGGGATTAAAAATTAAAAAATATTACTTTTTCAGCTTGTCTTCAAAAATCTCAATAATTGTTTTCTCTGTGCCAACCATTCCAGGTGAAGCAATCAGTCCCATATTTCGCATAGTCTCTTCCGGTGTATTTCCATTAATTCCATGCACTTCTGAAATATAAATACCATTCATTGCAAATTCAACTGATTTATACGCTGCATCTACCGCTGCAACTCCCTTCATTGTACATCCCTGGTTTCCGCCATCACAAATCATACCTGTAATACTACTTGCCATGTTATTCAATGTATGAGCCATCATTTCGACTGTTCCACCGCGTAAATAAACCAGTGCACATGCCATACCAGAACCTGCAGCGATAGCACAGCCACAGAATGCTGATAATCGTCCTGAATACTCTTTTATGTACATACATACAAGATAACTCAAGGCTGTTGCACGAAGCAACTGTTCTTCTGTGTATCCATTTACTTTATACGCTGCATATAATGGCATTGTAGCGATAATTCCATGTGCTCCAGAACCTGTAATACTCATAGCAGGTTTATCCAAACCAATAACTCGTGCCTCAATTGCTGCATTACACATCAAAGATGCTGTTTTCTGCTCATCGTCAGAAACTTCTTTTCCATTATTAATAGCTAACAACTGTCTTGCAAATGTTGTTCTTGGATTTTCCAAACCTTCATGGAACAATTCCAGGTTTACTTTGTATGCTTCGTTAATAAAACGAATTTCTTCAATATCTACTGTTGTTACATAATCGTATAATTGTTGTAAAGTATATTTATGAATAGAATGAGATTCTTCTTCACCGCCATCTTCTTCTGTCTTTTTCTCATCCTCTGTTTCCAGTTCGACTTTATCGTTCACTATAATTTTTGTGATATTAGTATGAGAGTCACGAATTGTTACGATTGCCTTATCTTCTTCTGTCTCCACTGTAGCTTCAATAAAAATACGACTTGTAATGCCACTCAGTTCAACTGTAATCTTGCCCTGATCAATCATTTCCTGCGCTTTTACATTATCTTCAGGTGTAACATCTGCAAGAGACTCCAATCCCTTGTCTGCATTTCCTGCTACTACACCTAATGCAGCTGCAAATACATTACCTACTTCATTACTGTTTGGGATTCCACAAGTAAATGCATTTTTGTACATTCCACTATTCATTGCAACATTAACTTTCTTAATATCACCCTTCGTGAAACTTCTTGCCTTTGCTACTGCAAATGCAATTGCGCCCGGTTCCGTTACGCCTAATGCTGGCTTCATATCGTCTTTAATCATCTGTGACAATTCATGCATAGTAAAAACCTCCTTATTTACTTGCTTCTTATTTAGTATGTCTATTACTTATTCTTTTTCATTTCTTTTGCAGGGATATATTCTCCATTCTCGCCTTCAAAAGCTCGTCCCCATCCTGTCAAACATGCAATAAGCATTACAATCCAAATTGCCCAACTATAAAATGTTGTAAACATCATATCAGCTCCACCTAATTTAGGAAGGAATGGGTATGTATCCATCATAGAAGAAATTCCACCTAACAATAACAGTACACATCCTCCGAATGGAAGGAAGAATGGGAAGGAACAAATTGTTGTTGCAAGAATATCTGTACGTCTATATGGATGAAGATTATTCTTCTTACCTACTGCATTAACAAATGGTGCCACACAAATATTTGCAATTGTGTTAATCGCTGCAATCAAAATACCAAAAATTGTTGCTAATACCCAAATAGCTACTTCTGCGCCTCTAGGAGTCTTGATTATCGTATTATTCATCCAATCAACGATTGCTTCCATACAGCCACTTTTAACAAGCATATTTCCCATAGCAACAACCAAAATCAATACGATACTTACTGTTGTCATTCCTGCAACACCTTCAGGAATTGCTCCTGAAATCACACCGTCTTTCATTGAGAATAACGCTGAAGCTGGGAATAATCCTGCTGCAAGACCAATTACGGATGCTGTAATGATTCCTGTTCCTAATGCTGCAAAAATATTAATGCCTTTGATTGCTAACGCAATAACCAAAATTGTCGGAATTAAAAGTAACAGTCCTTTCGGATTCTGATACTGAGCTAATAGCATTTCTGCCTGTTCTGCATCTGTTGCTTCACCTGCACCACCAAAAATAAAGAATAAAATAATGGAAATAACACCTGCGATAACAACAAATTTTGCTCTTGTTTTTACTGTACTTCCGATATCAGCAACTCCTTCTCTATTCTGATATTCCTGACTGGAAGAAGCGATAATTGCTGTATCTGAAACTGGAGCAATATTATCTCCAACTGCTGCTCCTGAAAGAATTGCACCTGCCAATACTGCCGGATTTGATCCTAACAAAATACCTGCTGGATAAAGAATAAAACTCATTGTAGAAATTGTTCCGAAACCAGAACCTGTTGCCATTGCAAATACTGCCGCAAAGATAAATGCTGCAACTGTAAATGCTGCTCCACTAACATGAATTTTTACACTTAACCAAACCAAACCTTCTACAATCTGTCCACGGTTCAAAATATTTCCATAAATTCCTACAACTAACCACAACATTACTGCTGTCATTGCAACTTTTGAACCTAAACCTTCCAATATAGTGTCCCAATAATCATTAAGATTCTTTGCGAAAAACATTCCGACTAACAAACCGATAACACCTGCGCCGATCATCATGTTTGTATCAGCCGCATTAAAGAATGATAATGCAATTGTAATAACAATAAAGATTGCAAATGGAACTAATGCCATAAAACTACTACCACGAAACTCTAATTTTTTGTTTTCATCCATAAGATGCACCTCTTCTCATCTTTCCTTTAGTTTACTCGTTTTCGTAAACACTCACATTGCAACTGCTTCAATCTCTACCTTTGCACCTTTCGGAAGCTTTGCAACTTGAAATGCTGCTCGAGCAGGATATGGGGCTGTAAAATATGTCTCATAAACCTGATTCATTGCCGAAAAATCGTTCATATCTTGAAGGTATACAGTTGTTTTTAAAATCCGATCCATATCGTATCCAACTTCGGCTAAAATTGACTTAATATTCTCGAGCGATTGACGTGTCTGATCTGATACGTCATCAGATACAAATTCACCAGTTTCACAATCGATTGGTAACTGTCCTGATACAAATACCAATCCACCGTTATTCACTGCCTGTGAATATGGTCCAATTGCTGCTGGAGCTTTCATTGATTCAATTTTTTCCTTCATATTAGGTTCACCTCCCTTATTTTTTTCTGTTAATCACATCTTACACCCCTACGTTTTTGTTTACAATAATTTCTTATCAAAAAAATAATTTTTTACTATTATTACAATTTTATTGACTTATTTTTGTATAACATGTATATTAAAATTATAAAAACAGTAAAGGAAGTATTCATAATGACTAACAAAGAGATTCTTTCCATTTTCGTCCCTATTGTCAATTTTTTTAGTGAAATATTAGGTGAAAACACCGAAATTGTGCTACATGATGTGTCTAATCCAGAACATTCTGTTATTGCAATTCAAAACGGATTCCACTCTGGACGAACCATTGGAAGTTCGCTTACAGACTTTGCATTCCAAGTCACAAACAATCAAGCGTATACGACACAAGACTATTTGGTAAATTACACTGCAAAAGCGAGAGGAAAGGATTTCATCGCTTCTACTTTTTATATAAAAAATAATGGTGAACTAATTGGCATGCTTTGTTTAAATACAGATACTACCATTATCACAAATTTCATGAAAGCGGCTCAGCAATTTGTCGGTTGTTTACCAATGGGAGTTTCCATGACAATGGGAGAAACTATTACTGGATCTACCACTATGGTAGAAGAAAATCTAGATGTTCCAATTGTTTCTTTTGCAGAATCTATTATTTCTAAAACGATTGCTGACTCTAATATTCCGCCTGAACGCATGACCAGACAGGAAAAAATGGAAATCGTTTGGGAACTTACAAACCAAGGAATCCCGCGTATGAAAGGTGCTATCTCAGAAATTGCCAAACAATTAGAACTTTCTGAATCCACTGTGTACCGTTACATTAGCTTAAAAGAAGATTAATAATAAAAGCGATTCACTAATAGATCTAAAGCGGAAAGAATTGACAAACTCCTTTCCGCTTTAGATTCTTTTATTCTTTCTCTAGCTGTTCTCTTCGATACTGCTTCATTTGATCTGCTGGCAACTTAAAATAAGACTTCACCTGCTCATCAGTCAGTCCTTCTTCCAACCCCAACAAGATTTCATTCATCTGATCTCCATCTAATTTTGATGCATACGGAAGATTCTTCCAATCCATGATAGGATACTTTGCTTTGATCGGTGGAGCTGGTGCCTTTATTTGCTTTTTCGGTATTGTTTTTCCGATTGCTTTTTCCATTCTCTGTTGGGCGGCCTGCGTTGCCATCTTTTCTTTCTACTTCTGCATATGATCTATAATATCTATCTGTTCCTTTATTCGGATAGATATCTGATAATTCTAATACCTCTATGTCAGAATCAATCTGCAAAAAATTTTGAAACCATCTAATATCACTTTTCGTTCCCATTAATCGTATCTTTAACATCTGCTGTTTCCTCCTAACGCTGTACATGTCATTTTTCCTCCTCCTTTCGCAAGTTTTAAACAATAACAGAAAAAAAGACGAACTCATTTAACATAATGAATTCGTCTTTCAAGGTAAGGTTATTAGGTTTTCTTGTACGTCATATAGTAAATTGGGTATTATTTAGCACTGATTTTCACAGATTTTTGAACTAATTTAATGTACAAATAATGTACCAGCCTTTTTAGGGAGATATTTTTCATTTTCAATCCTTCTCAAAAAGTGCTTTTTTTCGTTCAATCATCTCATCAATTCTAGCGATATATTGCTTGATATCCTTGACATTCTCGCATCTTTCGATATGATAACCATCCGGTAGATTCCATACACGTTTGGTGGATGCTCCGGCCCCACAAGCAAGGATGGCCTGTTTCTCTTCCATGATCAAAATGTTATACACCCCAGCCTTGTCCTGCTCTGCATATCCAACATTCTCGAAGTTTCCGGCAATGTTCTTCTGGCGATACAGGTAATATGGCACAAGTCCCATGCGTTCTGCTGACGCTGCTGCCGCCTCGACCATCTGTGTGATCTCAGTCCCCGGATCCATCGTTCTTCCTTCCTGACCGAACTTCGCAGCACGTTTGATCGCGAGTGCGTGTACTGTCAGGCTGTCCGGGTGAAGCTTCTCGATCTTCTCAAGTGTATCCTGCATATCTGCCGCATCTTCTCCTGGAAGTCCGGCGATCAGATCCATATTGATATTATCGAATCCAAGCTCACGTGCGAGGTTGAAGATTTGTTCTACATCTTCTACCGTATGTTTTCTTCCGACAAGATCCAGTGTCTTCTGCTGCATTGTCTGTGGGTTGACAGAGATGCGGGTTACAGGATATTTGCGAATCACTTCGAGCTTTTCTCGTGTGATACTGTCCGGTCTTCCGGCTTCAACTGTAAACTCAAGCACATGCTCCAGGTCAAAATTCTCCCGGATCGTTCCAAGCAAACGGTCAAGCTGGTCTGCCTCGAGTGTTGTCGGTGTTCCGCCGCCGATATATACGGTATCCAGCGTCTTTCCCTGCATCAGCTTTGCCGTAGCCTTCAATTCTTTGATCATTGCGTCAAGGTAACGATCGACCTGATCTTTCCACTCAGCGATTGGTGAAGAGCTGAATGAGCAGTAGGAGCAGATGCTTGGACAGAATGGAATTCCTGCATACAGGCTATAGCCATTCTTGCAGTCCAACTGATCAAGAAGTGCCTTTTCACGGCATGCAATCTCATACGCAATCTGTGCTTTTTTATCGCCAACACAATATTGTTCTTTTAGAAATCCAAAGATTTCTTCTTTTGTCATTCCCTGCTCGATTTTCTGCATTACAAGCTTTGTCGGACGGACTCCTGTCAGCATTCCCCAGGCAAGTTCCTGTCCTGTCTGCTTTGAGAGAAACTGATAGACTTTCTTCGTTACATCGCGTTTCTCTTCCTGCACATCTTCTGTCTGCACGCATTCTTCCGGTGCAAGGGAAAAGCAAGTCCCTTCCGGCAAATGTATCTTCACCAGTGGTTCTTGCTTCTCATCTACTGTCTGCACGATATCCTCTTTTGGATAAAATGCTTTTGTGACATGGTATACGTTATAAGTAAATTTGTTCTTCTTACTTTCTATCTTTATCATATGAATGGATTATGCTCCTTCTCAAACTGAACTGATGTCTCTTCCATATGTCCCGGATAGATCTTTGTATCATCCGGAAGTATCATGATCTTCTCCTGTACAGAGCGGACCAGCTGGCTGCTGCTTCCTGTCGGTAGGTCTGTTCTTCCGATGGAAGCACAGAACAGCGTATCTCCACTAAACAATCTATGTTCTTTTGGTAGGTAATAGCAGCATCCTCCTACGGTATGTCCCGGTGTATGAAGTACATCAACTTCAATTCCTGCGCATTCGATCACCTGACCGTCTCTTACAGGCTGTGCTCCGTGGAATGCGTATTTCGGTCCGTACATACAAGAAACATTCAGGCGGTCATCCTCGATCACCGGAAGTTCGTCTTCGCCTGCGTAAACAGGCACAGGAAAGGCTTTGAGGAAATCATCGATTCCCATGATGTGGTCGAAATGCCCGTGTGTCAGAAACAATGCTTTCATTTCTAGTCCATTGTTTTTGATATAATTGACATATTCCTGCGGACATTCTGCCATATCCACTGCAAAACATTCCTTCGTCTCTTCATTGGTTACAATATAGCAATTCGTTCCAATAGACCCAAGTACAATACTTTCAACCTTCATTCGTTTTCCTCCATCAGCCTGTTGTTCTCTCAATATCAATTACATTTTCAATCTGTCTGAGCTTTCCGATCACACGGTTCAATTCTTCTCTTCCGTGTACAACAAATCCCATCTCCATTGTCGCCGTACCCTTCTTGCTCGTCCGGGTATTCATGGACTTCACGTCAATCTTCTCTTCAGTAAATACCTTTGATACATCCAGCAGAAGTCCTCTTCTGTCGTCTGCAAATATCTTCAGTTCTGCAAGATACTGACCGCCTTCTTCGAGATCATTATCCTCCCATTCTGCTGTGATCAGACGGGATCTCTCCACATCAGAAAGATTGATGATATTGATACAATCTGTTCTGTGGATCGACATTCCGCGCCCTCTTGTTACAAAACCGACAATCTCATCTCCCGGCACCGGATTACAGCACTTTGAGAAGCGTACTGCCATATCATTGATTCCCTTAACTACGATTCCGCTCTTTGATTTGGCAATGTGTACTCTCTGTTTATTCGCTTCTGAGATCTTCTCCAAAATATTCTCATCCGTGATCTCTTTCTTATGCTCTTTCTCGTACTCTTCCAGCAGGCGGTTCACAACCTGACCTTCTTTCAGTCCACCGTGTCCGATTGCTGCAAGTACTGCATCCCAGTCACGGAATCCGTACTTTTTCTGAACGATCTGCTGATACTTCGGTTTGATGATATCCGGCAGATTGATGCCCTTGCTCTTACAGTAGGCACTGATCAGATCCTTTCCGCGGATAATATTATCTTCTTTGTATTCCTTCTTAAACCATGAATTAATCTTGCTCTTTGCCTGTGTGCTCTTGACGATATTCAGCCAGTCACGGCTCGGTCCCTTGGAATTCTGAGATGTAAGGATCTCGATTCGGTCTCCGTTCTGAATCTTATAATCAATGTTCACAAGCTTGCCATTCACTCTGGCGCCAACCATCTTATTGCCAACTGCACTGTGGATCGCATAGGCGAAGTCAACCGGTGTGGAGCCATTCGGAAGGTTCTTCACATCCCCGTTCGGTGTGAAGCAATATACATCTTCCTGGAACAGATCCAGGTCACCTTTCAGCAGGCTTAAGAACTCACGGTTATCAGACATGTCTCTCTGCCATTCCAGGATCTGACGCAGCCAGTTCAACTTCTCTTCCTGTGTGTTCAGTCCTTTCGTGTTGCTTCCGCCTGTCTCTTTATATTTCCAGTGTGCTGCGATACCATATTCCGCTGTCTTATGCATCTCTTCTGTACGAATCTGGATCTCGAACGGCTGTCCGGAAGGTCCGATCAGCGTTGTATGCAGAGACTGGTACATATTCGCCTTCGGCATAGCAATATAATCCTTGAAACGTCCCGGAATCGGCGTATACATCTCATGGATCACACCAAGTGCTGCGTAACAGTCTTTCACTGAATCTACGATAATGCGGACAGCGAACAGGTCATACACCTGATCAAGTGTCTTGTTCTGATTCACCATCTTCTTATAAATACTGAAGAAATGTTTTACACGTCCGTATACTTTCGCTTCAATATCAGCATTCTTCATATGCTTTGATACTTCAGCAACGATCTGTTGCACAAATTCTTCACGTTCCGTCTTACGTGCATTCAGATCATGAACCAGCTGATTATAAACTTCCGGCTGATAATATTTCAGAGAAAGGTCATCGAGTTCTGTCTTGATCTTTGAAATACCGAGACGCTGGGCGATTGGAGCGTAGATATCCATCGTTTCTCTTGATTTTTCTTTCTGCTTGGCCGGTGTCATAAACTCCATCGTACGCATGTTGTGCAGACGGTCTGCCAGTTTCACGATAATAACACGGATATCCTTCGCCATCGCAAGGAACATCTTTCTCAGGTTCTCTGCCTGGGCCTCCAGCTTGTCCTTGGAATAGTTCAACTGTCCCAGCTTGGTAACGCCGTCTACAAGAAGTGCCACCTCTTCACCAAACTCTGCTGAGATCTCATCGAGTGTCATTGTCGTATCTTCTACCACGTCATGAAGCATTCCAGCCACGATCGTTTCTTTGTCCATCTCGAGATCTGCAAGTATGATTGCCACCCAGAGTGGATGGATGATATAAGGTTCTCCGGATTTACGGAACTGATTCTTATGCGCTTCTTTGCCTATCTGATAGGCCTTCTCGATCATCGTAATATCTGCAGAAGGATGATACTTACGCACACGAGCTATTAAGGCCTGATATAACTCCTCCGGATCCTGATAATCCTCTGGTGCTTTTACTGCATGCCCGTCCACTATCTCCAGATTTTTATTCAGATCTTCATATTCCCGAGTGCCTGCCATATCATCTTCCCCCTTCATTCATCCTGTGTTCTGTTCAGATCCAACTTCCAAAATGCTTCGTATTTCGTCAGTATGGCATATCCGACAAATGCATTTTAGACACAAAACGCCTTAGTTCTGAACAATTAATATGATTTAGTATATCACTATTTTTTCCTTTTTCAAATAAGAACTTCCCATTCTTCTTCATTTTAAGCAATTTGTACGGTTTTTTCGATATTATCTACTGATAATTGACAATTGTAAGTTGAATTGTTCTTCGTCCCATGTACTCATTGATGGATGGATAGTATGTAAAAGACATAGTCTGCTTCTTTTCCATCTGCCGCAGACAGTCTTCCACTTCTCCGAAATAAACCGCTTCCATCTGATTTCCCTGCTGGTCCTCCAGTCTGCATTTCAGCACATTCCGGTTCTTTCCGAAGATTCTTGGCTGGATCACACGCAGTTTACTTTCTGCAAATAACGGTTTCCCATTGCCTTTTCCAAAAGGCTCCAATATCTTAAGCTCATGGATCAGCTCTTCATTAATATATGGAAATGGAAGCCGCATATCGATCGACACCTTCATCTGCAGATCCTCTTCTGTCAGATCCGCCAGTTCATTGATCCGTTTCCGGAAAACTTCGACCTTTTCCTCTTCCAGAGAAAGTCCTGCTGCCAGCTTATGCCCTCCAAACTTCGTAAATAATTCCCTGCAGCGACTCATTTCCGCAAACATATCATAGGCTTCGATCGACCGTCCGGAACCTTTCACTCCTGTCTCTCCCTTTGTCAGTACAAAGGTCGGACGATAATAACGTTCCTTGATCCTCCCCGCAATAATTCCGGCGATACTTTCGTGACACTCTGGAAGATACACGACCAGCACCTGGTCGTCCTTCCAGGAACTTGATTCAATCTGCCGGACAGCTTCTTCTACACCTTCTTCGGTCATTTCTTTCCGGCTGTCATTTAATTCTTTCAGATCTGCTGCCATTGTCACTGCCTCTCTCCGGTTCGATGCATTAAGGAGTTCCAGTGCACGCTTGGCTGTATCCAGTCTTCCGCCGGCATTGATGCACGGTCCGATCACAAATCCGATATGATAAGTATTCAGGTTCGCTGTATCTACCCCTGTACATTGCATCAATGCGTGAAGCCCTTCATTCTTCGTTGTCTTCAGAAGCTCAAGTCCCTTTTTCACAAAGACACGATTCTCTCCAACCAGATCCATCACATCACCAATCGTGGCAATCGCAACATTTTCCATCAGGCTTTCCTGCAGATGCTCTACCTCCTGCTCTGACTTTCCAGACACTCTGTACAAAACCTCAACTAGCTTATACGCCACAGCTGCGCCGCACAGCCCTTTAAATGGATATTCACAGTCTGCTCTGTGCGGATCGACCACTGCATCCGCCGGTGGCAGGAGATACTTTTTCTCCCCATTTTCTTCCAGATACGGAACTTCATGGTGATCTGTCACAACGATCGTCATCCCATTTTCTTTTCCGTAAGCGATCTCGTTCATTGCCGCAATTCCATTATCGCAGGTGATGATCGTGTCTACATCATCCTCCAGTGCACGGTCGATCAGCATCTGATTCAATCCATATCCGTCTTTGATCCTGTCTGGAATATCCGTATCGACATCTGCCCCAAGTCCTGCAAGCCCCTGTTGCAAAATATACGTTGCATTGACTCCATCAATATCATAATCACCGATCACACGGATTTTCTTTCCTTCTTCTATTTTCTCCTTAAGAATATCTACTGCACGATCCATATCTTTCATCAGTAAGCCGTCATACAGATCCTCCACTGTTCCATTCAGATAAAAATCAATTGCTTCATCTCCGATCACATCACGGTTTCTCATCAGTCGTGCAATGATCGGGGAGATCTGATATTTCTCTGCTATTCCATTAAAATCCGCCTTTTTCATTGCGACGAACCATTTCTCCATCCAAACACCCTCCCAGTCTGTCAGTATCATATTTTCTTATTATAGCAAAAATCTGCCGTATCGAAAATCATTTTTCATTTCCGATACGACAGATTTTATTTCTGCGTTTATTCATCCTGTTTCCAGGCTGCTATTTATTTCTTAGCGTTTTTTGCTCTTTTTGTTCTTGAAAGAAGTCTTCTTTCCTTTTTTCTTCCTGGAGCTGTCGTCTGCAGATGTATCTGCTGCGTTACTCTCTGTGGAAGTAGTGCCTTCTTTCTTGTCTGCTGCTTTTACAGAAACTGTCTTTGTGCCGGAAGCTGCTCTCGCAGCCTTCGCTTCCTCACCAAGTCTTGTCTTCATCACATACCACAGTGCACCTGTGATACATACGGATGTATATCCACCGCAGATGATACCTACCATCAGAGGTGCAGCGAATTCCTTAATGGAGCTTACACCAAGGATATACAGAGCAACGACCATGACAAATGTTGTAAAGTTTGTATAAATCGTTCTTGTCAGTGTCTGAGTAATACAGCGGTTTACAAGATCCTTCAGATCTTCTGTACGGCTCTTTGTTGCCAGCGCCTCACGGATACGGTCAAAGATAACGATCGTACCGTTGATAGAATATCCAACGATTGTCAGCATACATGCGATAAATGTATTTCCAACAGATACTCTTGCGATCACATAGAATCCAAGAACTACAAGTACGTCATGCATCAGTGCGATAACAGCACTTGTTGCGAAACGAATATCTTTGAAACGGAACCAGATGTAAAGCAGCATACAGATTGTAGCAATGATCACAGCTATAACAGCATCTCTTCTCATCTCGGAACTTACTGTTGAGCTGATATTCTCTGTAGCGATATCAGATACCTCTACCCCGTAGTTCTCATTCAGATAAGAAGCAAGTGCTTCACGTTTCTCAAGATCAAGTGTCTGTGTCTTGAAGACTACCTGATTGCTGTCTTTTACTGTCTGAACCTGAATATTCTTATCTCCTGTGATCTCTTCCAGGCTTGGGATCATCTGGCTGTCGATCTCTTCGAGAGTATATTCTTTATCAAATGTTACATTTGTTGAAGTACCACCTACGAAATCAAGGCTGTAGTTCATCGCACCGATTCCTCTTGCATGGTTCACGCCCATCATGACCGGTCCGGCCAGGCAAAGGATGATGGAAACAATGAAGAAGATTTTTTTCTTTCCAAGGAAATCAACCGGTTTACGTTCTTTCAGATGTCTTCCGTATACTTTCTCATTGCGGATGCCTGCTCCATAGAATGCAAAGATGATCAGTCTTGTGATCACGAGTGCTGTAAACATGGATACGACGATACCCAGTGCAAGTGTCTGGGCGAATCCCTTTACAGTACCACTTCCGCGAAGCCACAGCACACCGGCTGCGATCAGTGTTGTAATATTTCCGTCAACGATTGCAGACATCGCTTTTTGGAATCCCGATTTCAGAGAAGCGTGTACGCTCTTTCCTGCTGTCAGCTCTTCTTTCACACGGGCGAAGATGATAACGTTCGCATCTACCGCCATACCGATACCAAGGATGATACCTGCGATACCCGGAAGTGTCAGTGTGATGTCAAATGCATTCAAAAGGATTAAAATCAGTTCTGTGTAAAGGATCAGTGCAAGGCTGGATGCAAGTCCCGGAAGGAGGTATACCCAGCACATGAATACACATACGATTGCCAGACCGATGATACCTGCGATCAGACTTCCTTTCAGAGCGTCCTGTCCAAGCTGTGCTCCTACTACTTCTGAGCTAAGCTCTTCAAGTTCCAGATTCAGTCCACCGATACGGATTGTAGAAGCGATGTTATCAGCCTCTTCATAATCCATGTTTCCTGAAATCTGAGCTTTTCCATTCTCAATCACTGCATTTACGCTTGGCACGCTGATCAGAGAACCATCATAGTAAATAGCGATTGTGTCATGGTTATTGTTATAAGCTTCTTCTGTTGCTGTCTTGAACTTCTCTGCACCCTCATCTGTCAACTCAAGATCAACACCATACTTTTTATTTCCTGTTGTTGAGTCGTTGAGCACTCCGGCTGAAGCTGTCTTTACTTCTGTACCTGTCAGTACGATGGAGTCTGTATCTTTCAGTTCGTCGATTGACTTATTCAGTGTATATCCGGAAGCTGTCAGGGAATAGTTTTCATTTCCCTCACTGTCTTTATGCTTGATAAAGTACAGTGAACCCGGCTGTCCAAGTTCTTCCAGGATCTTGTTTGCGTCGCTCACACCCGGAATCTCGATACTGATACGGTTGTCTCCAACCTGATAAGCCTGTGCCTCTGTGCTGTACTGCTCCACACGTTTCTGAAGCTTGTACACGGTGTCATCCATGTCTGCCTGAGATGGCTTGTCACCTTTTACCTGATATGTAATGCTGACTCCGCCTTCCAGGTCAAGACCGAGATTGATGTTCTTCGCAGCTCCCATTCCCTTTAAATCAAGTCCAAGCACACAGGTCATACCGAAGAGTGCTGTAACTGCGATTACGAGAATGAGGCTGAGAATACTCTTACCTTTCTTCATCTCTTTCTTTCCTTTCTTGACTGCTGCTCTCTAACTTTATTGTTCTTCATCCGCCAGGGCAGCCTTTATCATGATCGCACATTCCACACGTTTTCTCTCCATCTCACAGCTCACTTCGTAAGTATCATGGATCGTATTGTGGAACTTGTAAGAATTCGCCATACAGCCACCACTGCAGTAGAATCTGGCAAAGCAGGTTCTGCAGCTTTCCTTGGAATATACGCTGCATCCACGGAATTCTTCCGCAATCTCCGGTTTTGTAATTCCCTCATCGACATTTCCCATGAGGAATTCTTCCTGTCCTACAAACTGATGACATGGGTAGAAATCTCCCCAAGGTGTCACTGCCAGATACTCTGTACCTGAACCACAGCCGGACAGACGCTTGGACACGCACGGTCCTCCTTCAAGATCGATCATGAAGTGGAAGAAATTGAATCCTCTTCCACTCTTCTCACGCTCGATCAGGAATTTTGCGAGTTTATCATATTCTTCAAAGATCTGTGGAAGATCTTCTTTCTGGATTGCATATGGTTCTGTGTCATCACCTACTACAGGCTCGATTGACATCTGCTTGAATCCAAGATCTGCGAAATGTTCTACATCCTTGGAAAAATCCAGGTTATTTCTTGTAAATGTACCTCTAATGTAGTACTTCTCCTGATTACGGCTCTCTGCCAGCTTCTGGAACTTCGGAACGATCAGATCATAGCTTCCTTTTCCGTTACGGAACGGGCGCATCTGGTCATTCACTTCTTTTCTTCCGTCAAGACTGATGACAACGTTGTCCATCTCTTTGTTCACGAACTCCTGAACTTCATCGTTCAAAAGAACTCCGTTTGTTGTAAGTGTGAAACGGAAATGCTTGTCATGAAGTTTCTCCTGCTCTCTTCCGTAAGCAACCAGGTCTTTGACAACCTGCCAGTTCATCAGCGGCTCACCACCGAAGAAGTCAACCTCAAGGTTTCTTCTTGTTCCTGAATTCGCGATCAAGAAATCAAGTGCTTTCTTACCAACCTCGTAAGACATCAAAGCCCTGCGGCCGTGGTATTCTCCCTCTTCCGCAAAGCAGTACTTACAGGCAAGGTTACAGTCATGTGCAATATGAAGACATAAAGCCTTAACAACTGTCTTACGCTGCTTTACAACGTCGATAAAGCTCTCATAAATGTCTTTTGTAAACAGACGTCCCTGTTCCGTCAGTTCTGTTACTGCCTCTAAAATATCCAGCAGATCTTTCTCGGAATATTTCTCTCCAAGCTCTTTTTTCAATGTTTCTGCTGTTTCCGGAGATTTCAATGTCTCCACTGTATGATCTTCATTCATGCGATTAAGCACTTCGATGACATCATACGCTTCCTGATCCACAACATGTACAGCTCCGCTGTTCACGTCGAGGACGATATTATATCCATTGTTCTGGTACTGATGTATCACGTGGATACCTCGCTTTCTATATGTATTTGTAAATCTATTTGTAACTGTTCAAAGCCCGGCATTTTCACAATGCAGCTCTAAGCAGATACGTCTAAAACATGCTTAAGGCAGCGATTTGCACCGCTGCCTCACCTGTAATCCTGTTGCTGTTTTTCGCATAATTGCAGGCAGTATCACCGCTCAAAGCAACTCTGCAGCAACATTATCTTCACTTTCAGGTTTTCTTATTTTGCGTTTTCGCAAGTCTGGTTTCCTACTGTACAGGATGTCTTACATGCAGACTGGCAAGATGTCTGGCACTCTCCGCATCCACCTTTTTTAACTGTGTTGTTCAGTGTCTGTGTATTCAGTGTTTTAATGTGTTTCATTTTTACTCCTCCTAACTTCGCACATATTGCTTTCGCTATTATAGCACACACAGCCAGGTTTTTAAAGTATTTTTTCACACATCTGTCTGGTTTTTCTTCATGCGACCATCCCACCAAGCATTCCACCTCCGGTACAAAGTACAAATGTCAGAAACAAATCGCCTGTCCCTGACGAAACCTCACGGTACATTCCAAATGAGATGAGCAGTAATAGAACAAAATAAACCACACCGGTTCCAAGCCCCCAGAGGAACTTCTTTTGGCCTTCCAGTTTTCCCATCACAAAACCACCGGAAAAAGTTCCTATTACATAAATGAGAATAATTCCCAGATTTACATTTTCTTCACTCAATCCTGCTTTATAAAGGAGAAGTGCAAGAATTAACAGAAACATTCCTGTGACCAGATAGGCGCAAAGTAATGCCTTCACTAAATTTTCTGCGTATATTATCCCTTTTTTTCCATGATTTTCTCTCATTTTCTTTTCCTTTCGATGCATGTCCGGTTTTCCACTGATACTATTCTATGCATCCTCCCGGAAAAATATGACACTTTTAGCTCAACTGCCTCCCAAGCAGATCTGCTGCGCCTGCCGCAAACTTCTTTTCCATTTCTCCAAAATGCTTTTTCTCATTTTTCTGCAGAAAGATTACTCCACCTGCAATATCACCTTCACTGAGAATCACACTGATTATTTCCTCGCTGTATTCACTCCTGCCTTTTGTAATTGCTACAAACTCAGCGTCACTGCTCTTTTTCAACACGGTCTTTCTTTCTTGAAACACTTCTGCCAGCTCTGCACTCAACAACATTTCCTGAAGTTCTTTCTTCCCGTTTCCTGCTGCCGCGATCACCTGATCCGTATCAGTAATACAGACTGTACAATCAAGTGTCTTCGAAAGACTATCTGCATAAATCCCTGCCAGTGTTCCTAATTCACCGATTGGAGAATATTTCTTTAAAATCACCTTTCCTTCTCTGTCTGTAAAAATTTCCAGTGGATCACCTTCACGGATCCGCAATGTCCTTCTTATTTCTTTCGGAATTACGATTCTTCCAAGATCATCTATCCTCCGGACTATCCCTGTGGCTTTCATGACACATTTCCGTTACTGAAAACTTATAAAAAGTTATAAACTTCCATGTTTCATTCCTACTTCAACGAGTATGCTTTTGATGATATAAATATCTATCTACTCACAAGTTCTTGTACTCTCCATAGGCGTAAATTCCGGACTAACGTATCCGTACATATTTGCATTAACGTTTCAGTGTTAGCTTGCAAATCGTTCTCCATAAGCCTTGAGATTTATAGATGCCTGGAAATCTCTGTCAATCATATTCCCACATTCACATCTATAAACCCTGTCAGATAACTTCAAATCTTTTTTGATGTTTCCACAGCAGCTGCAAAGCTTTGATGATGGATAAAACCGATCAGCCACAATAAGCTGGATCCCTTTATCATTGCATTTGTATTCAAGCTGTTGTCTAAACCTAAAAAATCTTTGTTCCTGTACTGCTTTGGATAAATGTCTATTTTTCATCATTCCGCTGACATTCAAATCTTCAATACAAATAAATCTTGGCTTTCGATTTACGATCTCAGATATGGTCTGATTCAAATAGTTTTTACGGATGTTTGTTAATCTGTGATTTCGTTTTAATAAAAGTTTTTCCTTTTTGATTACATTATTTGTTTTACAGTAACTTTCCCCTTTCTTATTTTTCTCGTAAGAACGAGAGATACTACGCTGTAATCTACGTTTCTGTTTTTCTAGTTTCTTTACTTTCTGACTCTTATTGATGTTCTTATACTTAACGGCATCAGAGCAGACAGCTAAGTCTTTAATTCCTAAGTCTATGCCAACTCCATCATCGTTAAGTGTTTCCTTGCAGTCAGGAAATTCTACACATACACTGATCCACCAGTTCAATCCATCAAAGGATATTCTCGGATTCATATATTTAACATCTGTTGGAATACGTCCATGTTCTGCAAGTCTTACCCAATTCTTTTTTTGCTTATTTGCTTTCCTGCTGGAAGAAAAACCTTCAAGCTTAACGTGGGTATTACTGAATTGTATCTTAACGTTGTCCTGATAGAACTTCGGCATTGATCTCTTTCTGGACTTGAATCTTGGGAATTTTTGCAAACCTTTGAAAAAGTTCTTATACGCAGTACAGGCATCTTTGATTGCCTGTTTGGTTACATTATTTGAAATATTTAATAACCATGCGTATTCATCAGAATGTCTAAGCTTTGTAAATTCTTTTCTGAGTTCTGAATCTGAAATGAACTTGCCACCCTTTTCGTAGTTTTCTTTTTCCCTGGCCAAAGCCCAGTTATAAGCAAATCTTGAAGCTCCTGCGTACTGAAACATCTTAGTTTTCTGTACGTTGTTTGGTATCAACATTACTTTTATGGCTCTTACCATCTGTTTCCTCCTGTATCAATTCCCGGATAAGTTTCTTAGCTTTGTTCGCTCGTTTTCCTTGTAATTTGCAACTGGATACTGTGATTATTTGAACCAGATCTTCAACAAGTTCCTGCTGTTCAGATTTTTCAGTATTATCAATAATCTCAATCTCACAATTATAAAGTGAAGCGATATATTCTATCAACTCAAAACCAAAGCTCAATAGCCTGTCTTTATATAAAACAACAACCTTTTCAACCTGATTTTGAGAGATTCGTCTGATCAATTCCTGAAGCCCTTTTTTCTTATAATCAATCCCAGAACCGATATCACTTATTATCTCAAACGGCTGCCCTTTTGCTAGAAGATATGTCTTGACATTATCAATCTGTCGTTCCAAATCATCTTTTTGTTTACGGCTGGAAACGCGACAATATCCAATTGTAATGCGATTTTTAGGCTTTACATTTATTACTTGGTTGAGTTGCTCATCGGAATAATATCTATAGCCACTTACTGTAGTATGATGCGGATGAAGTTTTCCATTGGCATCCCAATTTCGTAACGTCTGAGCAGATACGCCTATAATTTTTGAAAATTCATGTATAGAATAATATTTACTCAAAGTATCAACTCCTTTCAATAATATTCTACTCTAATATCTTATAAAGCTCAACACCAACTTATATGACTTTATAATTTATATTTAACTGTTAACAACCTCCATAATCAATTTTTGATTAGTATGTGGTAAAATATAAGAAATTATGTTCTTTTTGTGATAAAATGATGTAAGTGCGGAAATGCATAGCAATGGAGAAATCCGGTTACATCAGTGAGCGGCAAAATTTACTTTTGACACTCACATCATAAAATACTTAATACTGATTATGAAACAAGGAGATTTTAAATGAAAATTGTATTTTTAGATGTCAAAACAATTGGAGAAGATATTGATCTTTCTGCATATGATGAACTCGGTGAAGTTGTAAAGTACAGCTTTTCTTCATCTGAAGAAGTCCCGGCGCGTGTCACGGATGCCGATGTGATCATATTAAATAAAGTTCCGGTTAATGAGCAGACTATTGGAACTTCAAAGAATCTGAAGCTCGTCTGTGTCACAGCCACAGGCACGAACAACCTGGATAAGGAATATCTTGATTCAAAAGGAATTGCCTGGAGAAATGTTGCCGGTTATTCTACTGAGACTGTCGCACAGCACACATTTGCAATGCTTCTCTTTCTATTAGAAAAACTGCGCTATTATGATGATTATGTGAAAGAAGAGCGCTATGTAAATGATGTCTCTTTCACTCATTTTGCAGAACATTTCACAGAAATCCATGGAAAAACCTGGGGGATCATCGGTCTTGGAGCAATCGGCAGACGTGTTGCTGAGATTGCACGTGAATTTGGAGCGAAAGTCATTTACTACTCCGCCTCCGGTGCTCCGGCGCAGGAAGGTTATGAACAGGTTGACTTTGAGACATTGCTTACGCAGTCTGATATTATTTCCGTCCACGCTCCACTCAACGAGCATACAGAAGGACTGATCAACAGCAAAGCGTTTGAAAAAATGAAATCTTCCTGTATTTTCCTGAATCTCGGAAGAGGACCGATCGTCGATGAGCAGGCATTATATAATGCACTGGTCAGAAATCAGATTGCCGCAGCAGGATTAGACGTCCTTTGTGAGGAACCAATGTCCGCAGATAATCCATTGCTCAAGATCAAAGACAGTAAACGCCTGCTGATCACACCACACATTGCCTGGGCAAGCGTGGAAGCGAGAACTCATCTTATGGAAATTATCCATGAACAAGTCAAGGACTTTTTTGCTTAAGATCAATATTTTGTTTATCCCTACAATTTTTCTGTAATTTGCAATCAATATTTTTCTGTAAAGTTTAAAGAAAATAATTGTAAACTCTGGGTAAAGTGTTTTATAATAGCCATGTACGTAATTTTTTGCAAGACGTAACATGTCAACTTAATAACTTAAGAAAAAGGAAAAAAGAAAATGGGAATTACAATGGTTTTGTCCTTGCTCAGCGGAGTTGCCCTCTTCCTGTACGGAATGGCACTCATGGGAGACAGTCTTAAGAAGGTTGCCGGTAACAAACTGGAACTTATCTTATACAAGCTCACAAACTCCCCAATCAAAGGATTGCTGCTGGGTACAGTCGTAACAGCGATCATTCAGTCGTCATCAGCTACAACTGTTATGGTCGTAGGATTCGTAAACTCCGGTATGATGAAAGTTGCTCAGGCAATCGGAATCATTATGGGTGCCAACATTGGAACAAGTATCACAGGCTGGATTTTATGTCTTTCTTACATTGATGGCTCCAGTGGCATTGCGCAGCTTCTGTCCACCGCAACAATTTCTGCGATCGTTGCGATCATCGGTATCATCTTCCGTACATTCGTAAAGAAGAAACCTTATTCCGATATCGGTGACATTATGCTTGGTTTTGCGATCCTGATGTTCGGAATGCAGACAATGAGTGGTGCAGTTTCACCTCTGAAAGAGAACCCACATTTTGTCAGCCTTCTGACAATGTTTAAGAATCCATTTATGGGTATTCTTGTTGGTATCGCATTTACTGCTGTGCTTCAGAGTGCATCTGCTTCTGTCGGTATCCTTCAGGCATTATCAATCACAGGCTCTATTACATTTGCTGCCGCACTGCCTATTACAATGGGTATCGGTGTCGGAGCTGCCTGTCCTGTACTGCTTTCTTCTATCGGTACGAACAAGAACGGAAAGCGTACAGCACTTATTTACCTGCTGAATGACTTATTCGGAATGATCTTCTGGTCTATCGTATTTTACTCAGTAAATGCCGCTGTCCACTTTACATTTATGGACATGGTCATGAGTCCTGTCAGCATCGCATTGCTGAACTCGGTATTCCGTATCGCTACGATCCTGATCCTTGCTCCATTTATCAGCAAGATTGAGAAACTCGTCTTCTTCCTCATCAAAGATACTGACGAGGACAACGAAGAGCAGGCTGATTTTGATCTGCTTGAGGAACGTTTTTTGAATTACCCACCGCTGGCGATCAGTCAGAGCCAGATGGCTGTTAACGGTATGGCGAAGAATGCCCGCAAGAATCTCATGCGCGCTTTCGAACTTCTGACAGACTTTAGCGACAGCAAGTTCAATAAGATCCAGGAAAAGGAAAACATGATCGACAAGTACGAGGATAAACTTGGTACTTATCTGATGCAGTTAAGTATGCATGATATGACACCTGAACAGGCGAAACAGACCTCCAAGTTCCTTCATACGATCAGTGACTTCGAGCGACTTGGTGACCACGCAGTCAACATTTCCAGAGTTGCCCAGGAACTTCATGAAAAGTCCCGCACATTCTCTGAATCTGCTACTTATGAGCTGAATGTGCTTGAGAAGGCATTGGTTGAGATTGTTGATCTTACAGTAAATTCTTTTGTAGATGAAGATCTTGAGACTGCTGCAAAGGTTGAACCTCTGCGCGAACTGATTGGTATTCTCTGTAATGATCTGAAACTTCGTCACATTAAGAGACTTAGAAATGGTCAGTGTGATCTGAATACCGGATTTGCTTTTAATGACCTGCTTACAAACTACGAGCGTATCGCAGCGCACTGTTCTAACGTTGCTGTAGCGATTCTCGAGCTTGATTCTTCTAACTTTGATATTCATGAATATACAAAGAGTGTCCGCAAGCTGAAGGATGAAACTTATCTTACAGCCTTTGAGGAATATGAGAAGAAATATGATATCAACGGATATCAGCCGGAAGCTGAAGCAGATAAGAAATTCTCTGCAAAAGCGAAGGATAGCGAGAAGAATAAGGACAACGAGAAATCTTCCGGAAAGAAGAAAGACAAAGACAAGAAAAAAGATAAAAAGAAATAAATTCCTTTCTATTTTAGAACAAAGAATGTGCTCGGCACATTCTTGCGCCTGCGGCGGTCGCTTGCGACGCCTACCTTGTACGCCGTAGTGCGCATCCTAAGCGGAGCGTTTTTTAATATGTTAGGAACGAACTTTCCTAACATATTAAAAAAAGGAACAGCTCTTTGTGAGCTGTTCCTTTTTTGTATATATTCTCCTTACGTGCAATACCGAAATGTCTTATCCGTAAGAATTCTTGCAAAGATCAACCCTAACGGAAGAGCTGCAACAATCAGTATTGCCGCCGCAAACCAGGAAGCTGATGCAGAAAGATTCATTGTTCCCAGATTATAAAATCCACGGTACAGATACAATCCCGGAACCATGATTACAATCGACGGAACCGTGACAGAAATTCTCGGATATCCGACCTGATTTTTAATCATAGTTGCCAGAAGTCCGGCTGTTAATGCTCCGACAAATGCTGCTGCCGCCGGAGGCAATGCCGTCAGATCAACCAGTTCCAATCGCAGTGTATTGGCAATAGCACCGATTCCTGCCGCCACTGCCGCAAGGCGTGCAGGACTGTTGAACATAATCGAGAATCCAAACACACCACAAAAGCTTGTAAGTAACCGGAAAATAATCCATTCTTCCTGCGTCAGATCAAGTTTCAGGAAATCCACAGGTTGTAAATTTAAGACTAGTGCCATGATCCATGCAGACATTGTAGCTACCAAAACAATAATCAGTGCATACATGAGTCGTTCCATGCCAGAACGCATGTCCAATTTTGCAAGGTCAATTCCACTTGTGATAAAAGGGAAACCTGGAATAATAAATAGCATTGCACAAATATATCCCGCCTCATGCTGGATTGGAATCGCCCACAAAATCTCAGCTGCTTTCAAGAGTCCCGCATAAACCAGACAGGCTGCCGAAACAGATGAGGCTATACACAAAAATAATGTGAAATGATGTTTACTCAATTTGCACCTGATAAAATTTCCAATCCCGGCACCGATAAATGCACAAAACATTTCAATTGGTCCACCACCAAGCAGAAATGTAAATCCGCCACACGCCAATGCTGCTGCCATTCCCAATGCAATTGGAGAATATAGTCCATGAATCTCTTCAATCTGATCCAGCAGCTTATGCAGTTGTTCACCAGACATATCCTGTCCGCCCTGTTCGAACTCACGGATAAAGTGTTCCAGTCTGTTTAACTTAGATGTATTCACGCCTGTATTCGTCAGACACAAAGACTGCGTGAATCCATCGTCACCATCAAAACAGGTATACTCAATCGACATCAGACCAATATCTGCTGTGCAGGTAATCCCCATCTCTTCTGCCAGAGCATTCATAGAGCTTCTCACTCTCCACGCTCCGGTTCCACAGGAGAGAAGCATAATCCCCACTCTTCCGACAATTGAAGCTTTCTCCGTTAAACTTGCCTGTGTTACCGGTGTTTCTTCTCCACCTTTATCTGTATATTCATGCCAGAGAATATCCATATGATTTTTTCTTATTTTCTGAGTCTGCATCTCATTCACTTCCTCTTTATTCCAGGTCAAGGCTTTCCGCTCCGGCCTTTTTCATCATCTTCTCTCTGCATGAAAGAACAATCCCATCAATCTCATCCAGATGATGAAGCATTCGTTTCTCAAATCCATGAATTGGAAGTAAAACTCCTATCTCGTCAAATCCTTTCTGACGCTTCTCACCGGTATCCTGCCCATAATAAACTTCCACTCTCGGAGCCTGTTTCTGAATCTTCTGGAAAGTATCCCAGACAACTGCATAGGCCTGTGCTTCTGTCAGTCCAAGCTTTCTGGTATCCGGTAATGCATATAACGCCATCACGCCACGCTTCTTGTTCTCTTTTTTCTCCTGAATCTGCATGCCCTCTGTATAGGAACGAACTATGTCATATCCGTCAGCAAGATACAGTTTTGATCTAGGTGCACATTGATGTTGCCTGTACGTCTCATGGAACTTTTCATATTCATGAGCTGTTACTTCCCTTTTCTTACTCTCCAGAAGCTTTCCCTCTACATCAGTCAGGAGAACCGGATTCTCTCCTGATTTTCCATGAAATTTCTTTGGAATCAGATATGCGTCCCGAAGCAGATCAAACATACTTCCTCCGCACAATTCAAGTAGCAACGCGCTGACATCTCCATTTTTATACGCCTGGAGCAAGACCTCTGCAAAATGTCTGTCGCCATCGTCATTTATCTCCTGATAATTTTCCAAATGCTCATAAAATACTTCATTTAGCCGATCACAGGCCTCTTGTGACTCAAGAACCTTAGATATAACTCCTTCTACAGCTTCTTCACGTGGTAATACTGTCTGCATACTCACACTTCCTTTGTTATTTCTTGTTTTTCGCCTGTTAAAACAGAACAAAATCCTACTTATTAATATAGAAAGCGCCGGTTCTAAAGTCAAACCGGCGCATACTGTTTTATTCACATATCTGATATATATTTTCTACATAGGAATAGATTGGATCCGCAATATCTTCTTAAAAAAATGCCTTATTTAAGAACTAACATTTTTTTGAACATATCCGCCGCAATGCTTGGTGGAAATGTATGATTCTCAACCAGACAGATTTCTCTCTCCGGAATATTCTCCTTTAGTGGAATCTGACAGACCTTTCCTTCCTCGATCACTGGTCTTACGAACAGCTCCGGAAGGAATCCAATGCCCAGTCCATTCATAATAAGCGGCAACACCTGATCGATCGTCTCAACTTCCGTATCCGGAGATAGAACCAGATCATTCTCCAGGAAAAATTTGGAATAGAACTCATAGGTTGTGCTTCCCTGCCCAAGAGAAATCAACGGATTCTCAATTAAGTCTTTCAGCCTTATTGGTTTTTCTTTCCCCTGAAAAGAATGATCTCCCACTGCAATTTCCTTAAAAGACATTAAAGAAGTACTTTTCAACGGCTTCTTTGCCTGAAGCGGCGTAGTCACAACTGCAAAGTCCGCCAGTCCGTTCTTGACGGACTCAACTGCCTCCGGCGTGGAATGATTCAGAAGTCTCAGCCGAACACCCGGATATTGCTTATGAAAGCGCCCCAGTATAGGAAGAAGTAAAAGATGAAGTGCAATCTCACTCGCACTGATCGTGATACTTCCGCTCTCCATGCTTCGCTCCATTGCAAGTTCCGCTTCAGCCGCATGAAGATGCTGATATGCAACAGAAACATGCTGATACAGCTTCTCTCCTTCCGCTGTAAGCGTAACTCCTCGATTAGATCTGACAAACAATTTACACCCAAGCTGATTCTCCAGATTATTCATAAAATGAGTAATATTCGGCTGGTTGCTCATCAATACTTTCGCCGCTTTAGAAAAGCTCTTATACATTGCTACATAATAAAAAATCCGGTAATAATCATAAGTAATTTCCATAAGTCCCCCCTAAACTGACACTAATCTGTTACTCTCCACCTGCAGAGGTGGGAGTCAAACCACATCTGATAAATCATATAAAAAATGTATATCTGTCATAACAAATATGTATTTTTATTTCTTTGTTATTTATTATATACTGAATGACGAAAAAATCAAACACATTCATTTACGAGGGGCGATATCATGATCAAGCAAAATATTAAATTTCTCACAACCGGACAATTTCTCACTTTTTCACACACTTGTAAAAATCTTTCTTCGGATGTGCGCATCCAGGATCTTGAGAACCACAATCGCGTAGATATCAACGGAAAAGATCTTTCTGAACTCGCCACGATCCAGCTTGGTCTTCCGTTTCTCCTCGTTATTCATGGAGAAGATGAAAAAATAGCCAGAAGAATGTTGAAGAAGTATTGTGCATAAAAATTGAGTTGCCGTTTACACTCTGTATAAGCAGCAACTCAACTCTTATTACTCTCCCCAGACTTCTTCTGCAATTTCTTTCACAAGCTTTAACTTTGCCCATTGTTCCTCTTCTGTCAGTTTGTTTCCGATTTCACAGGAAGCGAACCCACACTGTGGACTGAGATAAAGTCTGTCTAATGGAATATATTTTGCAGCTTCATGAATTCTCTTGATTACAACTTCTTTCTCCTCGAGCTGAGGTGTCTTCGTTGTAATTAACCCTAATACCACTTTTTTATCCGGAGACACCTTTGCAAGCGGAGCGAATCCACCAGATCTTGCATCATCATATTCAAGGAATAATGCATCCACATTTTCTTTTGCAAAGACATAATCTGCTACAGAATCATACGGTCCGCTTGTAAAAAATGTTGAATGATAATTTCCTCTACAGATGTGGGAAGTGATTACCATATCCTCCGGTTTTCCTTCCAGTGCAAGGTTATTCACTTCAAGAAGCTCTTTTTTCACATCTTCAATATCCGTTCCAAGAAGTTTGTATCTCTGCTTTGCCGCATCTCCGACAATTGCTCCCCAGGTACAGTCGTCAAGCTGAAGATTTCTGCATCCTGCTTCATAGAACTGACGGATCACTTCCTGATAAGCTGTTCCAATGTCGTGGATCAGTTCTTTGTTTGTCTCATAATATTTTCTCGTATTTTTGTAGTTGACCGGAATAATCATCTGCTGGAACATCTGCGCCGGCGCCGGAATTGTATATTTTGCAACTGTGTTCTCATCCTCAAACTGTTTCAGGAATTTGAAATGTTCTACAAACGGATGCGCCTTTGCCTTTATCTTTCCTGTCAGATAAGTATCTTCCAGTGATGCCAGCTCTCCATCAAACTGTACCCCGCTGCCGGTCTGTTCATGACCGACACCTTCAAATCCCCACATAAAATCCAGATGCCAGTAAGTTCTTCTGAACTCTCCGTCTGTGATCACATGAAATCCAAGCTCTTTCTGCTTTGCTACAACTTCTGTAACCGCTTTATCAATGATCTGATTCTTTTCTGCTTCGCTGATCTTTCCTTCCTGATAATCTGCATTCGCTTTCTTAACCTCTTCCGGTCTCAAAAAACTTCCCACAAAATCATATCTGCATGGTGTCTGATATTTGCTCATAAATTAATTCTCCTTTTATTTTTGTAAGTGATGTTTTATCTGCAATCATCTTATCATTCCATGCTTATTTTGAAAAATATATAAATTTATGCATTTGTCATAGTTTGAAACTATGGTGAGTAACCCTCTATTATATTTATGGGCTATCACTCCACCCAGAAAACATAATCATCTTTTCTGGGTTTCGCCTCTTCTATTTCTTCATCCGGATATCCAAGTATACAGTGTCCGATACCTTCATACTCTCCTGTCACTCCAAGATCAGACAAAATCTGTTTTCCTTCTTCACTTTCAAACTCTTCCTTTGCACGATGAATCCAACAACTTCCAATTCCTTCTGTATGTGCTGCCAGCATCAAATTACCCATTACAAGACTTCCATCATACACATGTGTTGGCCAGTCTTTCTCTGCCAGTACAACCAATACCACAGGTGCTCCATAAAACGGATCAAATCCTTCATCCCATCCACCAATCTTACGATTCATCTCTGAAAGTCTGTCTCGTAATTCTTTATTTGTCACTGCCAGAATAATAGATGCCTGGTGTCCTCTTCCATTTGCTGCATAAGTCCCCGCCTCTACAATTCGCTCGATTATGTCTCTTGGAATCATATCAGTTTTATACTTGCGAACACTTCGTCTGTTGATTATTGCTTCTCTTGTTGTCTCTACTTGTTTCATTTTGAATAACCTCCTGTTTATTTCTTTTACTGATGTATTATTTCTAATAAGAATACTACACCTATTATACATTATCAAGAATTGTATTTAACAAAAAGGGCGAAGCTTACACCTTACTGGTACAAATCTTCGCCATTTCTTTCACTTTTTCAACTATATTTCTTTCACCCTTGATCAAATCACAAGAATCTCATCCTGCACCGGTCCATACACTTTCGTTTCTCCCTCCGAAGTAATATGCACATCATATTCCAGTCTCACACCATACTTATCTGTATACAGTCCCGGTTCTATGGAAAACATCGTACCAGGGAGCAGACAGCGGTCATCATGTGTTTCATAATCATCCAGATTGGCACCAATTCCATGACATCTGTGACCGATATTATGTCCTGTCCGGTGCATCAGATACTGTGCACATCCAAGCTGTTCGAATCTTTCTTTCAGCCTTCGATCCACTTCATATCCTCTGACTTTTTCTCCTGCATCTAATCTCGCCTGAATAAACTGTCTTGCATCTTCCCGCGCATCATATACGATCTGAAACCATTTCTCATACTCCGGATCAATCTTTTCTCCGACATTCATGCACCAGGATACATCATAATATACCGCATCTTCCTCAGGGAGACGGCCGGCGATATCTATGATCAGACGGCTGCCTTCACAAATCTGCTTCGAACCATTTTCCTTCGGTTCATATCCCGGATCACAAGCATGCTCATCAATACCGAAAAACGGTGGTGAATCCATGTAGATATCCTCCTGCCCTGTCAGTTCCTGCATTTTCAGAAGCATCGCATACTCATCAATATAATTACCCACATCTATATTTTCTCTGATCCATGCAAACGTATCAGTAAGAATCTTGTGAATAATAATTCCCGCCTGTCTATGAGTCTCTATCTGATGTTCCGATAATACCGCGCCAAAATGCTGCATCAGATCTGCACTTGTAACCGGCTTGATCTCATAAGTTCTAAGATACTCGATCAGGCCGGCATCCATAGAGCTAATCGTCGGAACATTTCCGCCTGGAGAGTACTGGCAGGCAATCTTCATGCCCGGCTTCAATAACTCTGACAACACTTTCTTCTGTCCTTCAATTCCATGATATAACATTTTCTCTCCCAGAAGATGATCAAGGAGATGCGGCTCAATTGCTGAAAGCACCTTGACTGGTTCACCCTGCGTCGGAATCAGATAGAACATCCTTCTTGTACAGAAACGATTTCCAAGCTCAAGAAACTCTTTTGTGATAAAATCATGTCCCTGGAAATCTGTAAACAACCAACCGTCTAATTCTGCTTCCTGTAATAAGATCTGTATCTTTGCAATATCCAACTTAATAATTCTCCTTTTTGATTATCAGACATATGTGCTATGACATTGACTTCCTGGCTTATTAATTTCCTATGCTCCAAGGATTCTCTGGTAAGCCTTCTTCACCGGAACATACAGAATCGCAATTCCTACTACTGTAAATCCTGCATTGATGATCGTAGCCGGGATAGATGTGATCTCTGCCGCCAACGCTGCGCTCCAGGAACTGCCGAGAACGACCAGTTCAACGGTTGACCAGATAAAGTCTACGATAATGTTCGTAACTCCATAGATAGCCGCACAGAGGACCGCATAACCATATTCCTTCTTCGCATCTTCCTGCGCTTTTTTCTTCAGAGCCTGAAAGATCACGCCCACAAGCAGACATTTGATGATCGTGCTGACGAACACATTCGGGATTGCCTGAATATAACCGTTCAATACATCAAATACGACAAGTCCGAGAACTCCTGCCACAGTTGAAAGCTTAGGTCCAAGCATTAATACTGCAAGCATTACAAAAATGTGCCCGAAATGCAGAAATGGTGTTCCGACAGCCGCCGGAAGCGGAATACGGAAAGACTGGATTCCCAGATAAATAATAGCTGCAAAAAATGCAGTCATTACGATTTTCTTTGTGCTGATACTTTCGTTTTTCATATTTTGTAAATCTCCTGTTTGTTATCTCTTATGTTGAGTATTCAAGTCGAACATCCGTGAGACTTGTAAGTGAATTTTCCCAACATACCGCCTTATTATATCAGCGCCCTGGTCTGTTAGATATATCCAGTTTTAAAATATTTATACAAGCCAGTTTTATAGTTATATAACAAAACAAGTAAAAGCAACACAGAAAAAAACGTCCCCCGGGGAAATCCCCAGAGAACGTTTTCCTTCAACTTATATTCTTAATGTCATCCATATATGGATGACAAAAGTATTACAGAAGTCCTCCGATAGAAAGGAACAGTGGAGCGAATACAAGTGATACAACTGTCATAAGTTTGATCAGGATGTTGATAGACGGACCTGATGTATCCTTGAACGGATCTCCTACAGTATCTCCAACAACGGCTGCCTTATGAGCCTCACTACCTTTTCCGCCGTGGTTTCCTTCTTCGATATACTTCTTAGCGTTATCCCATGCACCACCTGCATTTGACATGAAGATCGCCATAAGAACTCCTGTTACGAGGGATCCTGAAAGAAGTCCGCCAAGAGCGTCAACTCCAAGAAGAACACCTACTACTACAGGAACGATAACTGCCATCAGACCTGGAAGAAGCATCTCGTGAAGTGCTGCTGTTGTAGAAATACCAACGCATGACTTGTAGTCAGGTTTCTCTTCACCTTTCATGATGCCTGGTTTCTCACGGAACTGACGTCTAACTTCCTCGATCATTGAATATGCAGCCTTAGATACAGACTCCATAGTGAATGCTGAGAAGAGGAATGTAAGCATACCACCGATAAAGATACCGATGATTACTTTGTAGTCAAGAAGGTTGATGGATTTCAGACCTACTGTCTCTGCATAAGATACGAACAGCGCAAGAGCTGTAAGTGCTGCAGAACCGATAGCAAATCCTTTACCCATAGCTGCTGTTGTATTACCTACAGAGTCAAGCTTGTCTGTAATGTCACGAACGGACTCATCAAGACCGGACATCTCTGCGATACCACCAGCGTTGTCTGCGATCGGACCATATGCATCAACTGCAACAGTGATTCCTGTTGTAGAAAGCATACCAACTGCCGCAAGAGCAATTCCATACAGACCAAATACATTATAAGAAACAAAAATACCTACACAGATCAGAAGCAGCGGGATAGCTGTTGATTTCATACCAACTGCAAGACCACTGATGATTGTTGTAGCTGCACCTGTCTCAGACTGCTCTCCGATTCCTTTAACCGGTTTGTAATCTGCTGATGTGTAGTACTCTGTGATGTTACCAATGATAACACCAACAATCAGACCAGCGATAACTGCGATTGCTGCGTTCATGTTTCCGAAAAGCACCCAGCTAAGTGCTAAAGAAGCAATGATTACGATTGCTGAAGAAGCATAGCTTCCTTTTGTAAGAGCTTTCTGAGGATTTGTGTTCTCTCCGCCTCTTACGAAGAATGTTCCAAGGATAGAAGCGATCAGACCACATCCTGCGATTGCAAGTGGGAATAATACTCCTGAAACTTCGCTTACTGCAACACCAAGTGTCAGTGCTGAGATCAGAGATCCACAGTAAGACTCGAAAAGGTCAGCTCCCATACCTGCTACGTCACCTACGTTATCTCCAACGTTGTCAGCAATAACAGCCGGGTTACGCGGATCATCTTCCGGGATACCTGCTTCTACTTTACCTACAAGGTCAGCTCCAACGTCTGCTGCCTTTGTATAGATACCACCACCAACACGTGCAAACAATGCGATGGAAGAAGCACCAAGGCTGAATCCGAATAATACATCTACATTCTTAGTTACGATGTACACAAGGCTGACACCAAGTGCACCAAGTCCAGCAACACACATACCCATAACGGCACCACCTGAAAATGCGATGGAAAGAGCTTTGTTCATTCCGCTCTCTTTAGCTGCGTTAGCTGTTCTGACATTTGCCTTAGTAGCAACTGTCATTCCGCAGTAACCTGCGATTGTTGAGAACAGAGCACCTACTACGAAGCAAACTGCTGTTACCCAGTTACCTACTCCTAATCCGATCAGTACGAAAAGTACTACTACGAATACAATAAGGATCTTGTACTCTGCTGTCAGGAAAGCACGTGCACCATCTGCGATTGCACCGGCAATTTCCTTCATTCTTTCTGTTCCGGCATCCTGTCTGCTAACCTTTGCTGCAAGATATGCTGCAAAAAGAAGAGCAATGACAGCTGCAACTGGAACCAGATACATATAATTGTTCATTCTTAATTTTCCCTCCTGAATTTCAATATCATATGTTTGTATTACACTATATCACATTTTTTTAGCTTTTTAAAGAAAAATTTTATATTTATTTAACTCTCTTTACATAAAATAGTATTTTTTTCACATTTTTCTTTTCAAATTATATGATAATCTAAAAAATTTTTAGGTAATTTTTACCATCCTGTGTTGTTTTTTACGCTGTTACTTCTTATTAAATATAGTAGTATATAAGATTTCAATCTTATTTATAAAAAAAAATTATTCAAAAAATCGTTCAATAATCATAAAAAATAATCTCCGGAAAAACAGTCTTTACTGCTTTTGGGAGATTATTTTTTTTATCAAGTATTATTCTACATCTTTCAATGCTTCGAGATCTTCTTCTCCTGTACGTACTTTTACTACTTTCTGCACGTTGTATACAAAGATCTTACCATCACCGACATGTCCTGTATACAGTGTCTTGGATGCTGTTTCGATGACTTTCTCAACCGGAATATTTCCTACGATAACTTCTACTTTTACCTTTGGAAGAACGGTTACGTCCATCTCAACTCCACGATATTTCTCGCCGGCACCTTTCTGGATACCGCATCCCATAACCTGGGTAACTGTCATTCCTGTAACACCAAGATTGTTCAACGCTGATTTCAGCCTGTCATACTTGGAAAGTTTTGCAATAATAACAACTTTATGCATTCCTGTATCTGCATCTACCGGTCCTGCTACCGGTACAGCTGCTGCTCTCTGGATTGGAGATGCTGCGTCATAATCTGCTACACCAAGATCTGTGTTTTCATTTTCATTCATTGCACCTTCCGTAATATCCATGATGCTGAATCCTGCATATGCTGATGCAAGACCATGCTCCTTGGAATCCAGACCAACAATCTCTTCTTCCTCTGAAACACGAAGTCCAATTGTCATATCGATTACTTTGAAGATAATTGTCATTGTTACAACTGTCCAAGCAAGAACTGTTACTACACCAAGAAGCTGTGTTCCGAGAAGTCCGAATCCACCACCGTAGAACAGACCTTTCAGTGTGCTTTCCGGCGCATTTGTTGTTGCAAAAAGACCAACTGCGATTGTTCCCCAGATACCATTACAACAATGAACTGCTACGGCACCAACCGGGTCATCTACATGCACTACATTATCACAGAACCAAACGCCAAATACTACGAGAACTCCTGCAACTGCTCCAATGATCAGTGCTCCTAATCCATCTGTCACATCACAAGGTGCTGTGATTGCTACCAGACCTGCGAGGGATGCATTCAGACACATAGACACATCTGGTTTTCCATAACGAAGCCATGTGAAGATCATACATACAACGGTTGCTGTTGCCGGTGCGATTGTTGTTGTCATAAAGATAGATGCAAGCTGTGGGCCTGTTGTTGCTGCCGCACCGTTGAATCCATACCATCCAAACCAGAGGATGAAACATCCAAGAGCACCTATTACGAGGTTATGTCCTGGAAATGCGTGGACTTTTGTTACTTTTCCATTCTTATCTCTTGAGAATTTACCAATTCTGGCTCCTTCCATTGCAGCTCCGATAAATGCTGTTACTCCACCTACCATGTGGATTGCACAAGATCCTGCAAAATCATGGAAGCCAAGCTGTGAAAGCCATCCGCCTCCCCAGATCCAGTGTGCTTCGATCGGATACACAACTGCGGAGATCATTGCGGAATAAATACAATAGGAAAGAAACTTTGTTCTTTCTGCCATAGCTCCTGATACGATTGTTGCTGCTGTCGCACAGAAAACCAGGTTGAATACAAAATTAGACCAGTCAAAGTTTGCATAATCCGTAAAGATTCCAAGTGTTGGAACTCCTACCAGTCCGCCAAGTGCATCTTCCCCGAGTAACAATCCAAATCCAAGGAAAATAAACACGATTGTTCCAATACAAAAATCCATCAGATTCTTCATGATAATGTTACCGGCATTCTTTGCTCTGGTGAATCCTGTCTCTACCATAGCGAATCCTGCCTGCATAAAGAATACAAATGCAGCTCCGATCAGGAACCAGATGCCGAACACTTCTGTTCCGACTGTGTCTGTAATCTGAGTAATAATTTCTTGTGTCATACTACTTCCTCCTCATACCTAGAAACTAAAAAGACATATCTCACAGCTTCGTTGAACCATCCCCCTGAATCGGTTCTTGCTGTAAGACACGCCTTTGTGTCATTGAGACTTGCTGCTGTTCGCGGCAAATCTATAGGTACCATATTTTATTAAAAGAAAAAGGCACTCTGAGATCTGTTTCTCAAAGCGCCTTTGCTTTTATGTCACGTAGTTTACTCCTCGAGCCCAATATTGTCAACCTATATTTTTACTTTTCGTAAATTTTCTGATTTTTTATGCTTTTCATGCATTTTTTTATATATTTTCACAAAACAGAGTGCACTCTTGCAATATAAACCACCATCTGCTAAAATTTATCTTATGAATCAAGAGCAATCCGCTCTTTTCAATAATTGTAACTATTTCAAGCATATTAAATTATAAGGAGGACTCTAAAATGAGCAAAATTGATGAAATCAGAAGCGCTATGGTCGCTGCAATGAAGGCAGGAGACAAAGAACGAAAAGCCGCACTTTCCTTTCTGCTCTCCTCTCTGAAGAATAAAGCTATCGACAAACGTGCCGACCTGACAGAAGAGGAAGAAGGACAGGTAATCTTAAAAGAAATCAAACAGTTAAAAGAAACAATTGATATGACACCTGAAGATCGTACAGATCTGATTGAAGAGGCTCAGAAGCGTCTTGCTGTTCTTGAAGAATATGCACCAAAGATGATGAGCGAAGATGAGATCAAAGCAGTGATCACATCCGTTCTTGCAGATCTTGGTATCGATGCTCCTACAGCAAAGGATAAAGGTAAGATCATGAAAGAACTCATGCCGAAGGTAAAAGGCAAAGCTGATGGTAAAGAAGTCAATCAGATTCTTGCCGGCATGATGAAATAAATACAGATTCCAGAATAAAGACGTAGCAAAGAGGGTGTCGCACTAAACGACACCCTCTTAATTTTTGTTAATTATTTCATTTTTTCTGCTTATTTTGTTATCTGTTTTCCCACTTATGATAAATCGCCTCAAGTGCATCTACCGCACCATCGATTCCAAGAAGACTTGAATTCAGCAGAATTGCATTCGCTTCAATACTGCCCCACTTACGGTCTGTTCTACCTTCATAATACAGGCGTCTCTCTCTGTCAATCTTCTTAATCTTATCTACAGCCTCTTTCTCGGAAAGCTTATAGATATCCATGATTCGATTGATTCTATCATCCTTATAAGCATAGATAAATGTATTCACAACATTTGAATAATCCCCAAGAACATAATCTGCGCAGCGTCCCACAAAGATTCCCGGTCCGCGTTCCGCAAGCTTGCGGATGATTGCTGACTGTGCGTCAAAAAGTTGATCACTTAATGGTTTCTCCACTTCCGGACTGAGCATAAATGTAGTATAATCACCCATTCCAATATAATAGCTTGATAACACATTTCCAAGTCTCGTCTCATCTACTCTTCCAGCATCTTCGTTCGAAATTCCAAGATCTCTTGCTGCCATTCGAATCAGATTGTGATCGTAAAGAGGAATGTTCAGTCTCTCTGCCAGTCTGTTTCCTACTTCATGACCGCCACTTCCGAACTGTCTTCCAATTGTAATAATTGTGTGATTCATCATAAGCAAGTCCTCCTTTTTCTGATAATTCTATTCTATCACTCTTTGAATTAAGAAAAAAGACTTTCTTCCTGTTTTCCGCTAACAATTTTGTAATACTGTTTCGAAGTCACCATGTAGACAATGATATAGAATAATGCAAATACTAAATAGGAGCACACTGTCACCAGAATCAGGAATTTTCTGTCAGAAAAAGCAAGCAGATGCACCATTTTTTCTATCATTGGAAATGCAAATGCCGTATGAATTCCGGCAGCCACAAGAGGCAGGAAGAATACTGTCATTACCTGAGAATTGATCGTCTGACGCACTTCTTTCTGTGTCATCCCCACTTTCATCAGAATCTGGAATCTGTCCTGATCCTCATAGCCTTCTGTAATCTGTTTATAATAAATGATCAGCACCATTCCAAGAATGAATACGACTCCAAGAAGGATTCCAAGGAAGAACAGACCGCCGTACAAAGCCTGGTAATCAGCTCTTGATGCGGCTCTGCTGTCTGTAGAAGCTCCAAAAAATAGGGTATCTGATTCCTCTGATTCCTGTTCAGCCAATGCATTGATTTTCTTGTCAATCTCGTTTTGAATCTGGATCTGCTCTTCATCTCCACAGGACAGATCAAAATTGTAGTACCATTTCTCATAAGAACCATTGACACCGTAAACGGAAACATTTCCTTCTTCCAAAGCTTTTATATCTTCCAGTCCGGAAACCACCAGATAGAAGCTGCTGTTCATATTTGCCATATTATTTCCATTTGAAATCATTTTATCCAAATGTCCTTTAATCCTCCATGTCCCGGAATTCTCCACCGTGATCTGATCATAGGGGAAATCGGAATCTTTCGCATACAGATACGCTTCCCCGGGAGCAAGCTCCAGATTCGTCCCCATGATCCGATTATACGCTTCCAACGGCAGAGCATAGAACATTTTTAAATGATCAAATGTATTCACTTCATTGACTCCCGGAGCATTCTCCGGATTAAAATAGATTTCATTTTTTGAAACAATTCCACTGACTGTAAGCATCCGGTAATTCTCCGGATTCTCCGCGGTCTGGTTATGTTCTTTCAAAACCTTCTGTACAAGCTCTATAATCTGTCCATTCTGATTCTCTTTCATTTCTTCCGTCTGCTCCGGTTTCGTGTACATCTCAATCTGGACAGATTTCGGATATCGAAGATTCAAGCCATGTTCCATACTCAGATACAGGCTGGTTGTAGAAGATACCATAACCAGAACCATTGTGGACAGAATACAAATAGACGCTAATCCTGCCCCATTTCGTTTCATACGGTAAATCATGGATGAAAGTGAAATAAAATGATTTGTTTTATAATAATATCCTTTCTTTTTCTGCATTATTTTACAAAATGTGACCGAGCCGGCAATAAATAACAGATACGTTGCAAGGATTACCAGCACGACGGCAACCATAAACCAGATCATCGCTACAAGCGGATCTTTGATTGTCAGGGATAAATAATAAGCCACACCAAGCAGAAGCAACCCGAGTACTGCAAAGATCCAGTTTGCCTTCGGAGGTTTCTCTCCTGTCTTTTCACTTTTTAAAAGTTCTACAGGTTTTAACCGATAGACGGACACGATCATCCGAAGCATGATTAATGCAAAAATGACCAGGAATAACAGTGCCGTAGCCACAAGTGCCGGAACACTGATTTTCATAGAAAGTCCGGCATTACTTCCAAGTATCTTCGCTGCCAGAAGTTCCCCCAATTTAGAAAACAGGATTCCTCCCACGATTCCTCCTGCAATCGTCAGAACACTGATGATCAGATTCTCAAGAACCATGATTTTTACAAGGTCAATTTTTCCCATTCCAAGGATGTGATACAACCCAAACTCTCTCTGTCGTCTGCGGATCAGAAATGAATTTGTGTAATACAGAAGGATCAGAGAAAAGATTGAGATCACACCAGAACCAAATCCAAGGATCATCTGCATAGTATCCCCACCTTTGATCTGGGCAAACTGCGGACTCACTGCAAGATAATCGATCAGATAGAACATCATAACCATACAGATACAAGTGATCAGATAAGGAAGATACAGCTTCTTATTTTTCTTAATTCCATTAACGGAAAGTTTCAGATAAAGTCCACTTTTCATTGTCTCTCACCACCTGTCGCAAGCATTGTCAGTGTCGCTGAGATATTCTGATAGAACTGTTCATCTGTCTGTTCGCCTTTATATACCTGGTGGAAAACTTCTCCGTCTTTAATAAATAACACTCTCCCGGCCTTGCTCGCTGCTTTGACAGAATGTGTTACCATAAGGATCGTCTGTCCCGATTGATTGATCCGCTCAAATACCCCGAGCAATTCATCCGTTGATTTCGAATCGAGTGCCCCGGTCGGCTCATCCGCCAGGATCAGTCTCGGATCTGTGATCAGCGCTCTCGCCACTGCTGCACGCTGCTTCTGTCCTCCTGATACTTCATACGGATACTTCTCCAGAAGTCCTGCAATTCCAAGTTCTTTCACGATTGGCATCATCCTGACATTCATTTTCCTGTAATCAACTCCCTGCAGTACCAATGGCAGTAAGATATTGTCCTTTAGATTAAATGTATCCAAAAGATTGAAATCCTGAAATACAAACCCAAGATGATCTCTCCTGAACTTGGACAAATCTTTCTCGCGGATTGCTGATAACGGTTTTCCATCCAGATAAACTTCCCCTTCAGTTGGTTTATCCAATGCTGCCAGCATGTTCAGTAATGTCGTCTTCCCCGAGCCACTCTCTCCCATGATTGCTACATATTCGCCCTCTTCTACTGAGAATGTCACCTTAGAGAGTGCCTGTACCTGATTACCGCCAAAACGGGGACGGTATATTTTTTTCAAATTTTCTACTTCCAAAACTGTCATTTCTTACGACCTCCTCTTCTTTCTTTCAACATCCTCAGTATAGCAATACAGCCAGAATGCCGACATTGATTTCTGTGACATTCCAGCTGTCTGATGTGACAAATTTGTCACTTGTTTCTCTCTGTGTGATTTAGTGATTTACTCTGTTCTCAACGGATACTCTGCCAGATCTATTGTAAAACTGCTACCTTCCCCCAGCTTCGACACAACCGTGATCTGATGCCCAAGTTTCTTTGCCGCCATCTGACTCAGATACAGACCGATTCCCGTTGATTTCCGTTCCATTCTTCCATTATATCCCGTATATCCTTTTTCAAAGATTCTCGACAGATCCTCCGGTGCAATCCCCATTCCGGTATCTGTAACTGTCAATTTCTTTTCTTCACTGACAATAATCGTCACAATTCCTTTCAGTGTATATTTCACCGCATTGGACAACAGCTGTTCAATGATAAACGAAAGCCATTTCTCATCCGTCAAAACAATCTGATCTGTCCCTTCATAGATCAGACGGATTCTCCTTCGAATAAACTGTCCTGCATATTTACGGATCGATTTTCTTACAATTTCATCCAAAGGATACTGTGCGATTACCAGATCCTTCGTGCCACTGTCAAGACGCACATACCCAAGTGCCATCTCCACATACTGCTCCACCCGGAACAGTTCGGCTTTCAGATTCTGATTCGTCTCGGTATCTTCCTGCTGAAGTAATACATTCATCACAGCAATCGGTGCCTTGATCTGATGCACCCAGGTTGCATAATAGTCCTCCATGTCCTGACCGGACTTCTCCCATCTGGCATGTTCTTTTCTTTGCTGTTGTTCTTCTTTTCTGATTAGCTCCTGATATCCTGACTCAATCCCATCTTGTGCGATTGGAAGCGAATCCTCATAAGGTCCTTCTCCTTGCAGCAAATGCTCCAGCTTCTGCCCGGTTTTCTTATACCGCAAATATCCACAGAGAAGAAAAAGTAATCCAAATGCCAGACACAACACTGTTGGATAAACCGCTACCTTCAGATTAATCTCTTCCAACACAAAAATCAGAAAAAAGATTCCCGCACACAGCAAACTCCACAGAAGCACAAATCGGATTCTTTTCAAATATTGTAAAAACATTTTTACTCCTTCTCGATGATATATCCACCGCCGACTTTCGTCTTGATAAAGCCTTCCAATCCCGCTTTTTCCAGCTTTTTCCGAAGTCTTCCGACATTGACTGTCAATGTATTCTCTTCGATATAATTGTCTGTCTCCCACAGCTTTGTCATCAGCGTGTCTCTGCTGACCACGCGTCCTTTATTCTCCATCAATGTCTGTAAGATACGAAATTCATTCTTTGTCAACTCAATCTTTTCCCCATTATAGGTCATTGTTGTATCATAGAGGTTCAGGATTGCTCCTCTATGTTCCAGCATCGGCACTTTTCCTGACAAATCATACGTTCTTCTCAGCAGAGCCTGAATCTTCGCTGTCAGTACACTTAAGTCAAATGGTTTTGCCACAAAGTCATCTCCGCCCATATTCATCGCCATGATAATATTCATATTATCCGCTGCTGAAGAGATAAAGATCACCGGAACGCTCGATATCTTACGGATCTCGCTGCACCAGTGGTATCCATTATAAAAAGGAAGCGTGATATCCAAAAGCACCAGATGTGGACCATACTCTGCAAATGTCTCAAGAACCTTTGCAAAATCTTCCACATAACGTGCTTCATTTCCCCACGCTTCCATCTCTTTTTTAATTGCCCCTGCCATCACAAGGTCATCTTCTATGATTAGAATCTTATACATTCTGCGGATTCTCCTTTCGCTCTTATCCACTACTATATCTCATGGTATACAGTATTTCAAGAGCACACGGTCATACCGTATCCGGCGAGATAACCCGCTGGATATGGATTGCAAGAAATCCGATTTCTTCTTTTGCGACCGGCTGTTTCAGCTGTCTGGACATATAGTCACACACTCTCTTCGCCGCCTCTCCGGTCCTTGGATAATTCTGAAAAATGAAATCATTAAAGTCTGCATTCGTCCCTTCACCCTTACGGGTTCTCAGAATCATATAATACATATGACTCATCAGACGTGTACATCCAAGTGAGCCGCTCTCCAGCTTCTGATCGAATTCCTGTTCAATCATGGCAATCCCTTCATTTACAATCCTGGTCGCATCCAGAGTCTGGGATACTGCCTCATCAGAAAGGCCTGCATGAATATGTAGCGTAATGAATCCGACTTCATCCTCTGAGATTTCATATCCTGTCAGCTGCTGTATAATTTTCCGCCCTTTCAGGGCCACTTGATACTCCTCTCCAAACAACACACGGATATCCGGTGTAAATGGATTCGGAAGCTGGCGGTTCTCCTTCGCTCTCTTCGCTGCAAGCGCAATATGATCTGCCAACGGAAGCAGCATCTCATGATTGATCTTCTGAAACACGTTCTCTGCTTCTTCAATGATCTTTCCTGTTGCCTCAATAAACTCCGGGCGGATTCCATTGACTGTTTTCAGAACAGACTCTTGCTTTCTTCTTGTGACAAGAGAATATACTTTGGCTCCGGGAAGTTTCTCGATCTGTTCTGTAGGTTTCTTTCCAAATCCCACACCGTTTCCGAGAAGGATCATCTCCTTCCCTGTCTCAACATGATATACAAGAATCCCATTATTATTCAGAACTTTAATGACTCGATACATCCCCCCGGAGCCTCTCTTTCTTTCTCTTAATTCAAGCTTACGATTTCTGCTGTCTTCTCAAGCTTCTCTACTTTTCCGCTCTTAGACATTCTGATCTCTTCACCTTCCTGAAGACTTGTAAATACAACCATACATTCATCGGATTTTGCATGCTCTTGGATATATTTTATATCAAAACCTATCAGTTTGTCACCCTTTTTTACTCGGTCTCCGTCATTTACAAAAGTTTCGAATCCTTTTCCATCCAGATTTACAGTATCCACACCAATATGAAGCAGATATTCGGTTCCGTCATCACTAGTCAGACCAACCGCATGTTTTGATGGGAAGATAAAAGATACAGTTGCATCTTCCGGCGCATAAGCCATTCCCTCTTCCGGGCGAACCAGATAACCGTCTCCCATCATTTTCCCTGCAAATGCTTCGTCACACGCTTCTTCGATTGGTGCTGCCACTCCTGTGAATGGAGAGCAAAGCTCTTTCTTTACAGTTCCGGCTGCAACAGTTTTGTTCTCATCTTTCTTCGCTTCATCTTTTGTTTCTGCACATTTATTCGTTTCTTCTGCGCTGTTTTCGTTTTCTTTCGGAAGATATTCCACATCCGGAGCTTTCTCCAGATAATCTTCCAGATTGGATTTAATCACAGAAACAGCCGGTCCGTAGATTACCTGGATTCCCTGTCCTTTTCTTACGATTCCGGATGGGGATGTCATTCTTAATACATCTTCATTTACCAGTTCCGGCTTTACTACCGTACAGCGAAGTCTTGTCGCACAGCAGTCCACATCAGAAATGTTTTTCTTTCCACCAAGTCCTCTTGTGATCAGTGCGCTCTTCTGATCTTCCGGTGTCATTTCATTTTCAGAATCTGCATCATTTCCATCTACTTTTGCTTTATAATCAGCTTTTGTATACAGCTTCGTTTCCGCATCATCATCTTCTCTTCCCGGTGTCTTCAGATTCAGCTTCAGAATCAAAGTACGGAAGATGATATAATATAAGAAGAAATAAATAATTCCAACCGGGATGATTCTGATCCAGCTTGTCTTAGCATTTCCCTGAAGGATACCGAAAAGGAACAGATCAATAAATCCACCGGAAAATGTAAGTCCTACTGCAATATTTAACATATGCGCGATCATATAAGCGGATCCGGCAAGGATCACCTGTACCGCAAAAAGAATCGGTGCTACAAACAGGAATGAGAACTCCAGTGGCTCTGTGATTCCGGTCATCATACATGCAAGTGCTGCAGAAAGCAGAAGTCCGCCTGCCTGTTTCTTCTTCTCCGGTTTTGCACACTGATACATTGCAAGTGCCGCACCCGGAAGACCAAAGATCATGAAAATAAATTCACCGGAAAAATATCTTGTCGCATCCGCACTGAAATGTACTGTGGATGGATCTGCAAGCTGCGCAAAGAAGATGTTCTGACCGCCCTGTACCAGCTGTCCCGCAACTTCCATTGTTCCTCCAACCGCTGTCTGCCAGAATGGAAGATAGAATACATGGTGAAGTCCAAATGGAATCAACGCTCTCTTAATAATACCAAAGATCAATGTTCCAATATAGCCTGTTCCTGTTACAAGTCCGCCGAGTGCATAGATTCCATTCTGAACGGTTGGCCATACAAAATAGAGCACGATTCCGACAGCCACATAAGTCAATGTTGAAATAATCGGAACAAATCTTGATCCACTGAAGAATGACAATGCATTCGGAAGCTGGATTTTGTAAAACTTATTATGAAGTGCTGCTACTCCAAGTCCAACGATAATACCGCCAAATACACCCATCTGTAATGTCTGGATTCCGCAGACACTTGTCACAGTTCCTTCCAGAACTCCGGCTCCAAGCGTTCCGTCTGCAAGAAGATCTCCACGGATCAGAAGCATGGCATTCATTGTTGCATTCATTACAAAGAAAGAGATCATTGCCGCAAGTGCCGCAACTTCCTTCTCTTTCTTCGCCATACCGATTGCTACACCGACAGCAAAAATGATCGGCAGGTTATCAAAAATAATACTTCCCGCTTTGCTCATAATTGTGAGCAGGGAATTCAGAATTGTCCCCTCGCCTAAAATTGCCTGAAGATGATATGTCTCAATCATCGTTGCATTTGTAAATGAACTTCCTACTCCAAGCAGAAGTCCTGCTACCGGAAGAATTGCGATTGGAAGCATAAAACTTCTTCCGATTCTCTGCAATACTCCAAAAATCTTGTCTTTCATCTGTAATCCTCCTCGTATAAAATTTCTCATAGAGTTAGCGCAACAAAAAAAGCATAAACTAATCCTCAATAACGAAATCCACCTTATCTGGTGAACTTATTAAGGATAGTTTATGCCTGCTTTACCAGTAACACTCTATCGTGCGCTTTTCTCTTTTAACCACGTATAGTATAACCATACTCACTTCCAACAGTCAATCTGTAATATTCAACAATATTTATCCTGTTTATTTGTTGAATATGTTACTTAGTGATTATTTTAGTAAATTAAAGTTTTTCTTTTGATTTAAATTAACTTCTCTTCATTTTACGCTTCTGGCTTTTGCTTATTTGCTTTTGTAATATCCAGACGTACATTCACACCAAATGGATTGATTGCAACTCCCTTTGCATCCGGAATCAGTATCTCCGGAATCTTATCCGCCGGGATTGCTGCTGTCTTCATCTTCTTGCCCTGTGCAAATCTGGTAAATTCTATCATATCTGTAAAGATCGGCTGATACAGACTTCCGTCCGGCTGTCTCAGAAGTGGAACCTGATTATCTTCCTGAACTCCTACGATAAAGGTTCCTTTCTTATAATGCGCCATCATCTCTTCCTGAAGTTCCTTCACATTCTCCGGCATCTCCGGTCCGATATTGCGGTGCATCTCCTGCATCAGATACATTGCTGTCAGATGAAGTTCCGGATTCTCGATCAGTTTCTTTCCGTCAGGCAGTTCTTCCTTATTCTTACGAACTACAAGATGTTCCAGCTGAACCCTGATCTCCTCCTCTGTACCAACATTCACTGCCAGTGCATTCACGCCCATTGTATACAGATTTGTAAAAAATCCAAGTCTGACATTCTTTTCAATCTTGGCAATTCCTACATGATAACGATCTTCTGCAAGCGTCTTTGCCTTTTCCTTTGCAGACTCTTCCTGATAATAAACCAGAACCTCGTCATCAAATGTCTCTTCATCACAGAGGACAAACGGCATCTTCGTCACACCTGACATGATCACATAAATCTCTTCGAGATTTCGCAGATTCACCAATACCTGCTTCATCTCTGTACTGACAATTACTTTATTCTCATCCATCTCTTTGTTTTCCTTTCTGGTTGCTTTTCTTTACATTACAGTAGTGCAATGAAATGAGGTATAAATATAATACACCCTATGATCACAGCCATGATTGCCGTAAAAAGCACTGCACCAGCTGCCGTATCCTTCGCGATCTTAGCAAGTGGCTTTCTCTCCTCTGTCACAAGATCGACAACAGCTTCCACTGCCGTATTCACAAGTTCCAGTGAGATCACCATTCCAAAAAGGAGAAGACAGATACACCATTCCATCGGTGTTAATCCTACAAAGGTTCCAACTGCTGTTACAAGAATCACTGCAAGGCAATGAATCTTCATATTCCTCTCTTTTGAAATCCCTGTCCAGATTCCTTCAAAGGCATAGCCAAAGCTTTTGAATAAAGGCTGTTTTCGATTCTTCATTCGTATTCTCCTTTCGGATTCGTATCATAGATCAAGCAACAAATCTAATTTCTATGATACCACATCTGATTCCTTATCAAAAGAGGTATTTTCCTATTATTATCAAAAGAATACTCGGATTTCGAATCGCATATCCTTTTCACTTATTTACAAGCTTCAACCATACTCTTTACATATTCTGCAACATACGGCGCGCAGTCTTTTCCGTATTTCTCACACAACTTAACGATTGCACTTCCAACGATCGCACCGTCTGCGCTCTGACACATCTTCGCCGCCTGCTCTGGAGTGGAGATTCCGAATCCAACCGCACATGGAATATCATTTTCCTCTTTTACAAGCTTCACCATTGCTCCGATATCCGTCGTGATCGAGGATCTTGTTCCTGTTACACCAAGTGAAGAAACACAATATACGAATCCCGATGCTTCTTTTGCAATCATCCGGATTCGGTCATGAGAAGTCGGTGCAATCAATGAGATCAGATCGATTCCGTACTTTTTGCACACGATGTCAAATTCTTCTTTCTCTTCAAATGGAACATCCGGAAGAATCAGACCATCCATTCCGACATTTTTCGCTTTCTCAAGAAATCTTTCTGTTCCGTAAGAGAACACAACATTTGCATATGTCATAAAAACAAGTGGAATCTTTGTATTCTGACGGATTTCTTTTACCATATCGAAGATCTTATCTGTGGTCACGCCTCCTGTCAACGCACGCAGATTTGCTCCCTGTATAACCGGTCCTTCTGCTGTCGGATCGGAAAATGGGATTCCAAGCTCGATCAACGCCGCCCCTGCTTTCTCCATCTCATAGACGATCTGTTTTGTTGTCTCAAGATCCGGGTCACCACATGTGACAAATGGTATAAATGCTTTCTTCCCTTTAAATGCTTCCTGTATTCTACTCATGAAGATCCTCCCCTCTGTAACGTGCGATTGCTGCACAGTCCTTATCTCCGCGTCCTGAAATATTAATTACAATAATCTGGTCTTTTCCCATTGTCGGCGCAAGCTTTCTTGCATATGCAACTGCATGTGCACTCTCGATCGCCGGAATGATTCCTTCTAATTTAGAAAGGTACTCAAATGCATCGACTGCCTCATCATCTGTGATTGCTACATATTCTGCTCTTCCCTTATCATAAAGGTCTGCATGCTCCGGTCCGATTCCCGGATAATCCAGTCCGGCTGAGATTGAGTAAACCGGCGCAATCTGTCCGTACTCATCCTGACAGAAATAAGATTTCATTCCGTGGAAGATTCCAAGCTTACCGGTCGCGATCGTTGCAGCTGTCTCTGCTGTATTCACGCCGCGTCCTGCCGCCTCGCATCCGATCAGGCGCACGCCTTCATCTTCAATGAAATTATAAAATGCACCGATCGCATTGGATCCTCCGCCGACACAGGCAAGCACTGCATCCGGGAGTTTTCCTTCTTTTTCAAGGATCTGCTCCTTGATCTCTTTAGATATAACTGCCTGAAAATCACGCACGATCTGCGGAAATGGATGCGGTCCCATACAGGATCCGAGTACATAATGTGTGTCATCAATTCTTCTTGTCCACTCACGCATCGTCTCCGAAACAGCATCTTTTAAAGTACCAGTTCCACTTGTAACCGCGTGTACCTGTGCTCCGAGAAGACGCATTCTGTATACATTTAATGCCTGACGCTCTGTATCTTCTTTTCCCATGAAAACTTCACATTCCATTCCCATCAGAGCCGCTGCTGTCGCTGTTGCAACCCCATGCTGTCCTGCACCGGTCTCAGCGATCACTCTTGTCTTTCCCATCTTCTTCGCAAGAAGAACCTGACCTAACACATTGTTGATCTTATGGGCACCTGTGTGATTGAGATCTTCTCGTTTCAGATAAATTTTCGCCCCGCCAAGATCTTCTGTCATACGTGCTGCATAGTATAAAAGAGACGGTCTGCCTGCATATTCATTTAATAATGTATTCAGTTCGTCATTAAATTCTTTGTCATTTTTATAGTAGTTGTACGCCTTTTCCAATTCGATCACTGCATTCATCAGTGTCTCCGGAATGTACTGTCCACCATGGATTCCGTATCTTCCTTTTGTCATGGTTGTCTCTCCTTCTTTCTTGTTTCTATTGTTTTGGTAAATTTATTCGTTCACTTGTATACTCTTTTGTTTTCAAAAAATGTTTACTGCTTTCAAAATTTCTCACAGTTTTCACAGCTTGAAGAATTTTCTCACGATCTTTCTTTCCATCTGTCTCCACTGCACTGCTCAGGTCAATTCCCCAAGGGTGTATTCGCTGTATTGCCTCCGGTATGTTCTCCGGATTCAGTCCTCCTGCGAGGAAATACGGCCGCTTTGTCCAGCCTTCCAAAAGACTCCAATCAAATGTCTCGCCGGTTCCGCCTTTTCCATGATCGAGAAGAATCAGATCTGCACTGCTCGCTGCCGCCGCATCAAGATCTTTTTTCTCCTGAATCGAAAATGCTTTCATCACCGGATGGTCTGTCAGACTTTTCAACTTCTTTATATATGCCTCATCTTCCTGCCCGTGAAGCTGAGCGATCTGAATGGTTCCTTCATTTAATAATTGTGCGACCTCGCCGCAGTCTTTATTGACAAATACTCCGACCGGGCAAATCTGCGATTCAAGATTTTGAACCAGTTCACGAACTTTCGAAATGGATACATTTCTCCAGCTCTTCGGAACATCTATAATAAATCCACAATAATCCGGTTTTACCTCATTTATATTGGTAATATCTTCCGGGCGGCTTAATCCGCAGATCTTAATCTTGGGCATGTTCATTTTTTCTTGTCTCATACTATATCTTCCGCTAATTCATATCTAGCTGCCTTCCTGTCTGCTGCTTCAACTCCATCAATGCCGCTTTCCGATCAGATTTTCTCATCAGAAGTTCTCCGATCAGTACCGCATCGGTTCCATTTTCATAAAGTGCTTTCATATCTTCCACTCCGCGGATACCGCTCTCAGATACGAAAACTGTTTCCGAACTGACCATTTCTCTTAGCCGAATGCTATTCTTGATATCCACTGTGAAATCTTTCAGATTCCGGTTATTTACACCGATAATCTTTGCACCGATCTTCTGTGCTCTTAAGATTTCTTCTTCGTTATGTGTTTCTACCAAAGCAGATAATCCGAGTTCGTCTGCCAGCTGATGATACGCTTTTAACCTGCCATCTTCTAATACCGAACAGATCAGAAGTACTGCCGAGGCTCCCATTGCTTTTGCCTGATAGATCATATATTCATCACAGGTGAAATCTTTTCTGAGCACCGGAATGGATACATTTTGCACGATTTCTTTCAGATACGCATCACTGCCCCGGAACCAAAACGGTTCTGTCAGACAGGAGATTGCTGCCGCGCCGCCTGCTTCATAGTCTCTGGCGATCTCAACATATGGAAAATCCGGTGCGATTAATCCTTTGGAAGGAGAAGCTTTCTTTGCCTCGCAGATAAAGGATAATCCGTCTGCCCGAAGTGCCTGTTCGAATGCAGGGATTTGATCTTTAATTCCTTTTTCTTCCGCCTGTCTTCGAACCTCTTCTAATGGAACTATTTTCTTTTCTTCTTCGATCCGCTCTTTCGTGTGCTCGGTAATTTTCTCGAGTATATTCATACTATTTGTTCCTCTTTTTCTTTCAAGTTGCTTCTTCCATTCTCCCCTGCATAGCCGGGGATCAGACTTTTTATTTATTACTTTCTTCTTTAAACTGCTCCAGCTTCTTCAGTGCAAGTCCTTCGTCAATGATCTGTTCCGCTTTTCTTACACCTGCTTCGATTGAATCTGCTTTTCCTGCAAGATAGATTGCTGCTCCTGCATTCAGGCAAACTGCATTTCTCTTTGCTCCCTGCTCTTTTCCTGAAATGATATCCAATGTGATCTGTGCGTTTTCCTGAGGTGTTCCTCCTGTCAGTGCGCCTTTTTCGCATCTCTCATAACCAAACTGCTCCGGTGTGATCTCATAGCTTGTAAATGTTCCGTCTTTAATCTCACAGACTGTAGTCGGTGCACACATGGAAATCTCATCTAACTTATCCTGTCCGTAAACGACTATTCCGCGGACGACTCCGAGATTCGCCATGACTCTTGCAAGTGGCTCTACAAGGCTTTCATCATAAACTCCCATCAGTTCCATGTTCGCTCCTGCCGGATTGGACAATGGCCCGAGAATATTGAATACCGTGCGGATACCGAGTTCTTTACGAATCGGTCCGACGTATTTCATTGCAATATGATAATTCTGTGCAAATAAGAAACAGATCTGAATGTCTTTGAGAAGCTGTGTGCTGCGCTCCGGTGCGACATCGATCTTCACTCCAAGTGCTTCAAGTACATCTGCCGCACCGGACTTAGAAGATGCTGCACGGTTACCATGCTTTGCGACCGGGATTCCCGCTGCCGCAATCACAAGTGAAGATGTTGTTGAAATGTTAAATGAATTTGCTCCGTCTCCCCCTGTTCCTACGATTTCCAGCACATCCATGTCATGCAAAAGCTTGATACAGTGTGCACGCATTCCCGCTGCTGATGCTGTGATCTCATCGATTGTCTCACCTTTCATGGAAAGTGCTGTCAGATATGCTGACTTCTGAACATCCGATGCCTTTCCTTCCATAATCTCATTCATTACTTCTTCTGCTTCTGTATAGGTGAGATTTTCTTTCTTTGATAATTTTATAATTGCTTCTTTAATCATTTCTTAATTCTCCTTCAATGCTTTTGCATAGTTAATAAAGTTCTCTATCATCTGAAGTCCCTGCGGTGTCATCACGGATTCCGGATGAAACTGTAACCCAAAGATCGGATATTCTTTGTGTTCCATCGCCATGATCTCGTTGTCCTCGCTTCGCGCTGTCACAATCAGTTCTTCCGGTAGTGTCTCTTCCTTAACTGCGAGTGAATGATATCTTGCCACCTGGATTGGAAGTGTCAGATTCTGAAAGAGGACACTGTCTGTCTTTACGTCTTTCAGCTGTGATGTCTTCCCATGCATCAGCTGTCCGGCGTGACTTACCGTTGCTCCGAACGCTTCTGCCATTGCCTGATGTCCGAGACAAACACCGAGCATCGGGATCTTTCCTTTCAGCTTCTGAATTGCTTCGATACAGATTCCAGCTTCAGAAGGTTTTCCCGGCCCCGGTGAGATTACCAGCGCCTCGGGCGCAAGTTCCAGAATCTCTTCCGGTGTGATTTGATCATTTCGTATTACTTTCACTTCTGAATCAATCTGATCTTTTTGCATGTCACCTCTTTTTGATTCTACTCCTGCGATAAACTGATATAGGTTATAGGTAAAGCTGTCATAATTGTCAAGTAATAGTATCATTCCAATCCTCCTTTCGCAGTTTCCACTGCCTGAAGCACTGCCCCTGCCTTATTTAAACACTCCTGGAATTCATTTTCCGGGATACTGTCTGCTACGATTCCGGCTCCTGACTGTACGCGAATGTATCCATTTTTCTTATAAGCAAGACGGATGGAAATGCATGTATCTACATTTCCTGCAAAATCGAGATAGCCGACTGCCCCTCCGTAGATGCCTCTTTTCTCCTGTTCAAGTTCTGCGATAATCTCACATGCGCGGATCTTCGGTGCTCCGGAAAGCGTTCCTGCCGGGAGAATCGCATCGACTACATCCAGCGCATCTTTGTCTTCCCGAATTTTCCCTGTCACGGTGGAACCGATATGCATTACATGGGAATATCTCTGGATTTCCATATATTTATCAACTTTAACTGTTCCCGGCTGGCCGATCTTGCCGACATCATTTCGCCCAAGATCTACAAGCATGTTGTGCTCTGCAAGCTCTTTCTCGTCTGTAAGTAGCTCTTTCTCCAATTCCTGATCTTCCTCTTCGGTCACTCCTCGCTTCCTTGTACCAGCAAGAGGAAAAGTGCACACCTGTCCGTTTTCTAACTTCGCCAGCGTCTCCGGTGAAGCCCCTGCCACTTCAATATCATCACTTGAAAAGTAGAACATATACGGAGATGGATTCGAGGTTCGAAGCACCCGGTAGGTATCAAAAAGACTTCCTTTTGCCTTCGCTGTCAGCGGATTGGATAACACGACCTGGAAAATATCACCTTCATAAATGTATTCCTTAGCTTTCTCAACCATCTTGCAATAATCTTCTTTATCCACTCCCGGATGGAACGCTTCTTCTAAAACCAGTGGTCGGAAATCTGCCTGCGCCCCGCTTCGGATCAATCGTTCCATCTCTTCTAATTCCTGCTTCGCGTTCGCATAATTTTCTTCCAGATCACCTTCCAGCTTCACGCCTGTAATCAGGATCAGCTTCTGTCTGTAATTGTCAAATACGATGACACGGTCAAATAACATCAAGTCCGCATCCCGGAAATCTCTTACTGCCGTTTTTGCTGCTGTCTTTCCTGTAGTCTCATTCTTCTCTTCCAGAACCGGCTTCAATGTCGGTTCTGCATATTTGATGTAGTCATAAGAAAAATATCCAACAAGCCCTCCTGTAAATGGCGGAAGTCCAGGAACAACCGGACTTTTATATGCTTCGAGAATCTCTCTTAGAGCCTTTCCCGGATGGTCGGTTAAAACTTCCCGTCTGGTCTTATCCTCATCTTCATGCCCTTCGCTGATGATCAAACGCCCATCGGTACAGGTAATCTCCATCGTCGGTGCATATCCAAGGAAGGAATATCTTCCCCACTGCTGTCTGTCCTCCGCACTTTCCAGCAGATAGCAATGCTTGCTTGCCGCCCGCAGCGTCCGCATCACACTAATCGGCGTAAATGCATCTGCATACAGCTCTTTGCTGATCGGAACTCGCTTGTATCTGCCTTGTTCAGCGTAGGATCTGATTTGTTCTAATGTCTTGTCCATGTGTATTCCTCCTTGAAGTTATGCTGCAAAATGAATTTCTCTTTTATCCCGATAGGAAATATATGTTTATGGTAGAAAAAAAGTCCCTGACAGAATATTCCTATTCTGTCAAGGACGGTAAATCTAAATCTTTTCCGCGGTGCCACCTTGATTCACGGGTACACTCCCATGCGCTCTGTAAGATACTAACATATCTCCGGCAACTGACGTATGCCCACACGTCACAGAGTACTCGGATTCTCAAATCCTTTGACTGTGCCCTCAGCGGTCCATTTGGCAACCTGCATCTCGATCCGGCTCTCAGCTTCCCGGACTCTCTGTGCGCGCATAATTACTTTGATCTCCGCTTCATCGGTTTAAAGCGTTATTCCATTTGCTAGGAGTTTATCACTTTAAAGCGATAGTGTCAATGCACTATTTTAATCTTTTTCGCGAAATTGTTGAAAAATTTTCTCAATTTTCTTGTCTTTATTTTCTTTTTCTCTTCCATGCAAATCCGCCAACTCCTGCTCCGAGTGAGGAGAATGCAAGTCCTAATAAGCCAAGAACATTTGCCGGATCACCTGTCTTTGCGGCTTTTGATCCACTTGTTCCTTTGGAAGCTGATCCATCCGTAGTTGTTCCTGCCTTCTTTGTAACAGTCGGAGTTGCACTTCCATTCTGACTTCCCGCCTGATTTCCATTCTTTACAAGTGCTTTGATTGCTGCATTTAACGCATCTGTTGCTTTATCAACTTTTTCCTGGCTTTCTTTTGCATTTAATGCGCTCTTAGCGTCTGTCAGTGCACTCTGCAATGCCTTCCAGCTGTCAACTGTGTAATCAGCTTCTTTCAGAGCTGCCGCATCACTAATTACTTTCTCAAGGGAAGAAGTATCAACTGCTGCCGGCTCTTCTGTCTTATCGTCGTCTTTCTTATCCTCTTCTGTCTTATCTCCCTCTGCCTTAACAAGTGCTTCAATAGCTGCGTTGAGGTGGCTTACTGCCTCGTCTACAGTTGCCTGAGTTTTTGGATTTTTCAATTCATCTTTTGCTTCCTGAAGTTCCATCTGCATAGATGCCCAGCTTTCCGCTGTGTAATCAGCTTCTTTCAGGGCTTCTGCTTTTGCAATAGCTGCCTCAAGTTCTGTTGTTGTGATTGTTTCATTCTCAGATGCTTTTACAATATTCTCCTCTGTTGCCTGGAATTTGTATGTCACGTCATTGTATCCAAGTGCTGTCAGTGTAATGGTCCAGTATCCTGTTCCATCTGTTCCTTCCGGAAGTGTGCAACGAAGAGAATCTGTCAGTCCAAGCTGGATTCCCATTGCTTTGTGCATCCAGTTATCTGCTGCAAATTTTGTTCCATAAGTAGCTTTTGCATTTGTATATGTGCTGTCATCTCCATAGTAAGTCCATGTAACAGTCTGGAGATTTGATCCAAGATCACCATAGTTTCCTGTCAGATCAACTCTTAAGAATTCTCCATAAGATCCGCTTGCTTCTTTTACTGTCAGCCCTGCTTCCTCTGCTGTTGGTGCTGTCTTGAGTGCCTGATCTTTGATTCCGGACTCTGATCCATTATTCACTCTTGCAGAGAAACTGAAAGATCCATCCTCATTCTTTGTTGCTGTTTTCAGACCGTTTGTATTCTCTGTTACATTGGCAACCAGTCCTGTATAGCTTACCAGATTCTTTTCTGAATATCCTCCCGCAAGTTCACTTCCGTTTTCGATCACACGATAGCTTGCTTTCAATGCATCCAGATCAGATGTTTTTACTTTCACCGGCACATATTTCAGTCCGAGTACATCATACTCTGTCATCTTTGTTGTTGCACCGGATTCTTCTGTGATCTCTCCTCTGTTAAATGTAATCTTGCTTCCGTCTGTCAGAACTGCAGTAGTTCCATCTGTCCAGTACTCTACTGCATACTCTTTTCCATTTTCCGCCTTGATTACTGCGTTGCACTGGAAAGAACCTCTGTGAAGTCCATGATTTACTGTAGCTCTTGTTACAGTATCGAATGCACCCTTGTCAGACTCTCCTTTTGAATCCTTTGCATCTGAAGAAGATGTATTTCCTGCTGCCTGCACATTTTCAGCAGCCCAGTACTCTGCCCAGCTAAGTCCTACATATGCGTAAGTATACTCACTCTCCTGTGATAAAGTATAAGTGAATTCGTAATCCTTTGCATAGCCTGTTGCCTTTACTGAGATCTTAAATCCATGTCCATTTTCTGCATCCTTAAATGGAGCCGCAGTCGTATCAATTGTTCCATCTTCTTTAATGATCTTCACTGCACGTTTTCCGGTTGCCGCATACTCTGTTCCGTCAACTGTTACGGATTCGATATTCTTTACATAAGAAGTTACATCCTCTGCTGCATATCCTTCTGCTGCTACAAGTGCTGCACTTTCGCTGTTAAATACAACCGGTACAGCTTCTGTTGTCAATTCAAAATCTGTCGTAAGATCCGCATATTTTCCAGATTTATCAGATACTTTCAGAGTATATTTGCCTATCTCAGCGCCTTTTGTCTTATAGGTAAGTACCCCGTCTTTTACCTGAACATCATCAAGACCTTCAACTGTATATTCTGCCTGATAATCACCAGGAAGTCCTTCTACAGTTACATTTACTTTTCCACTTTCAACATCTGCATTCTCTGCTGCGACATTCCCATTGAATTTAACCGGCACATACTGATCTGCATCAATCTCATAGATTCCATTATCTGTGTAATATGTGATTTTATTGATTGTCTGCCCCATCATCTTTTCATAATCTTTTGAGTCCAGTGTGTTTCCATGAGATGTTGTCACAAATCCTGTACTCCATGCCAGTTTTGTCTTTTTCCAGATATTTTCAAGATGACGAAGTCCGTAGTTGTCTCCTTCTTTTGTGCTGATCACAACTCCATATATTGTATTAACTGTTTCTGGGAGTCCATTTACATCTAATTCATAATCTCCATACTTTGTGTCTGTTGTGAAATCAATTGATGCATCACTCAACTTCTGTGCAGTTGCACCTTTCACTTCACTAAAGCTGAGTGAACCATCTGCATTTACTGTTGCTTCTTTATAATAGGAAGGAGTCTCACTTAAAATATAGTAAGAATAGCTTGCGCTCTCGAATAACGCATCTTTTCCATTATATTCTGTTGTTGTCTCCTTTCCTTTCATATTTACTGTAATGGAAAGCTTGCTGTCATCTGTAATCTGTGTATAGTTTTTCAGCACAGATGCGTCGCTAATCTTGACCGGATATGTAATACCTGTAATATCTGTTCCATCGCTATTCACATGATAAGATCCAGCTACAAGTGTTGATCTTGTTTTCGCTTTTGTAGCGGAGGATACACTGTCTGCTCCTGCTACCTGATCAGCTGCATAAAATTCAGAATATGGGATATTCATCAACACATAAGTTTCTTTCGCAACTTCTGCCTTTTTCAATGCCTTCACTGCTGTATTTAACTCATCTGCCGCTGTGTCCACTGCACTCTGGGATTCCTTTGCTTTCAGAGCGGCCTTCGCTGCAGTTAATTTTGTCTGCATTACACTCCAGCTGTCTGCTGTGTAATCAGATTCTGTCAGTTTCTCAGCCGCTGCGATTGCTGACTCCAGCTTTGCTGTGTCAATGGTAACTGTCTCCCCAGCTACCGGAGCTGACTGGATTGCTTCAAGTGCAGCTTTTTTAATTGCATCAGAAGTACGTGTTGCACCGGATACTGTATCCTAGCTGTTAATTGTATCTTCTGTAGCGGCCTGGCCTTCAAGCTTTGTTTTAAATCCTTTTGTTTTGGAATATGCTTTATTAAAGTAGGATGCATTTCCTTCGTCATATCCTTCTTTCGGTGTAACTGTGATCTCAGAGAATTTTCCATCCTCTACTTTCAAGCTTACTTCTACATCATATTCTTCCCACTCATCGTCACTGTCATCTTCTGTTCTGGTTACATGAGCCGTCTTTGTATAAGTTCCATCCTTTGCAGTCTGACTTCCTGTTGCCGCAAAGATCGTTGACGGGCAAAGTCCTACTACCATAGACATTGCCACTGCCATGGACATTGCCTTTACTTTCATTTCTTTGTTTTTCATAGAAACCTCCTTTTTAACTAAAATAGTTACATACAGATCCTGCCTGTCGCAGTTCTGCTTTCCTGCTTCCGCATGGAATATATTATCAAGTTAGCTTTTACTAACCTGTAATCAAAAAGTATATATCTATACTGTCCTTACAGCTTCTTTCTTCACAACCGGTAAAATCTTTCCTGCGACAATTCCAATCACGAACCCTGTCACTGTTCCTGCCACAAGAAGAACTGGCAGATAATAAATCAGTTTCAGATTCTCCACCACTGCCATCGCAACAAGAATCTGTCCTATGTTATGAAAGACGCCGCCAGCGATACTGACTCCTACAATGGAAATTCCATCCATCTTCTTTACAAGTACCATGGCAAGAAGGCTGACAACCGCCCCTGCCAGACTGTAAATGATCGACATTCCATTTCCAAAAAGAAATCCTGTCAGAAGTACACGCAGTACCGATACCGCCAGTACCTCCGGAATTTCCAGAAAATAAAGACCTGTTACAGTGACCAGATTAGCCACTCCAAGCTTCATCCCCGGCACTCCAAAATTAATTGGGATCAGGCTTTCCACATAACTAAAAATCATTGCCAGCGCAACAAGCATTGCCATGTTCGCAAGTTTTTTATTTCTATTCATACATTCTCCTTTACAGTCGAACAATTAATTTATTTAGAAATTGTATCCGGTAGATGTTCCTTTTCATTTTGAGAATCATCAAAATTCTCAACTTCTTCTATTTCTACAACCAGCTTATGAGGCAGGCAGACAATTGTCTGTGTCCGGTTATTGATCTTTCCCTGCTCTTCGCAATATCCATCCGGACAGTCAGCCTCTTCCATATACGCTTTTCCATCCTTGATCCGGACACGGTTGTAAAAGTCTCCATCCTGCACTTCAATCACCTGGTCTTCATCCAAAGCATATCTTCCGTAAACTTCTCCATCTACCTTGATCACAACCTGTTTTTCCTGAATTTCTTTTTGCCCGCTTTCCTTTGCCTGTACATACTGCATCAGGTTCATCACAAGAAACAGTACACATGCCGCAAAGAGGATTCCGCCTCCTAAAAACAGATCTTTTTTCTTCATCTATTACACTCCTGCCCAGATCATAATTACAAGTAACAGAATTGCCCGAAGAATCGTAAACCAGAATTCATTTCCCTTCAGACCTTTGATTCCTGTATGGATATGCTTCTTTGGACAGGTATCAATACATTTCTGGCATTGGAAACAATCTCCCTCGACTTTGAGTGATCCGTCTTCCGGGAGTCCGATCCAGGATGGACATTTCTTCGTGCATCCGCTGCAGCCTTTGATGCAATTTTCTCTGTCGCGGTGCAATGCAAAGAACGGAAGCACCGGAAGCAATGAGAATACTGCTCCCATCGGACACAGATTCCGACAGAAAAATCTTTCTTCCAGACACATCCCCACAATAATAAGAAGTAGTAATATCACTCCCGGCAAATATCCCTGCAAATGAAGATTTCCTGCATGCAGCATAGAAAAAACATCCCACGGGCTTGTCCCTTTTGCCTTTCCGTATACTCCCGCAAAACAAAGTACTGCGATTACGGTCAACACCAGATATTTCAAATAGCTTAACTTCTCTGTGATCTTTTCTGAAAGCAGCACCGGCTTTTTCTTTCTCTTCTTAAAACACCAAAGATAAAATGCATGAATTCCATCTCCAAGACTTCCGAATGCACATGCGAATCCACAGAAGAATCTTCCGAAAAGAATCGTATACGCGCAGAGAACTATAAGCACTGTTACAAAAGAGGTCAGCCCGATTGCCTCGCCTTCTCCTATCTGTGTAAAAATGTATTTCACGCCGGCAAATGCCGCTGTATACACAGATGGCAGAAACAGAAAATAGAGAATCTGAATCAAGGCACGAAGCCAAGTATGCAATTTTTTAATTTCTTTTGCTTTTAAATTATGTATATTCAACTTCTTCAAACTACTTTACCGCCTGTTCTAATGCCTGTTCTGCTGCATTTTTAATTCCTGTCGAACTGAACGTTGCGCCGCTGATCGTATCAACTTCTGCACTCTGCGCCTCTATGATCTTTGGAATGATATCTTCCGCCATTGCAAGATATGCACTGTCTTCCTTCTCGGCGGAAGTCACTTCTACCGCTTCGATCTTTCCATCTTTTACAGTAACTTCTACCGCAACCGTTCCGCCAAATCCATCCGCTTCTCCGGTATAGGTTCCATCCTTGTATCCTGCTCCATCTCCTGAATCACTCCCTGACTCAGAATCACTGCCGGCACCAGATGACTGTATCTCCAACTGTGCATTCAGTTTTGCGATTTCCTCATCCTTCGCACGGACATCCAACACTTCATTATATCCGAAAAGGACACCGACGATTGCCAGCAGACTAAACAGTCTTACGATAAACTCTTTCATCCTACTGCGCCTCCGTCTCTTCTGGTCTTAAAGCCATTTCCAGTGCCTTTTTGCATCCGTCAATAATCGCATTCGAAGAACAGGTTGCTCTGGATACCGTATCGATTTCTTCCGGCATTCCTTTGGTAATAATCTGGGAAATGACACCTTTTTTGCTTGAAGTTCCATTTGCCGCCTTCTTGATATAGCTGTCATTTGCTGCATCCCCATCTCCTGACACGTCAGTAATGGATACAATTTTGTCATTTCGTATTGTCACCTTCATAGAAAGCTGATACTCTGTAAAATCTTCATCCTCATCCGGCTTACATGGTACACTCACCTCATAAGTTCCATCGATGTATTTTGTCTTCACTTCTTCCTCTTGATCTGACTTCTTTTTCTCAAGCTGTGCAACTGCAAGGTTCAGGTTCTCCACCGCTTTATCAACAGCCTGCTGTTCCACTGTTTCATTCGCAGCTGTTTCCAACAGCTCTTTTGCATCATTCAGTCGGAGACTCAGAACCGCCCAGCTACTCTGCGTATACTCCTCCATCACAAGTGCTTCTGCTGACTTGACTGCATTTTCCAGTTCCGTTGTATCTGCTTTCTCTTCAATGGATTCTCCATTCGTTACTTTCTCCGCCTGTTTTAAAGCATTCTTGATTGCTCCGAGAAGTCCCTTAGAACTGTAAGTTGCACCAGATACAGTATCTACATCTGTATTCTGATTTTTAAGCACATTTTTCACTACATCCATTGCGCGGTTGAAAAATGCTTCATCATCTGATGTCTCTGTGACTAAAATCGCTTTGATCGTATGCTCCTGGATCACCACAGCTACCGATACATCTCCACTGTATCCTTCCGCTGTTCCATAATAGATTCCTTCTTTGTATGGAACTGTTCCGGTTGTGGATGTACTCTGATCCTGACTGGAAGAACTGTTCGAGCCATTCGTCTCTGAAGAATCCGAAGCTGCTCCATTTCCACTCACTGCTGCCTGACTTAAGGCATCTCGCACCGCCTGGATAATTCCAACTGAACTGTATGTTGCTCCGGACACGGTATCTACATTGGTGCTCTGACTGCTGATGATCGCATTGATCAGTGCAGAGGCTTTGGAAATGTATTCGCTTCCATCTTGATTCTCCATAATCTGGATGTCTGTGATCTTTCCACCACTGATCTCAACCTTTACTTTCAGTGTTCCACCAAATCCAGTCCCTGTTCCGTAATAAGTTCCGTCCTTATATGCTGCCGGGTCTTCCACTGTTGCGACAGAAGTAGAACTTCCTGCTGCCGCGCCGCCACCAGACTGTGACTGTCCTGTTGTTCCGCTGTCTTTTTCTCCTGTCAGTGCATTCTTCACTGCACTGATGATTCCCCGGGAACTATAGGTTGCCCCTGAAACAGTATCGACTTCCAATGTCTGTCCTTCGATGATCTTATCGATCACCGCCTGTGCACGTTTGAAAAATGCTGCATCGTCAGATGAACTCAAAATATCAATTGCTGTGATCTGCCTGTCTTTGATCTGCACAGCAACTGTAATATCTCCTGCGTAACCTGTTCCGGTCCCTTTGTAAACACCATCCGTCAGATCAAAAGAACCTTTTACCGCCTGCGTCTGCTGTTCCTCTACTTTTTCTGTTTTTTCTTTTATAATTTCTGACTGTTCCTGCGCTGCATAAACCGGTGGCTGATATCCACTCAGGGAGCCTGCTACACAGGATGCCACAACCGCTACCGAAAGTACCGGTGCAAATGGCTTCAACTTCTTTCCTGTCTCTTTTAAATCCATTTTTGTCCTCCCATCTCTGCTTTTGTCTTATACTTTCTATCGGATGATCTCAACCGTTCTTTCCGTTGAAAAATCATTTTCCAACCCTTCTGTTACATATAGCGTTCCATCGTCACTCATAAGGATTGCATCAAACTCATCCTTATGTTCTCTCCAAAACTCTGCCGCTTTCTCTTCTCCCATAATAAAAAGTGAAGTAGAAAGTCCATCTGCCAGTGTTCCGTCCGAACTTACAATTGTTACAGAGACAAGTCCGCTTTCTGCCGGGTATCCGGTCTTCGGGTCAATGATGTGATGATACGTCACACCATCCTGTTCAAAATACCTCTCGTATCCTCCCGAAGTGATAACTGCCTTGTCCTGAACGCTCAGAATTCCCAGATAATCCTCTGTATCATCCGGACTCTGCACTGCAATCTTCCATTTCGTTCCATCCGTCTTTGTTCCGAGTGCCTGCACATTTCCGCCAAGATTCACTAATCCACTTGTGATTCCATTGTCTTTGTAAATGTCCATAATTCTGGATGAGGTATATCCTTTTGCAATTCCTCCGAGATCGATTTTCATTCCTTCTACGCCGAAAGATATCTTTCTCGTTTCTTTGTCATAAGAAATGTTTCCCGCATCAGTGAGTGGAAGAAGTTGATCCAATGTCTCCTGTGACGGAACCTGGAAGTTCTGTGTTGGGAATCCCCATGCTTCCATCACCGGATAAATCGCAATATCAAACGCCCCGTCTGTTTCCTGGTAGAGTTCCAATGCACGTTCCGTCAGATAACCTGCATCTTCGGAAAGCTCTGCACTTCCATCTGCGTTCAGTTTTGCGATCTCGCTGTCTTCATCTCCTGTCGATAAAAGTGCGTCCAGACGCTCAATCTCTGCCTGTGCTGCATCAACGGCTGCTTCTGCATTTTCTCCATACGCAGTCACTGTCATATAGGTATCCATTGCAAAAACATCTCTGGATGCTTCTTGAATATCCTCCGACTGGTTCTGTGCACTTTCTGACGATATTTCGGATTTATCTGCTGTCTTCTGTCCGCATCCGACCAACAGGGCCGATGCACAAAGACAGACTGCAAGTAAACATTTTATATTTTTTAATTTCATGTAATCGCTCCAGGTTATACTTTTCTAACTTGTGTTAGTCTAACTAACTCTGTAAGTATACAGGATGTCTATTATCCAGTCAATTGGATTTTTATTATTTGAGAACTTTTCTCATTTATCTGTTTTAAACTTATATATTTTTCTCATGAACAAAGAATGTGCCTCGGCACATTCTTGCGCCTGCGGCGTTGCTAAGCGCCAGTGGCGCTTGTTTAGCAAGGACCGAAGTGGAAACGTAGACCGCTTGCGACACCTACCTTGTACGCCACAGTGCGCATCCTGAGCGGAGCGTTTTTTATATATTAGGAAAGGACTTTCCTAATATATAAAAAAGAGAGACGAAAATTTCATCTCTCTTTTCCTTTGCTTTATATTCTTTTTTTACTTCCTCGAGAAAATATGTTTCACAAATACATAGATCATAATCACCACTGCCATCAGATATCCGAACGCTCCAAGCGCCGGAATCCCCATAAACTTCGGTGTCATATCCGTCGTACAGATAATACTTGAACTGATCAGAAGTGCCATGACCCACAAACCCATAACAATATTCCTTACCAAGCGTCTTAAAAGAAATGCCAGATCCTTTGACACACGCAGATCCAGGTTTACTTTTGACTGCCCTTTCATGAATTCATCCATTAAGTCCGTTGTCATGGATGGAAGGTCAATCATCTTCCGCACAGATTTCAAAAGGCTTCTTCCTGTGTTCTTCAATTCCTTCTTAAAGTTAAAATTGTGAAGAAAACCCGCAGCAAGTCTTGCTCTGGCAATCTCCACCATATTGATATCCGGTGCGATATTGGAAAGTACACCTTCCATATGCGTAAGTCCTCTGGCTAGCATCGTCAGTCCATGTGGCATCATGATCTTATTTTCTTTCATGACTTCCATCAGATCCGTCATGACCTCTGCCACATTAATCTTGCCCATATCGGTACTTCCGTATTTCAAAAGCAATCCTTCAATGTCTTCGTAAAGTTTTCTCTGCTCCGGTCGTTCTTTGAATTCGCCCAGTCCAAGAACCGCCTTTAGGATCAGACCAACATCATTCAGTGCAACGCCTTCGATCGCAAGCGTGATCATCTCACGGTCATGCTCTGTCAGTCGTCCCATCATACCCATATCAATCCAGACAATCTTTCCATCACGGATCTTTACATTTCCGGAATGCGGATCAGCGTGGAAGAAACCATCATCCATTACCTGTTTGATATAGTTATCTACAAGTTTGCTTCCAATTTCTTTCAGGTCATAGCCATCTTCGAGCAGCTTATCCTTCTCATCAATACCGCAACCATCAATATATTCCATCACCAGCACATGAACGGTCGTATACTGCTGATACAGAACCGGTGTCTGAACAAAATTGACATCTTTATTTCTTCTGGCAAATTCTTCGATATTCGATGCTTCGGTCAGGAAATTCATCTCATCTCTTGTCACTGACCAGAGTTCGTCAAGCACAAGATCAAAATCAGCCATTCCTTTCAGACTGATCGGCGGCATCAGCTTGATTGCTTTACGGATAAACTCAATGTCCCGCGCCATCATCTCATAAATGCCTTTTCTCTGAATCTTAACGACAACCTCTTCTCCTGACTTTAAGACTGCTCTATGTACCTGCGCAATTGATGCAGAACCGATTGGCGTCTCTTCGATTGATGAAAAAACTTTCTTCCAGGAGCGTCCGTAAGACTCGTCGATTACAGACACTGCCTCCTCGAAGAGCATCGGTCTTGCATCCGTACATAATTCCATCAATTCATCACAATAGGCCTTTGGAAGAATGTCAGAATGGAGTGCCATGATCTGTCCGATCTTCACAAAAGTCGGACCAAGATCCTCCATGATCAAACGAAGTTTCTTCGGACTAAGTCCACGTGTAATATTATGTTTTCGAAGTACAGAAATAATCTCTCTAAATCTTGAATTATTTGTTCCCTTTTCTTTCTCACTCATATCTGTATTCTCCTGCTGTCTCGGTGACGAGTTCCTCTTTTCTTCAGTATCCCTTGCTGATAGTTCAAAAGTAATAGTCACTTTTTTCTTTCTTGAGAAAGCAGAGAAGCCGCTTTTCGGCAGCTTCTCTAATATTTTTACTCTTCTTTTGTCTCTTCCTCAACAACTTCTGCATCATCTACATTTTCAACATCTTCCGCTGTATCTTCTGCATCTACCTCTTCTGCTTCCGAATCTACGGTTGACTCTTTCGCCTTGATCTGAGCCTTCAGTGCTTCTAACTGCTCCGGTGTCATCTTGTCGAGAAGTTCGCTCAACTCTTCCGGTGTAGTGACTTTGACTTTCACATTCACATTGTTCTTTACTGTCTGCTTCAGATTATGCTTGAGTTCCTCATTCAGAACCTTGCCCTGCTCCACTGTAAGCTCGCCTTTTTTTACCATATCATCAAGAACGTCCTTTGACTTCTCTGCAGTTGTAGCAACCGCTCCGATTCCAGCCAGTATTACCTTCTTTAAGTTGTCTGTTAATTTTTCCATAATGCCTGTCTCCTTCCGTAAATGATCTGTTTCCAGATTCAAAACTATAATTAGATTTTACAACTTTCTCTTCATCTCGTCTAGTATTCGATTTTATTTTCTGTGCTTGTTTCACAATAATTTAATAAACCCTTTATAATTTTCAAAACTTTTCCACAAAAAAAAGCTTAAAATGTTACATTTTCAACCTTTTGTAACTTTTCTTTTTTATTTACGCTTGTTAAAATAAAGACATAGTACATCGGGAATATCTCTAAAGCTTCCCGAAAATCTGTTTTTAAAAAAGGAGATCGAAAATCATGGCAAACAGAATTATGTTAAATGAAACATCTTATCATGGAGCAGGCGCAATCAAAGAGATCGCTACAGAAGCAAAAGCAAGAGCATTTAAGAAAGCTTTTGTATGTTCTGACCCTGATCTGATCAAATTCGGAGTTACAAAGAAAGTAACAGATATTCTTGATGAAAATGGACTTGCTTACGAAATTTATTCTGATATCAAAGCAAACCCAACAATCGAAAATGTACAGCACGGAGTAGAAGCATTCAAGAAAGCTGATGCAGATTACATCGTTGCAATCGGTGGTGGTTCTTCTATGGATACTTCCAAAGCAATCGGTATCATCATCGCAAACCCGGAATTTGAAGATGTAAGAAGCCTTGAAGGTGTTGCACCGACAACAAAACCTTGTGTTCCGATCATCGCAGTTCCAACAACAGCCGGAACAGCTGCTGAGGTTACAATCAACTACGTTATCACAGATGTTGAAAGAAAGAGAAAATTCGTTTGTGTTGACCCACATGACATGCCGGTTATCGCAGTTGTTGACCCGGATATGATGTCCTCTATGCCAAAGGGACTTACAGCTTCCACAGGTATGGATGCCCTGACACATGCAATTGAAGGATATACAACAAAAGCTGCTTGGGAAATGACAGATATGTTCCATATCAAAGCAATTGAGATCATTGGAAAATCTTTAAGAAGCGCTGTTGCAAATGAAAAAGAAGGCCGTGAAGGAATGGCTCTTGGACAGTATATCGCAGGAATGGGATTCTCTAATGTAGGTCTTGGAATCGCTCATTCTATGGCTCATACACTTGGTGCTGTATACGATACTCCACACGGTGTTGCATGTGCTATGATGCTTCCAATCGTTATGGAATACAATGCAGATTGTACAGGTGAGAAATACCGTGAAATCGCAAGAGCACTGGGCGTTAAAGGTGTTGACGACATGTCTGTTGAAGAATACAGAAAAGCTGCTGTTGATGCTGTTCAGAAACTTTCTGTTGACGTTGGAATCCCGACAAAACTGGAAGCTCTGAAAGAAGAAGACCTGCAGTTCCTCGCTGAGTCTGCTCACGCTGATGCTTGTGCACCGGGTAATCCGAAAGATGCAAGTGTAGAGGATCTGAAAGAGCTCTTTAGAAAGCTTATGTAAATTGATTTCTGATACACGGACGAAAATTCTGAAATGTGATAAGCTGTGATTCCTTCAAAGGATGACGCATCGAATCTGGCTCAGGGTTACGTGTACTGATAATTCTAGGAAAAACTTAAGATTACTAAATACAAAGAAAGGTTTGGAAAACTCACTGCCGCTCAGACAGTTTCCAAACCTTTCTTTAACGTAACCTTAAGTTTTTCAAGTATTATCAAGCACACTCCACATTCACCATCTTCGATGCGTCATCCTTCTTCGGAGATTCACTTTATCCCACATTTCCGAATTTTCTGTGTATAGAAATAGATTTACGGAATATACGAAGGGGTGAAATGATTCGCACATTTTTTTGTGTGTAGAAATAAATCTATCTACAACAATCCACGTTCTTTAAAGACGTCTCTTAGTTCTGCGGGCATGGATTCGGAGAGGAATCTAGCCAGGGTTTCGGGGGTGGCTTTGTGATTGCCGAGAACCCATTGGACCGTCATGTAAATGGAGCCTTGGCAGTACATTTCTAACTGAAAGCGAATCTTGTCGGACATCTTTTTCCCGGTGTTTCCTTCGATACGATCGGTATAAAATTGTGTGATCAGTTCAAAGTCGTGATCACGCAAACAGTTCTGGTCGTCATTTTTAAATGCCGCACGAAAGAAAAGTGTTTCTTTCTGAATGTATTGAAATTTATTTACAAGACTTTCATAGACTGTTTGTCCCTCTCCCATATGTTCAAAGGATTCAATCAGTATCTTGTCAAAATACCAGTTGATCAAATCGTATTTATCCTGAAAATTCCGGTAAAAGGTCTGACGTGTCACTCCGCATTCTTCTGTGATCTCTTTCACAGTGATCTTTTCGACCGGAGCTTTTTTCATGCATTCTTTCATTGCCTCTGCCAACCGGTATTTTACTTTTTCTCCTGACTTGTATGTTTCTGCCATAACTTTTTCCTTTCCACTCCAAGCAGTTCAAGCAGTTCTTCATGCGGGTATTCTTCGTCTTCCTGGTAAATATCCACGTAATTCATTGCAGCGCCTCCATCTACGAATGCAGGAAACAGGAAACCGCATTCCGGTTCGCCCGGTTCATATTCTCCGCTTAATGGACAGATCACGCATAAAATGTATTCATACATTCGTTCTGATTCTCCCTGACGTATATGATCCAGCCCCTTCGCCGGAATGTCATATCTGTCATGAAAAACATAGATTGCATAATCTTCATCTGCCTGGTAATGTTCCCCGATAATCTCATAAAATGTCTCCATCAGAGCATCATTTTTCAAGCCACAGGCACGCATCCCCATCAGAAGCTTCCACATACTGTCCGGATTTCTTTGATCATCAGAAAACTTATATTCCTTCAGATTTTTATTTGTTTTTGCAAACGGCACTTTCTTCGCAAGTGCCAGATTCTTCTCCTGTTCTGCCGGGCTTAATTTCAGGAAACTGGTGTTAAATGTTCCATCTATAAATCCGTCTATATCCATATATCCCCCGGCGATCCGAGTGATCGATGTCCGTTTCACTGTCATTCGTCTGGTCAGCGCCAGCATATCTTCTCGATTGATCATAATCTTTTCCCTCCGGCTCTCTGTTTATCCCTACAAATCTCTGCATATCTCGACAGCTTTCTGTTCGTCTCAAACATCTTCCGCCTGTCTACATCAGAGATTCTTCTGTCTTATCCGCTCTGTCAATCCTCGAAGCATTAACGGTTCCACGCCGCTACTTTTTTCTTCCTCTTTTTCCTCCGCCTGCATGATCACATCACGCACCTTCTGCATTCTCTCATCAAGAGCTGAGCTGATCTGTGCACAGTCCATCATCTCTTCTGCCAGATACTTACTCTGATCTTCCGGAATACTCTTTTTATAGCGAAGCTTATGCTCCAGGCTCGCCCAGAAATCCATCGCGATCGTACGAAGCTGCACTTCAACTGTGATCATCTTTTTTCCTTCTTTTAAGAAAATCGGAGTCTTCACGATCAGATGAAGACTTCTGTAACCACTTGGCTTTGGATTTGCAATGTAGTCTTTTTTTTGAATTAAAATTACATCGTCCTGATCAAGGAAGCATTTCGCAAGTTTATAAATGTCATCCTGAAAAGCGCAGATCACACGCACACCGGCAATATCCTGAATATTTTCTTCGATTGCATCAATCGTCAATGGAATATTTTTACGACGAATCTTCTTCAGCAGACTCTCCATAGATTTTACACGCGTCTTAATACTCTCAATCGGGTTGCGGTCATACTCCAGCGAATACTGTTCGCTCAGCACCTTAAATTTCGTCTCAACTTCCATGATCGCACACTGATAATAAGCCATCATCGTATTGACCGGCTTTAAATTCTCCTGTACAAAGTCAATAAATTCATCTGAAAGAAGACTGTTTCTTACAAAGTCCTCTCTTCTTTTCTCGATTCGTTCTTCTAATTCTCGTCTACCCATTTGTTTCTTTCATCTCTCTTTTCTTGCTTTTTATAAGATTGACCTGATCAGATACTTCCATTCTGCCAGATATTCTCTAAGCATATTGTTTGGCAGATACAATGGATTCGAGCCTGCAGCAATTGCTTTCGCTGACTTTAATCCCTCACCTTTTGTAATCTGCATTGCCCGAAACATATGGAAATCATTTGTGATAATTCCCACACTTGCTCCGTTTTTCATATATTTTTTACTATATTTTATATTCTGCTCTGTTGTCTTCGATTTGTCTTCCAGAATCAAACGGTCTTTCTCAATTCCGGCCGCTTCCACATAATCAGCCATCGCCTGCGCTTCCGTACATGGCTCGTTATACCCCTGTCCACCTGACACAATACAGATTGTCTCCGGATTTTTCTCCAGATAATCGATTGCTGTGTTCAAACGATGCTTCAGCACTTTGCTCGGTCCATCTGCTCTCACCTGTGCACCAAGCACTATGATGTAGTCCAGATTTTCATCTGCCTTCGCATGCATCTGACTGATAATGCATCCTTCGATAATCACAAAGGAAACTACAAATACAAGCAGTATTCCCCTTAATATCCACATCATCCACATCGGAAGTCTTGCCCATCCATCCAGAAATGTAATTGCTGCGCATCCTCCAAGCAATGCAGCCAATACAAACCAGATCAGGAAGAATCCCGTCCCAGATCCATTTCCGCTCATCCAGAATCCATACCAGGCAAATAACACTGCAAATAAAATACATATTATAGTTACTGTCATTTTTCGCTTTGTTCTCACTTTCCACTTTCTCCAAGAATCAGTCGAAGCAGTGTCTTGTCAAGCATGATTGTCCGGTTCCATGGATTCAGAATGATACCTTCAATCTCATTCTCCTGTACAGCAGACTGGAATAATGGTTCGATTGCTGTCAAAAATGTAGACATCACACTATTAGAACCTTTTAATTCTTCCTCAAAACTTGTAAATGCACTCCACCACTTCTTTCCATCAGCTGTCTTCACTGCCTGTATCTTCAGTTGTTCTGCAACAGAAGGCTCTACCGCAAGAATCAATTGTCCTTCTTCTTTCATTCGTCTACGGATCATTGTCAACGCATGTGCTAAAAGTTCCTGAGATGGTTCCTGCTGGAGTGCAAAAATTGCTTCCTCAATCTTCTCGTTTCCTTTCAGTCCTTCATCTTTTGTATCGTTATTCTGCATCTTCATCCTTGCTACTCCTTGTAAGTTACTTCTATTTTTAATAAATCATCTCATTATTTCATATCTGATATCATCTAAGTATATCATAAAAAGAGAGAATAATGTGATATTTTAAATTTGTTTCACACTATTCTCTCTTTTTTTAATTTTCCTCAATATGACTTTGGATTCTTCCCATTTATCTAAGACACAAGTTCCTGCATCAGCTCATGTACACTCATCATCTGATTGATCCGTCCGACATTACTTCCGCAGAACACAAGTCCATTTTCCACGTCACCTTTGACCGCATCAATCAACGCCTTCGTGATACAGTACGGAACTTTTCCCGGATTACATTTTGCTAAGCAATTATAACATTTCTTAATAGGCTCTTTTTCTTTCTCGACACGCTCGATCAATGCATTGCGAAGAGCACGCCCCGGCATTCCAACCGGACTTTGGATAATCTGGACATCCTCTTCTTTTGCATTGATATAGGCCTGCTTATACGCCTCTGACGCATCACATTCTTCTGTTGCCACGAACCTGCTCGCAATCTGGACTCCGTCTGCTCCAAGTTCCAATGCGTGATCAATATCTGCTCTGTCGAAGATTCCCCCAGCAACGATCACAGGAATCTTCTTCTCGTATCGCTTTTCATACTCTTCCTTACAGGCAATGATCTGACGGATCTCCTCATCATAATCCATCGTATCAATCTCATCTAACTGCTCTCTTGAAAAACCAAGATGTCCTCCGGCTTTCGGACCTTCTACAACAAGAAAATCTGCTGTTCTGTCATACTTATGCGCCCACATTTTCAAGATCAGCTGCGCAGCTCTTTTAGAAGAAACGATTGGCGCGATCTTCGTTCTGCAAGTCTCACTGACCAGCTCCGGCAGGTTCATCGGAAGCCCTGCGCCACTGATGATCACATCTGCACCTGCTGCCACGGCCTCTTTCACATGCTCCGCATAATGCTTCAGTGCAACCATAATATTTACACCGACAAGACCATTTCCCTGCGCGAGTTCCTTTGCTCGCTTGATGTGCTTGTGGATTGCTCTGTTGTTACATGCAGCCTGATCCTTCTCAAACCCTTCTTCATCATAACCAATCTGCGCTGTCGAAATAATTCCAACTCCGCCTTCTTTCGCCACTGCACCTGCAAGGGAACTTCTGCTGACACCTACTCCCATGCCGCCCTGGATAATCGGGAGCTTCGCAGTCAGATCACCTATTTTTAATTGTTTGTTTATACTCATTTTCAATTCTCCTGTATTTTATTTTGAATTTCAAACTATTTTAAGTATAAACTATTTTATTAAAATGTCAAGGAATATTGATTTTACGGATTAATCCGCAGATAAAAAACCCCGTTTTGATAGGCTCTTGCGATAACATATGATGATTCATAAAATGCACTAGTGACTCCCAGGCGGATTCCCGATTCCATTTGCTCCGGTTCTAACAGGCAATGATCCATTCGTTGACTTTGCTTCTCAATTTTTCAATTCTTGGGTAACGGTATGCCTCTCTTCTTTGACTTGCTTTGCAGTTTTGCGCTTCTCGGGTAACGATACGCTAGGAACTAACTGTAAAAACAAAAAGCAAGTCAACAAATGCAACCAAAACAGTTCTCTTGGAATTGCAAAATCATAAAAATAGAATCTCCCCTCATATCTGCCGGAACCAATTAGATTCCATTAGGTATGAGGGGAGATTCTATTTTTTAATCAAGTGCCAATGTTTTGGGTTTTATTGTTACAAATTGGCAATTCTTGATTCATGCGAAAAACTTAATTCAAATAATGGATCAATCTACAACAATCAGGCGTCCTTCAACTTCACGGCAAAGATGCGGTGTAACCATCATATATTCTTCTACAATATCTCGACTTGATGTGGCCAGTACACGAGGAAGTGCATTTTTTTTCGTTTCTTCCAGTGAAATATCCATAAAATCAGAGATATTCATAAAGTGATATTTTGAAAGAGCAATAGAATATAACTGATGCTCTTCAATAGGCTGGTCATTGAGACTAAGTTTCCGGAAAACCTGTTCTTTACGCGACCATATAATCTGCATACCGTGGGAGAACTGATAGAACTCCGTATGTTCTCCAAGAAAGGCTTCTTCGCGCAGGATAAAACGTAGCATATGTTCTAACTGTGCTCCGGTTACTTTCAGCATATAGACAGCTTCATCATATGGCAGGCATTCTACCAGGCTGTGATAATGTACGACAGGTCCCAATTCATAACTTCTGACTTCACCGGAACCGAGAAGCATCAGATCAATTCCAAGGCTGTCTTTCAGAATATCTGCGATCAGGTTACCAAGAGCTGTTTCCTGATTGCGGAGTGGATGCGTCAGACATTTGGTGAATCTTGTTACAATACGATCATACTTCTTGTCAGTTTCCCGCTTATACTGTGTTATAAATTGTTCCATAGCTTCGTCTTTTAGCGCAGTATCGTTGTTGATCGGAATCAACTGCCAGGTAAATGTATCGATTGCATTAAGATCAGTATCTACCATAATATCAAAGCGTCCGATCTGATCTGTGCCTGTACCGGCTTGCACGATATAGATATTATTAACAAGTGCAGGTTCTTCCAGAAACGTGTGTGAATGGCCACCGATGATTACATCCACACCCCAGGCTGGATCCAGTAAAGCTGCAAGCTTTTTATCTTCCTCGAATCCGATGTGTGTCAGAAGTACTGTGAAATCAATATCAATGGCATTGTAAGCATTGCATATATTGCCTACTTCCTGTGCTGCTTCGCTGATATCCACAAAGGAACCAATCAGTTCTTCTGCTTTTGTCTGTGCAAGTACATCCTCTGTTATTATTCCAATAAAAAGTATCTTCATGCCATCTATTTCAGCAATATAGTGAGGCTGAAACAGTCGCTTATGATTAGAGCGGATATGGAAGTTGGCATTGATAATCGGGAAGTTTGCACATTTCTCCAGAAACAGCAAATGCGCCAGACCATAATCAACCTCGTGGTTACCAATCGTTGCCACATCAGGCCCAAGTAGATTCATAATACCGATGGTTGATACGCCCTTGTACTCGGAATCGATAACAGAACCACGGAACATATCACCGGCAATAGCATAAAGCACATTCTTTTCCTGATTACGCACCATGTTCACATATCCTGAGAGAAGAGATACACCACCTACCAGCTTTTCATCAATCTGTTCTGCCAGAAAATCTCCGTGCATGTCGTTTGAATGAAGAATTATTAATTCCTTCAAGTTTTTCATAAATACCACCTCACTTAAAACAGTTCGTTCTTCGTGATGGTTAATTCTTGTAAAGTGTGTCCCCACGCACCCTACAAATAATATTGTAGTATTTTATTGTATTTTAACATGCTTATGTGACAAAGGCAATGGATGGTGTAGCGGTTACAAATTTGTTGACTTTTCTCAGGTAACAGTTCCCTATCTTTATTGACCTACATAGAATTATTGCCAACCAAGTCATCAAACATCACCAACTATCTTCCAAATACTCCCCTGAATAACTGTTTTCTAACAAATGGTAAATGAATATCTGATATCTTCTTCCGCACTGATATGATATTCGTCTTCCACATCACTTCCCCAGCTGTCGATACCTCCGACTCCTCTGACTGCTCCGTATACGCATAAAACAGTTCTTCTTGCTGGCGGTAATTCCTCATGATGCAGAGCATTTTCAATTTCAGATGCTGTATAAGGAAGGCATGAAAAAGCAAATTCCCGGTCTGAATTCCTGCATTGCCGCACATATAATACCACGGTATCTGATCCGAATAATGACAGGTGCGTACCGAATTAATATTATTTCTGAGCATACATGCGATATCTGCTCGCATATCTTCTAATCCAATGCATCTTCCTATTTTTGGATTCCACTCATGACGGTTTACTCCTGTAATAACCAGGCGTTTTCCATTTAAATAAATAATCTTATCAATAATCTCAATTCTTCTGAAACCAATATCGTAAGGAATTACTTCTACTAAACTTCCATCTTCTGCTTTAAGTTCTACATACGCATGATACAAATAAGGATCATGATTATCCCACAGTCTAACAGTCTCTAAATCAATACAGATTGTACCCTCTAAGTGGTCATTTTCTTTCTTTAACTGCACGGATTTTTCTGCTAACAGATTTTCTTCCCTGTCTTTTAAAATAAAAAATCTCCGCTTTTTGTTGGAAGCTGCGGCACATATCGTCTGAAAACCGTCGAAAAGTTACCAACACACCGTCCTCGGGGAAGATTAGATTTCCAACTTATTTATATTGCCTCAGGAAAAGGAGAATTTTATTTTCATGGTAAGAAAGAAATTGTAAATGCCGAAAATATGGTAATCTACCGCCCCAAAGAAGAGCAACGCTACTACTATTATGGTGTAGACCAAACTGAAGTTTACTGAGTTCATTTTACCAGGAATAATGTAACGAATATTTTGAGACAGCATGGTATTTCTGATGATATGCATATAATTTATACCGGTACTTCTCTTGAATATAAACGAATTTTTACATCTATTATAAATGAATTACGTTTTTGCAAAAGTGAGTACGAAGAACTTTGTGTTTATTATTTAATGGAACTCTTAATTCTAACGCACCGGCTTTCCAGTGAAAAGCCACGAAAGAGCAATTTACTGACAATGCAGGAAATGGAACAGGCTGTCCAGTATTTTTCACAAAATTACAATTCGCCAATAAACATTGATGAATATGCACATTCCCATAATTTCAGTATCAGTTGGTTTATCCAAAGTTTCAAACAATATACAGGCACTACTCCTACCCAGTACCTTTTATTCTTACGGATCTCTAATGCAAAAAACTTATTGGAAAATACTTCTTTTAATATATCGGAAATTTCTCGAGCGATCGGATATGAAAACCCACTATATTTTAGCCGTATTTTCAAGAAACAAAGCGGGCTTTCCCCGTCTGAATATAGAAAAAAATATCAAATAATAATGTGAAACTAAATCGCTTTCTAAAAAAAGAACCCGGAATTGTTATTCAAAACAATTGTCGGTTCTTTTTTCTGTATAGATTTCCTGTTTTTGCAGTTCTCGGGCAACAATATCCTCTCTCTTCGTTGATTTGAACACTCTCACCATGCTTTAACAATAGAATATAATTCCCTTTCTGCTTTAAAATCAAAGAATCCTTTCGATTCTGCATATTTTTTCATGACAGTCTCCTTTTATTTTTTTAAAGGTTTAATTTCCGTGACACCACCTAAAGAAGCAGGTGCTGTATCCTCTACATCGCCATTGTATGTCACTATAACCAAGTCCCCAACATTAAAATCCGTAGATTCTTTTCCAACTAAATTTACCATATAGTCATTAGAATACTTTAAATCTTGAAGGATCAGATAGGTATCGTGAACTTCAAGAACTTGTAATTCTATAGATTTTTGAAGTTTTGTATGTATAATAAAAAATAATAGAAATAAAATACATACAAAAAAAATAACTTTCATAATATCCTTATGAAAACTTTTTAGATATCCACCTTTCCTCAGTTCATTATTCTTTTTTAACAAAAAAATCCCTCCTTCACTCTTTTTGTATTGGTGACATTTATTGTTCATTCAAATATTTCATATTGCTCTTGTTTAACCAACTCTGATTGAACTTCTTCAATATAACGATTATAATTTTCTATTGTTTCTTCTGCCTCTTGATTATTTGATTGTGTAGAAATACTATTCTTCAAATATTCTTGTTTTAATGATTCTAAATATTTTTCAATTGGTAAATTTATCTTATTCTTCACCTATTACCTTTGACACCCACATCATCTTATTAGAAAATTTGCTTTTTCCCAATCTTTTCGTTTTACAAATATTTGATATTCATAGGCGGCATCCATCTGAATAAAAGCTATTCCATGATGTCTTCCTGGGTTTGTCAATGTATTTGTAATTACATAAGTTTGGATATTATTTTCAAGTAAAAGTTCTCTAATCTTGTTACACTCATCTATGTTTCGCGTAACACGTATCTCACGTTTTAAAAAATCAAACATTTTGCTTCACTCTCCTTACTTATGCTATCTGTTCCGCTTTGTAAGAAATCAACAGATAGGAACACGGTTCTCCTCGCTCCATTGACTTGCTGTGCATTTTTGCTGTTCTCGGGGAACAGTTCCGGCATTCTTTGACTTGTTCCTCATTTATAAATATAACACAATTTTATCAGGATACGAAGAAAATGTCATCCAGAAACTCTAAAGTCTCTGTTGTGTGACAGGATATAAGAATTAATGCTCTTCGTTCCTTTTCTTCTCTGACAATCTGCCATAGTGTTTCTTCACTCTTTTCATCCAATGCATTCGAAGGTTCATCTAAGATAATCCGCTCCGGTTTTTCCATGATTGCAGCTGTTCTGTATGGTATACTCAACATCAACCTCGCCAAACTCTCTGACTGGTGGATGTTTATGTTCTCTTACCATAGCGGTCACAGAAATGTCGTCTGCTGTGAGCATAAACACATCATCCATTTCCAATCTCATACTGATTTTCCAGCTCAATCACTTCACTTTCGTTTCGGCTCTGTTGCTCCCTGTTCTGCACTTAAATCTAACGTTACCATTTCAACTCCAAGGACTCGGTACAGGCGTTTTGCAAAACCTTACCCGACAGGATTCTCCTGCTACACACTATCAACTTACAAAATTCTCCGCTTACTAGAGGAAATCGGATTAGCTGATTTCTCGGCTTGTATCATGCATTATGTATAAAATATATTAGAACTTAATAGATAATATATACAATAGAAACAAGAACAAATTGACGCTTAATAAAATATATGTTATGTTGAGGTCAGTAAAAAAAGTTGAGAATGAAAGTAGTTAGTCTTGTAGCAACAGTTATGGTTGTCGGTACTCCACTTACAGCGTGGACTATTAATGTAGCAGATGGAGATTTGTATTACAATGGTGGGCAAACGAAACGTCTCATTATGCGTATTATCCATACTGAGCCACTATAAACAACTAGGACGGGTCTGGTTGTCCTGTCTTATTTCGTAATTTTTTCAAAGGAATGGTGTATATTATGAAAAATTTTTTGAAGATTTTTATTTTTCTTGAAATTATACTTTTTGCATATATTTTTAATACTTCAATCTACAACATTTACGAAAAGAACAATATCGCTACTGAGAAATTAGAAGGGTATGTTTTAGAAGAAACATCGCCAGAAATTCTCGACAAATTCTATACAATATTTACAGAAAACTATTCTCAAAATAAATTAGAACTCATTAACAATACGCTCACTTCAACAGATAAATCTGTTTATGATTTATATTGCTATCCATTAAATGAGTTTACACAAAAACAGCCTATATCTTCCTCTATTTTGTTTCAATATCATGAATTACAAGAAGAAGATTTTTTAGATAGTATTGGTGTATTCTATACAGATTTACCAGTTAACGCAATCAAAGAGATTGCTTCTCAACTGTCCGTCACAATAAATACCTTTGAAAACGACGCTATTCCGTATAGTATGGTATTAGAATTGAATCTTCTGAATTTTGTAATCTTGTTTATTGTACTTCAAATCATATATTGTATTTACACATCTTATAGTTTGAAAAAAATAGGTGTTAAAAAAAGCATGGGCTTTTCTACTATACATATTTTAAAGGAACAAATTACAAGTATAATAAAATATTTTTCTGTAACATGTTTCGTATTACTGGTCTTGTTAAATTTATATTACGCATTAACAAACAGATATGATTTTTCTTATTTAGTAACAATTGTACTGTTCTTTATGGGTGTTTTAACTATAAATGTACTTTGTGTTTTAATTACAAGTATTTTAATTAAGTTTGTTTCTTTAGAGGCAATGATCAAAAATAAGACTTTAAATAGCGGCACAAATATTGTAGTTCAGACTATAAAAATAATTTTTTCGGTAATAATTGCTATTACTATAATTTCATTACTTAAGCAGGGAAACTCATTTAGACAAAGCCAACAAGCTGTTTTAGATTATAAGTATCTGGACGGATATTATACCGCTAATGGTTTTAACTCATTGGAGTATGATTATGCGTTAGCAAACACAGACATATTAGAAAACTATTCAAAACAAACATTAGAGATGTATAATCATAACCATTCACTACTATGTGATTTTAGGATAAACGATGGTTTGCAGATATCACGCCCCTATTATGAGCAACAGCTTGTTATTGCAAATAGAAATTATCTGAGTGAATTTTCCAATATCCAGTTCAGTGGAAAACCATTGAGAGAAGATATATTCAGTGAACCAACAGTATTAGTTCCACATAAATATAAGAATGATGAAAATTCTATTAGCGAATATATTAAACAAGAATATTTCCGATTAATGAATTACAATCAATTTTATGGAATACCGGGAGAAGAAAAAACTATTGATAATTTTAATGTCGTTTATATAGACGATGATTCTACAATAAAAGTTAATGCAGAGAATGGTTTTTCGGATATGGTTACTCCTATTATCATTGTTGATACGGGCAATTTTGCAGGACTTTACTATTTGGACTCTTTAAATACAAGATGTCTATTTTTTCAAATGGAGTCAAGAGAAGATTTTTCTTCTTTATTATCAGAATATGATTTAGAGCAATTAGTTACAGCCGGAACATTACTCACACCTTATTTATTGCAACTTGAAAATGTGACATTCGTTCTTAAAACACTCACTACGTTTACGATTGTCTTTATAGTGTCTTTACTGTTTGTTTTGTATATTTCAAATTATGTGGATATTTTTGTAAATCGAAAGAGATATGCGGCAAAAGAGATTTTAGGATTCTCGCATTTTAGAATACTGAAAAATCGGTATATTTTTTTAGGAATTGAACTCATTATATCAGGCGTATTAACTGTTATAAACTATTATTTTGCTTGCCTTTTTGCGATTATACTTATTGACTACATATTCTGCGAATTGCTTTATAAAGTTTATATCTCAAATGCTTTATATGAGATTGAAAAGGGGGCATAAATATGTCATTGATTACATTAAAAAATGTCAAAAAAGAATATGGGAAAAATCAGGTTCTATTTGAAAATTTATCTTTAGAAATAGAAAAGGGCGAATTTGTGGGACTTGTAGGGAAAAGCGGGGCAGGTAAAACAACACTTTTAAATATAATAGGATTGATTACAGATATATCTGAGGGCACAATCATTATTGATAGTCATCAAAATTTATCCATGAACAGTAAAAATGCTATGATTTTGAGAAGATATACAATAGGATATCTGTTTCAAAATTATGGGCTAATAGAAGATGAAAGCGTGTTATGGAATTTAAAATTAGCTCTTGAATATAAAAAAATAAAAAAAGAAGAAAAACTAAAACTAATCAATAAGTATTTAAAGCAGTTTGAGCTAAATGATATGCTTAACAAAAAAGTATATCAGCTAAGCGGTGGAGAGCAACAGCGAATTGCAATTATTAAATTGATTTTACAAGGAAGTCAGGTCATATTAGCTGATGAACCAACTTCTGGACTTGATAAAGAAAATGAATTGATAGTGATGAAACTTCTAAAAGAATTAAATGAAAAAGGCATTACTATAATCATGGTCACTCATAACATGAATTTGTGCGATTGTTTTTCCAGAGTTATAAATGTAGAAAACTTTAGATAGTTTGCTAAAATTGTTCTTTTGATGTAAGTAGGTAATACGGATGATTACCTACTTACGATATTTTTCAGGATTGCCAAGAAAAATTTAACTCGCTTTTCTCTCTAATATGCAAATATATATCCCATCAATATAGCGAATATACTGAAATAAAAGTATCTTTATAATCAATTTTAACCAAAAGAATATGTTCTTAGAGGAGGTGTCTCCTGAAAGAACATATTCTTCTATTATGGGTATTATAAATATAGAACATGCTTTTCTTGTGCTACAATTTCTTCACTATGAGTTACAACAATAACTGTTTTTCCCTGTTCACTTAACTCATGTAATATATTCATAACAATCTCACTATTTTTTTTGTCTAAGGAACCAGTCGGTTCGTCTGCTAATACAATTGAACATTTCTTTAGCATTAAACGAGCTAACGCAACTCTCTGCTGTTCGCCACCAGATAATTGATAGACTTTTTTGTTAATTACTTTCTGTAAGCCAACTTTTTCAAGAGCTTCATTTATTGAAATATCCGTTCTACCTGATTTTTTTATTATTTCTAGATTTTCTTTTACTGTTTTGTTTTCCAAAAGGGCAAAATTTTGAAATAAAAATCCAACAACTTCTTTGAAATATTTCTGCTTTTTTCCTTTTTTTGCCACATCAAAACCATTCACAATAATAGAACCTTTGTCAGGATTTTCAATACCTCCAATCATATTAAGTAAAGTACTTTTTCCGCATCCACTTTCGCCACTAATTACCAAAAAACTGCTATTTGGAATTTTCAAATGAAAATTTTTGAACAAAATTTTATCATTATATGCTTTGCATAGATTTTCAATTGTTATCATAAGCAACCTCCTTTTAATGATTTCGGTATGTTTGTTTTTTCAACAATTGTGATATTAAAGAAAATAATTGTAAATTCTATTAGTGCCATAAATGAACTAACAAGAATGCTAATTCCTACTTCAGTTTGTACCGATAATAAAGAATAGATAAGCATACCTACTAATATCACAAAATTTTCCACTACAATCATTTTAAGAAGTGTTTTGTGCCGTTCAAATAAACTATATCCAAAGATTTTCATTAAGGAAATTTTCATTGCATTTTCTCGAAACTCTAGTCTACTTACGGTAACAATAATCGTAATATTTAAAAGCAATACAATCGTACAAAGAGAACTTAAAAATCCCACGAGTTTTATTAAAAATGTGTGATTATATAAATACTGTTCATGTACGTTTGTAATTACTAGCTGATAATTTCCAAGCATATCTTCATACTTTTTGCTGATATTTCTTAGCTGTTTTTCATCACATTGAAATAAAACTGCTCCTGCCTTATAGCTTTCAAGATACCCACCATTGACTGCTAAATCTTTGTTTGCCTGATAAATAATTATCGGATTTTTGCTTTTTTCGATACCGTTTATTCCACTTGTATCTAAATAGGAAAAGTATTCTGTTTCGCTATACTCTATGTACTGAATATTTAATTGTTGTAAATTATCATGATTTAAAACATGGCTCAAGGAGTCATAGGCTAATTGCTTGTTTTTAGCAAAATATCTATTCTTTGGAATGAAAATAATCAAATCAGAAGATTCATTCTCTACTGTATTTATCTGCTTCGTAAAACCTTGTAACATATCTTTTGCATGATTATTTACATATATCACATCATTTTTATCATTTAAAATATTCAAGCATATTACAGGCTTTAATGTGTTATATTCATTCTTGTATAGTTTATTCCAAAATGCTTCTTCTTTTTCAGCATTAAAATCAGTAGTCTTTACGGTAAAATAATTTGCATCATAATATTCTTCTAACAAATGTTCATTTGTAAATAGGTTATTATGAATACTACTAATATTAGTGGTAATTGTAAAAACAGCGGCTACCCCTGCTATAAATTTTAACGAATAACTTAAAAAATCCACTCCTCTTTTGTGTGTTGCATTTGCAAATGCCTTTCTAATATCAAAAAAACAAAAAGAACAATATGGAATAGTGGAAAGAATAATTCCAATGGAATATAAAATTGTGACGAGTCTATTCTCATATGCTCCCGATATATAATTTGACAGCAATATTTTTGCAACAATAAATAATGTAATGTCAAAAGTAACATCAAATAAAGCAGCCTTAAATGCTATGAAACCAGCACTTTCTCCTAAGGAAACTCGTACAACAACCTCTTTTTTTCGCCTAACCACTTCAATTACATTTAGAACAATCATCAATGCAATAATCATACCCCATATAATAAAAATCATGTCCTTTTCCGTAGAATTCCAATATTCTGGATAAGTCAAGCTATATTTTTCTGATAATTTCTGATATGCAGAGATAATATTGTCCTCATTTCCTATGTATGATATAAAGTTTTCATAACCCACAGAGGTACTTTGCAATTCTGAGAGATTATGAAATTTTACTTTCGTAACTCCGGAAACTAAAGCGGTATATTCTGATTCTTCTATGTTTGCAGTATTTTTTAATGTTTGTCTGATTACTTTATCATCGCCATAAATATGAAGTGTTGAAAGGTATTTATTATTGATTTCATTGTGCTGAGAAAAAATATGTACATCATTCTCCGTTGCAGTTTCTGATACATCTTTCAGAAATTGCGACATATCTTCACTAGCAACTTCATAGCGTGATGACGTAAAATATGCTGTAGAAAAGTTCCAAAGCTGATCTTGAAATATTTCAGATTGCATAAGTATTCCAAAAATCAGGAAACAAAACAAACATAAGTTTTTAATTACTTTCATTTATTTCACCCCCAGATTCCATACTTTATTTGCTTTTTCAAATATCGTAATCAATATTGTGCTATTTTCATCAACAATCCATTGATCTTCAGCTTTTTTGCTACTTGACAACATAATTTGAGTATTCAAATCCTTATAGTCATTAAATAGCACGCCTTGACTTATTCCTTGGTGAAATGGTTTTATCCAAATAATTAGTGCATATCGAACATCTGACTCAGCTATCGCAAGATTTCCATTCCAAAGCAAATAATCAGGGACAGACACACTATACTGGAATCCATCTTTATCTGTGTAAATTTTTACTCCAGATTCTTCTATTTCAGGGAAGTCTTTCTGAAATTCGTTATATGGTTTATATTTTCTTTAAGAAAGTGGGCGCTAAAAACGTCCCTCTTATTAGTTCGCTGATCATAAAATATTTCATTTTTTAATAATTCTTGCTTTGTTTGCCACCTTTTGAATTATTGTAAATCAGCTATTTTCTTAGAATTTGGTGGATATTCTTGTCTAACTCAAGAAACCCAGATTCCGGTAACATGGAAACCGGTATTCCGGAGCGGAAACCACCATTGATTGGCTTGATTAACACTCATAAGGAATCGAATGTCAAGCCCAGAGCCGCTTTGCGGGGCATAAGCCGGCTTTACATTGTAAGATTAATTCCTAACTTTCGCATTTCTCCGTCTGGTTTTGGAATTTCCACTCTTCTGACTGGGAATGGGGTATCATGCCCCTTTCGTATCCTCTCTGGCAGTTCATGGCAATCGAGTAGGAGGCTAAGCATTAGTTGAGTAGCCAACCTCTCAATCAAGTAGATAAGAAAATTTTCACCTTAAACTTCTTACGGAACCGTACGTGAAAGTCTTTCATGTTGACATGATATTGATCATTCAAATATTTCATATTGCTCTTGTTTAACCAACTCTGATTGAACTTCTTCAATATAACGATTATAATTTTCTATTGTTTCTTCTGCCTCTTGATTATTTGATTGTGTAGAAATACTATTCTTCAAATATTCTTGTTTTAATGATTCTAAATATTTTTCAATTGGTAAATTTATCTTATAAACTTCAAATTCATGCTGCCAATATCCTTCTTCCGAACCAAATTGACTTATAAGAGCCTGAGCCTCCTCACTATTAATCGAATCATTTATTGTAACTTTTAAATCATCTAAATAATCATTGATTTCATCATCAGACACAGAATATCCCGCTGCAATAGCTCTTTGATAAGTCGCATCGCGTTGTAACATATATTCTACTGCCTTATCTTCAGCGTCTGACTGTTCATACCCTGCTAAAATGTAAAATTCAGTAGCTTGTTCAATATCCTTTGTAGTAATAACACCACCGGATTTACCTCTTGCATAAATAGACTCATCTGTTTTATCTCGATAGGGATCCAATAATTGTCCGGCTTTCTTCATCAAATCAATATTAGACTCTTTTTCATTTATCACATAGATATTCTCGACTTTAAGTGGTCGAACGTCTGCATTATATGGGAAATAGTAAAATATAATTTTTTTACCTTCCTTTAGATTTTCTAATTCATAACCACAATTTCTACAATCTAACTGCAGTGTATCGACATTTTTAAAATCCTCATCTTGTTCATTCAATTTATCCAAACGAACAACTATAATATTCTTATCTATAGATTCTACTATCCCACTTCTGTTAAGATGGTATACCCCCGAAGAATACATTGTGTCATTTCTTTTTTTTAGTCCTAATAATGCCAAAAGCACCCCTAAAATGCATAAGACATATATTATTTTTTTCTTCATTAAGTTTCACCACACGTTTATTTTTAAAATGGAAGAGAAAATACTTTCTCTTCCACATCCTGATACATAACAAACTATTTTCTATAGTCACGAACCTAAAATATAAACCATAGATCAACAAATTTTCTTCAAGACTTTCATTTTCTCTACAGCTTAAAAACTGTTCCTTTAAGATCTGAATATTGTGATGTATCTAAATTAAGATAATACACTCCATTATCCCAACCATCCGAAACCATTGCTGTATTAAATGTTGTATTATTTACAATAATTTGGGCATATCCCTCAACTGCCATCGTATGCCCATTTCTTCCGTCTGATAAACTAATTCCACAATGAATCATCCCTATATCGCCTCTATTAATAGCTGTTCTATAAAAGTGAACCGGTTCATTTATTTCAAATATAACAAATAAAACTTTCTGCGTCAATATTTTTTTATATTTTCAATATTTTTTACAGTATATTTCCTTATTTTTTATGCATTTTCACTGTTTTTTCTATCATACTCGCTGATTTACTGCATAATCTTTATTTGGAATTAATCTTATGCGTAACATGATTATTTTGACCACCTTTGTATTTTTACAGTTCTTTGGGAACCTTTCCCCCGCTTTCGTTGACCAAAATAGAATTTCTGCTAATCAAGTCATTGAACCGCTTCCAAATCCTCCCCTAAATAACACTTTCCCAATATAAAGTCAAAAAAATCTCCCCTCACACCGAATGAAATCTAATTGATTCCATCAGATATGAGGGGAGATTCTATTTTTTATGATTCACTTTTCAGTGTACTTCCAAAGAAGCTTCTATGTATAATCTACTAACAACTATATTTAAGCGTTCTTCTTGGCAATTGCTGCCTGTGCTGCTGCAAGACGAGCGATCGGTACACGGAATGGTGAGCAGGATACATAATCAAGTCCGATGCTGTCGCAGAACTCTACGGAGCTTGGATCTCCACCGTGCTCTCCACAGATACCTACATGCAGGCTTGGGTTAACCGGTTTTCCGAGTTCGATAGCCATCTTCATGAGCTTGCCAACACCAACCTGATCCAGTTTTGCAAATGGATCGTTCTCGAAGATCTTAGCATCATAGTAAGCATCGAGGAACTTACCAGCGTCATCACGGGAGAATCCGTATGTCATCTGTGTAAGGTCGTTTGTTCCGAAGCAGAAGAAGTCAGCTTCTTTTGCGATATCGTCAGCTGTAAGAGCAGCTCTTGGAATCTCGATCATTGTACCAACCTCGTACTCAAGGTCGCTTCCAGCTGCTGCGATCTCAGCGTCAGCTGTCTCTACAACGAATTTCTTAACGTATTTGAGCTCTTTGATATCTCCAACGAGTGGGATCATGATCTCAGGTTTTACGTTCCAATCCGGATGAGCTTTCTTTACATTGATTGCTGCACGGATAACAGCGCTTGTCTGCATCTTAGCAATCTCTGGGTATGTAACTGCAAGACGGCATCCACGGTGTCCCATCATTGGGTTGAACTCGTGCAGGCTGTCGATAATAGCTTTGATCTGGTCAACTGTTTTGCCCTGAGCATCAGCCAGTTTCTTGATGTCCTCTTCCTCTGTAGGAACGAACTCATGAAGCGGTGGGTCAAGGAAACGAATTGTAACCGGGTTACCTTCAAGAGCTTCGTAAAGTTTCTCGAAGTCTCCCTGCTGCTCTGGAAGAATCTTAGCAAGTGCTGCTTCTCTTTCTTCTACTGTCTCTGCACAGATCATCTCACGGAATGCGTCGATTCTGTTTCCTTCGAAGAACATATGCTCTGTACGGCAAAGTCCGATACCTTCTGCACCAAGCTCACGAGCTTTCTTAGCGTCAGCCGGTGTATCAGCGTTTGTACGAACCTTCATAGTTCTGTACTTGTCAGCCCATCCCATGATTCTTCCGAACTCACCAGCGATTGTAGCGTCTACAGTCGGGATGATTCCGTCATAGATAGCACCTGTGGATCCATCAAGTGAGATTGCATCTCCCTCGTGGAATTCTTTTCCACCAAGTGTAAATTTCTTATTAGCTTCGTCCATTGTGATGTCACCACAACCAGATACGCAGCATGTTCCCATTCCACGCGCAACTACAGCTGCATGAGATGTCATACCACCACGAACTGTCAGAATACCCTGAGCAGACTTCATACCTGTGATATCTTCTGGTGATGTCTCAAGACGTACAAGAATAACTTTCTCTCCTCTTGCAGCCCACTCTACAGCGTCATCAGCTGTGAATACGATCTTACCACAAGCAGCTCCTGGTGATGCTCCAAGTGCTTTTGCCATTGGTGTAGCAGCTTTCAGAGCTTTCGCATCGAACTGTGGGTGAAGCAGGGAATCAAGGTTACGAGGGTCGATCATTGCAACAGCCTCTTCCTCTGTTCTCATTCCTTCATCTACAAGATCACAAGCGATCTTAAGAGCAGCCTGAGCTGTTCTCTTACCATTACGTGTCTGAAGCATGTACAGTTTACCGTGCTCTACAGTGAACTCCATGTCCTGCATATCTCTGTAGTGAGTCTCCAGAGTGTTGCAAACTTCTTTGAACTGTGTAAATGCTTCTGGGAACTTCTGCTCCATCTCGGAAATGTGCATTGGTGTACGAACACCGGCAACAACGTCCTCTCCCTGAGCGTTTGTCAGGAACTCTCCGAACAGACCATTCTCTCCTGTAGCAGGGTCACGTGTGAAAGCAACACCTGTACCACAGTCATCTCCCATATTACCGAATGCCATCATCTGTACGTTGACAGCTGTTCCCCATGAATAAGGGATGTCATTGTCACGGCGGTATACGTTAGCTCTTGGGTTATCCCATGAACGGAATACAGCCTTAACAGCTTCCATAAGCTGTACCTTAGGATCTGTCGGGAAGTCTTCTCCGATCTTCTCTTTGTACTCAGCCTTGAACTGCTCAGCAAGTTTCTTAAGATCATCAGCGTCAAGATCTACATCCTGTTTAACACCTTTCTCTTCTTTCATCTTGTCGATCAGTTCCTCGAAGTATTTCTTACCAACTTCCATAACTACATCAGAGAACATCTGGATGAATCTTCTGTAGCAGTCCCAAGCCCAACGTGGGTTGCCTGAAGCTTTTGCCAGTGTCTCAACAACCTCTTCGTTAAGTCCAAGGTTAAGAATTGTATCCATCATACCAGGCATAGAAGCTCTAGCTCCTGAACGTACGGAAACGAGAAGCGGGTTCTCTTTATCTCCGAATTTCTTACCTGTAATTCCTTCCATCTTATCGATAGCTTCCATGATCTGAGCCATAATCTCATCGTTGATCTGTCTGCCATCCTCATAGTACTGTGTACAAGCCTCTGTTGTTACTGTGAATCCCTGTGGTACAGGAAGACCCAGATTTGTCATCTCTGCCAGGTTTGCGCCTTTTCCACCGAGAAGGTTTCTCATATCTGCGTTACCTTCAGTGAACATATAAACCCATTTTGCCATGATCAATGACCTCCTAAAATAATTTTTACAAATAAAATAATTTTATTTCGCATATAATATTTTAATGGTTTTATACTTATGAGTCAAGTCTTTTGTTCGTAATTATATACAATTTTTACAAATGCTTTTTGTATACTTTTCATATTGGTTAACCTATCTTTCACAAATTGTAAACACATCGTCCATCAGGCTGTCATTTTGCATATTTGCATTAATCTCCATACAATGTGCAACATGCACAAAAAAATAGTTGTCCATGCTTTATAAGAACTTGGAAACAACTACTTTTTTGTGATTAATATACAATTTACACATATCATTGCTATGGTGTTTCCGCCACCAACATCATGCAATTTTCCTCAAAATCAACAAGTACATAATCTTTATCTCATTTCTTCAACAAATGCCTTATATCCCTTATAAGCTTCATACACATCTGCCTTGCTTGTCACTTCCCACGGCGCATGCATACTCAACACTGCGACACCGCTGTCGATGACTTCCATGCCATAATTTGCCATAATGTAAGCAATTGTTCCACCACCACCGGCATCTACTTTTCCAAGTTCTGCGAACTGGTATGCAACACTCTGCGCATCCATTGCATTTCTAATCTTTGCAAGATATTCTGCATTTGCGTCATTAGAACCGCTCTTTCCGCGAGCACCTGTAAACTTGTTGAATACAAGTCCTTTTCCAAAGAATGCAGAACTGCGTTTTTCGAATACTTCAGCATACATCGGATCATAAGCTGCGCTCACATCAGAAGAAAGCATTCTGGAATTCATCAGCGCTCTTCTGACTTTCAGGTCAGACTCCCCTTCTGTCAGTGCCACAAGTTCTGCAACTGTATTTTCAAAGAAACGAGAATGCATTCCGGTCGCACCGACACTTCCGATTTCTTCTTTATCTACGAGAATGCAACACGCTGTGTGCTCCACTTCTTTCACATCAAGCATTGCAAAGAGAGAGGTAAATGCACATACACGGTCATCCTGTCCGTAAGCCAGTACCATACTGCGATCCAATCCACAGTCGCGGGCCTTTCCTGCCGGAACGATCTCAAGCTCTGCGGAGAGGAAATCCTCTTCCTCCATGTCATAATATTGTTTCAGAAGATTGATTACATTTGCTTTTACAGCCTCTTTTTCCTTTTCTTCTAATGTTTCATCCTGCTCAATCGGGCGGCTTCCGATCAGAAGATCAAGCTTCTCTCCTTCTACAACCGTTGCAGCCTTTTTCTCCATCTGTTTCGACGCGAGATGGATCAGCAAATCCGTGATAACAAAGACCGGATCATCTTCTTTTTCACCGATACTTACCTGAACTGTTGTGCCATCTTTCTTTGCAATCACTCCATGAAGGGCAAGTGGAAGTGTCACCCACTGATATTTCTTGATTCCACCATAATAATGTGTATCAAGATAAGCAAACTCTTCATTTTCATACAAAGGATTCTGCTTTACGTCAATACGCGGGGAATCAATGTGAGCTCCAAGAATATTCATACCTTCTGTCAGCGGTTTTGTACCCATATGGAACAGCGCAATCGTCTTGTTCATACACACGGCATACAGTTTATCTCCGGCTTTCACTTCTTCTCCATTTTTAATGATATCTCTGATATCCTTATATCCTTCTGCTTTTGCCTTTTCAACTGCCAATGTAACACACTCGCGCTCTGTCTTGCCGGCATCAAGGCAGTTCTTGTATTCTGTATTTACCTGTTCTAATCTGTCCAGCTCTTCCTTACTGTAAGTTGTCCATGCATTTTTTCTGTCCATGTCATTCTCCTCCTGTTCTATCTTCCATGCTATTTTAAAGTTATAAAGAAACAGCCCAAACTGAATCCACAAGCTTACCTGTGAACTACAGTCCGGGCTTTTCTTATTTATCTTACCACTCGAATTTCTTCTCGAAGTATGCTTTCAGATCTTCAATCTTAACTCTTTCCTGTTCCATTGTATCACGGTCACGTACTGTAACAGCTCCGTCTTCCTCAGAATCGAAGTCATATGTTACACAGAATGGAGTACCGATCTCGTCCTGACGACGGTAACGTTTTCCGATATTTCCACGATCATCGAACTCACAGTTGTAATACTTAGATAACTCTGCAAATACTTTCTCTGCGCCTTCGTTCAGTTTCTTGGAAAGTGGGAGCACACCGATCTTAACCGGAGCCAGTGCCGGATGGAAATGAAGTACAGTTCTCATATCCGGTTTCTCTTCTGTTCCGATATTCTCCTCATCATATGCACTGCAAAGGAATGCAAGTACAACACGGTCAGCACCAAGTGATGGCTCGATAACGTATGGAATGTATTTCTCCTTTGTCTCATCATCAAAGTATGTCATATCCTGTCCGGATACATTCTGATGCTGAGTCAGGTCATAATCCGTACGGTCAGCGATTCCCCACAGCTCACCCCATCCGAATGGGAAAAGGAACTCAACGTCTGTAGTAGCCTTACTGTAGAAGGAAAGCTCTTCCTGATCATGGTCACGGTAACGTACTTCCTCATCTTTCAGTCCAAGAGATGACAGCCAGTTCAGGCAGAAGCTCTTCCAGTAATCAAACCACTCAAGGTCTGTGTCCGGTTTGCAGAAGAACTCAAGCTCCATCTGCTCGAACTCTCTTGTACGGAATGTAAAGTTACCCGGTGTGATCTCGTTACGGAAAGACTTACCGATCTGTCCGATACCGAATGGAAGTTTCTTTCTGGATGTACGCTGTACATTCTTGAAGTTTACAAAGATACCTTGTGCTGTCTCAGGACGAAGGTATACTGTGTTCTTCGCATCCTCTGTAACACCCTGGAATGTCTTGAACATCAGGTTGAACTGACGGATATCTGTAAAATCATGCTTTCCACAAGTCGGACATGGAATGTTATTATCCTCGATAAATGCTGACATCTGCTCCTGTGTCCATCCGTCTACAGAGCTCTCAAGCTCGATTCCATTCTCTGCTGCATAATCTTCAATAATCTTATCTGCACGGAAACGCTCATGACACTGTTTACAGTCCATCAGCGGATCACTGAATCCTCCAAGATGTCCGGAAGCAACCCATGTCTGTGGGTTCATAAGGATTGCACAGTCAACTCCAACATTGTATGGATTCTCCTGAATGAACTTCTTCCACCATGCTCTCTTCACATTATTCTTAAGTTCAACACCAAGATTACCATAATCCCATGTGTTGGCAAGTCCGCCGTAGATCTCAGAACCCGGATATACGAATCCTCTTGACTTTGCGAGTGCTACGATCTTGTCCATTGTCTTTTCAACCATTGTATGTTCCTCACATTCTTTTTTATCATTTACATTATTTATATACCTTATGCACTTTGGTCAGTATTTTCAGAGAAGTTATCCACATTTTCTTAAGAAAATATTCACCTTGCACATCAATGTTACTTATTATAACTACTAATGCCTTATTTTTCAAGCTGTTTTAAGTACTTCTCTTTATGTTTCCGCTTATATTCATACATAACTTCATCCGCTCTTTGCAGAATCTCTTCGGTAGAAACTATATCATGTCTTTCAGGGAGTTCTGTAATACCGTAACTGAAGCTCTTCGGATAGTCATTGTCTTCCTCCTTACAGAATACTTCATACACATGCTCAAATTTCTTCTTCATAATTTCTTTCGAACAATTCAGGAGCACAATACAGAATTCATCACCGCCAAGACGCACAAAGAGATCTCCCGGCCGAATGTTTGCTTTCACTATATCGACAAAATGTTTCAGATACTGATCTCCTTCCTGATGTCCAAAATAGTCATTCACATATTTCAAATGATCAAGATCACAATAACAAAAGACAATCTTCTTTCCTGTAGCAAGCATCGTCTCCGCCCGTTCATGGAACAGATGACGATTTCCAATCCCTGTAAGTTTGTCTCTGTAAGCCTCTTCTTCAAGTTCCTCTTCTCGTTCTTTCAACTGCTTTGTCATTGTATTAAATGCTTCTGAAAATTCTCCCAGATAAGAAACACTCTGAGAATAATCCCCTTTCGCCACCTGCTTTGCCTGCCAGGTGAGATGGTTCAGATTCGCATGGATATTCTTCAGATTCTCACAGAGGAAATTATCTCGCCCCGGCGCTTCAATTGACAGATTTCCCTTTGAAATCTCCGCTGAATAATGCTTCACTTCTTTCACCGCTTTATCCAGATATTGAAGACCTTTTCCAAGTTTCCAAAAAGGTTCGTCCAGCTGTTCAAGATCCAACTTTGCATTCTCGGAATCATATATAATATCCCTCAGATATTCAAATAATATCTCACAGTTTTTCTCTTCCATAACTAACTGTCACCTTCTCTTACATCTGCCTGGAAACGGCAGACACGGCCTCCTGTAGCCCAGCAGTCCGTTTCCACTGCTACATATTCCTTTCCAGAGTATAAAGATAAAATTCCGGAAATAAATCCTTCATCATAATTGCAGACAGTCTCACCAAGCACCGGAAGCCCCGAACAGTCCGCATCTTCCGAGACGGTCAGAATGATCTGCCCGCTCTCCTCGTCTACTGATTCAATACGGAGTACTCCAATCTTCATTTCTGCCATCTTCTTCTGGAGTTCACCCACAAACTGATCCAGCGGCTGATTCAGATTCAGCATCTTACGTGCAAAAAATTCTCCCGCTTTCCTTCCCGCATTTCGGAAAATCTCAACCTGTTCTGCTCTTCCGTAACGTACCGCAAGCTCGTCTTTTATAGAATATTCCAATAGCCGATATACAATCACAGGGAGTTCTCCTCCAAGATTCCCCCTGCTGTTCTCATCATATTCAAGGTAGTCTTCGAAAGAAATCGGTTTCTTCTCCTTCATAAAAATGTTCTCGTCCATCATTTTTCTCTTTTCTTTCCTCTGCTACTATTACATTTACAACAAAATGCACTCGTTTCACACTGTCATGTAACAGGTGATATAACCGTAGTATAGCATGATTTTTTTCATGATTCAACAATTGCATAATGTCTTAAATGTTGTTGAGAATTTTTAAATAATACCCCAAATATCACAGCAATGTCTGCAGTATCTCCAGAGACTTGAACTCCTTATCTACATACATCTTCATCAACCGTCCCATCACACGTCCAAACTTCTCCAGCACTTCCGGCTTCACGTTAAATGTATATAATTTCTCAATTGTACTGGATTCAATATACTGCATCGTATACAGCGTAGAACCGTCAAGAAACATTCCATCTCTCACTTCTCCGTCACATTCATTACACACAAGTCCGCCCTTCGCCGCGCTGAACACTGCCGGCCTCGTCCGGTCGCCACACTGTACACACTGGAACACCTGCGGTCCCTGTCCGTTGATTGTCAGCACTTTCAACTCGAAAATGTAACGGATCAACTGATTCGGAAGATGTGGATTTGTCAGCGCACGCATCGTCTGATAAAGTAATTTTAAAAGTTCCCGCTCATCATTTCGTTCCCTCGCATAGTAATTCGCAACCTCAAGGAAATAAAAGCCATAATATGCACCTACCACATCTGCTCTCAATTCTGAAAAATAATTTGATACATTTACAGACTGAATTGTGTAAGAAGAACGACCTTCATACATCATGAATTCACCGAAAGTAAATGGATTCACCGCTCCCACTAGAGGACTGTTTGGTCTTCTTGATCCCTTTGCAAAGGCTGAGATCTTCCCCTGTTCTTTTGTAAGTATGACAACTCTGCGGTCGTACTCGCCCACCGGTGCGACAGAAAGCACCATTCCTGTCAAAACGATCTGATTCACGATGAAAGTCACCTTCTTTCTGCTATATTTGTAAAGATGTTGGAGACAAAACCCACAACTACGATGCCTGCGGATGCTTCGTGCAACGCATTTCCAATATCTTCTAATATATCCGATTTCGCGTGTAAATACAAGGAGATGTTCTAGGAGGGATTTTTTTGGATATGAGTTTTGCTGGATGTTTGACACATGTTAAGATTTTGGAAAACCAGACCAAGAGAAACTTGCTATAAATCATCTATTTAACCTTGATTCCCTGAATCTGCTTTTCAATTATTCCCATATCATATTCTTCAGCGTATTAGCAACTTGCGTCGCTAGATATGCTAAAAGCGGCAGCCACCAACCTCTCAGTCAGCAGCTGCCGCTCTCATCATTCTTTTTATTCTTTATCTTCAAAGGCTTCTTTCATCTTATCCATGAATCCTTTTTTCTTGCCTTTTTTCTCTGATTTCTCAGATTTTGTAGCAAGGTCATCATGCTGATGAAGTGTATTTCCACTGAGCTCATCGAATTTTCTCAGAGCCTCTTTCGCCTCTGCGCTTAATCTCTCCGGTGTCTGGATCACTAATGTTACATAATGATCTCCTCTTACCTGAGTATTTCTAAGGGATGGAACTCCCTTTCCTTTCAGACGTACTTTTGTATCTGTCTTTGTTCCCGGTTTTACTGTGTAGAGAACGTCTCCGTCTACAGTTGGAATCTTCACATCGCCACCGAGTGTAGCCACTGCGAAGGAAATCGCAACGGTTGAGAAGATATGCATATCCTGTCTCTGGAAGATTGGATGTCTGGATACGTTAACCTCAACGAGGAGATCTCCTCTCGGTCCTCCATTAACTCCCGGTTCTCCTTTTTCACGGATGCGTACGCTCTGTCCGTTATCAATACCTGCCGGAATCGTAACTTTGATCTTCTTTCTGCTGGATGTATATCCTGTACCTGCACATTTCGGACATTTCTCTTTCACGATCTTACCGGAACCACCACAGTTCGGACATGTTTGTACATTCTGTACGGTTCCAAAGAAGGACTGGGATGTATATACGACCTGACCTTTACCACCGCACTTTGGACATGTCTCCGGTGATGTTCCAGGCTTTGCACCTGTGCCGTGACAGTCTTCGCAAGGATCTTTCAGCACAAGATCCAGTTCTTTCTCACATCCGAAGACAGCTTCCTCGAATGTGATGCGGATGCTCTTTCTGATATTAGCCCCTTTCATAGGACCATTGCTTGCGCCGCCTCTTCTGGAGCCACCAAACATATCTCCGAAGATATCTCCGAAAATGTCGCTGAAATCTGCTCCATTGAAATTAAATCCGCCACCGAATCCACCTGCTCCGCCGCCGGCACCACCATCAAATGCAGCGTGGCCGAACTGATCATACTGACGACGTTTGTCAGCGTCACTCAGAACGGCATAGGCTTCGGAAGCCTCTTTAAACTTTATTTCTGCTTCTTTATCCCCCGGATTCATATCTGGATGGTACTTCTTCGCAAGCTGACGGTATGCTTTCTTGATTGTAGCATCATCTGCATCTTTGCTTACGCCGAGCACCTCATAATAATCTCTCTTTGCCTCTGCCATAACACAAATACTAACCTTTCTGTATCTCTTTCTTAACCTCAAGAAATTCTACGAAGCTACAAAGCTCCGTAGAATTTCTCTTCATGCTTCATTTATCTGATGCCCTGCTGCCTGTTTCTCTTCTGTCTTACCGGCATCTTTTCTATATTTTAGACTTCTTTGTAGTCTCCGTCTACAACATCATCACCCTGGAAACCATCCGGAGCCGGACCAGCTTCTGGTGTAGGACCAGCCTGTGCACCTGCACCTGCTGCAGCACCTGCCTGCTCATACATCTTTGTGAACAGTTTCTGTGCGCTCTCCATCAGTTTTTCCTTCGCAGCTTTGATCTCTGCTACCTGCTCTTCTGTTGTGTTCTCCGGAGCAGATTTTGCAAGGATATCTTTCAGTGCCTGAACGTCTGCCTCTACAGCTGCCTTCTCTGTAGCATCGACTTTGTCGCCAACCTCTTTGATTGCCTTCTCTGTCTGGAATACCATAGCGTCTGCTTCGTTTCTTGTATCGATTGCTTCTTTACGTTTCTTATCCTGAGCCTCGAATTCAGCTGCTTCTTTTACAGCTTTATCGATATCGTCATCAGACATATTAGAACCTGCTGTGATTGTAATATGCTGCTCTTTACCTGTTCCAAGATCCTTAGCAGATACATTTACGATACCATTTGCATCGATATCGAATGTAACTTCGATCTGCGGGATTCCACGTGGAGCCGGCGGGATTCCATCAAGTCTGAACTGTCCGAGGGACTTGTTGTCTCTTGCGAACTGTCTCTCACCCTGTACAACGTTGATATCTACAGCTGTCTGGTTATCTGCTGCTGTTGAGAAGATCTGGCTCTTCTTTGTCGGGATTGTTGTATTTCTCTCGATCAGTCTTGTAGCTACACCACCCATTGTCTCGATAGACAGTGACAGTGGAGTTACATCAAGAAGAAGGATGTCTCCTGCGCCTGCATCTCCTGCAAGTTTACCACCCTGTACGGAAGCACCAAGTGCTACACACTCATCTGGGTTAAGGGATTTGCTAGGCTCTTTGCCTGTCAGTCTCTTAACTTCTTCCTGAACAGCCGGAATACGTGTTGATCCACCAACGAGAAGTACCTGTCCAAGCTCGGAAGCTGTGATTCCTGCGTCAGAAAGTGCACGTCTTACCGGTTCCTGAGTCTTTTCTACGAGGTCTCTTGTCAGCTCGTCGAATTTAGCTCTTGTAAGGTTCATATCGAAATGCTTCGGTCCTTCAGCTGTTGCTGTGATGAACGGAAGGTTAATATTTGTTGTTGTTGCACTTGAAAGCTCTTTCTTTGCTTTCTCTGCAGCTTCTCTTAATCTCTGAAGAGCCATCTTATCTGCAGAAAGATCTACGCCTTCTTTTGCCTTGAAGTCTGCAAGCATGTAATCTGTGATCTTCTGGTCGAAGTCATCTCCACCAAGTCTGTTGTTACCGGCTGTTGAAAGTACTTCGATAACTCCATCACCAATCTCGATAACAGATACGTCGAATGTACCACCACCAAGGTCGTAAACCATAATCTTCTGCTCTTTCTCGTTGTCAAGACCATAAGCAAGTGCAGCTGCTGTAGGCTCGTTGATGATACGTTTTACATCAAGTCCTGCGATCTTACCTGCATCTTTTGTAGCCTGACGCTGAGCATCGTTGAAGTAAGCCGGAACTGTGATAACAGCTTCTGTTACTTTCTCACCAAGGTATCCTTCTGCGTCTGCTTTCAGTTTCTGAAGGATCATTGCAGAAATCTCCTGTGGAGAATATTTCTTATCGTCAATATCTACTTTATAATCTGTTCCCATCTCTCTTTTGATGGATGAGATTGTTCTTGCTGCGTTTGTTACAGCCTGACGTTTTGCAGGTTCACCTACGAGACGCTCTCCTGTCTTTGTAAATGCTACAACAGACGGTGTTGTTCTTGCGCCTTCTGTATTCGCGATAACTGTTGGCTGTCCACCTTCCATAACGGCTACACAGCTGTTTGTTGTACCAAGGTCAATACCAATAATTTTTCCCATGATAAATTTCCTCCTCTATCTAATCTCTGAATCTTGTTAAAAATCAAATTAGTTTGCTACTTTTACCATGCTGTGTCTTACAACACTTTCACGGTACATGTAACCTTTCTGGAATTCTTCTGCGATGATGTTCTCACCGAGTCCCTCATCTTCTACATGCATCACTGCGTTGTGGAAATCCGGATTGAATTCCTGACCAACTGCCTCGATTGGTTTTACTCCAACGGATTCCAGTGTAGTCATAAGCTGTTTGTAGATCTTCTCCATTCCTTCTACGAACGGAGCATTCTTCTCCTCCTCCGGTACGGAACCAAGTCCACGCTCGAAGTTGTCTACAACCGGAAGAATCTTTTCTATGATATCTTTCGCTCCGATCTCGTACATCTGGGATTTCTCCTTCTCAGATCTCTTGCGGAAGTTATCAAACTCTGCCATCTGACGAGTAACGCGGTCTGTGAGTTCCTCGATCTTCTCGTCTTTCTTGTCCTTCTTCTCTTTCTTTCCGAAGAACTTTTTCTTACCTTCTGATGCTGCTTCTGAATCTCCTTCAGTCTCAGTTGCTTCCTCTGTTGCTTCTTTCGCTTCAGCCTCAACTCCCTGGGCATCTTCTGTTTCTACTGTCTCTTCAGCTTCTGCCTGCTCTTTTGCAGCCTTTGCTTTTGCCTCTTCAACAGCTTCTTTTACCATATCTTCTTTGCTCATGTTCTCTGTCACCAGCTTTCTACCTTCCTATTATTACTCTTTGGGTTCTTTATTATAAATCGCATCCAACTCACTTTGCAGCGTTTTCAGCGTCTTCATGACATGTTCATAATCCATTCTCTTCGGACCGATGATTCCAATCGTTCCTTTCATACCTTCTCCCAGCTCATATGTGGCGGTAACAACACTGCAGTCTTTCATGGTCTTAACCGGAGTTTCATCTCCGATATAAACCTGTATGCCGTTGTTCTCCTCACTTGCCAGTGTCTCTGTCACCAGATCTGCCAGCTGCTGTTTCTCTTCAAATGCACTGATGATCTCCTGTGCGCTCTGCTTATCACTAAGCTCCGGATATTTGAAAATATTCGTTGCGCCGCTTGTGTAGATCTCCATGTCATTATCTACATGAATGATCTCTGCCACTGCATCCAGTACATGACCGACAACCTCGCTGTGGATACCAGCCTGTTCTTTCAATCTGGCAATCAGACCTAATGTAATCTGATCAATGGATAATCCATTCAGTGTCGTGTTCAGAAGCATATTCAGCTTCAACAGATTCTCGTTACTTAAGGTTTCTCCAACTTCAATGATCTTATTCTTGATCACATTACCACCAAGTACGATGACTGCTACGATCTGTTCTTCATCCACCTGTGATAGCTGAATGAACTTCAATGTGTTCCGGCTGTTGACCGGTGCGGAAACCATCGTTGCATAATTGGTGTTCGAAGCAAGAACCTTTGCTGCCTGCTGGAGTACCTTCTCGACCTTATCGGTCTTCTCAAGAAGTGCATCCTCACGTCTGCTGATCTCCTGCTCCTTATTCTCCATCAGAAGATCTACATAAAAGCGATATCCCTTATCTGATGGAATTCTTCCTGCCGATGTGTGTGGCTGGAAGATGTAACCAAGATCTTCCAGATCTGCCATCTCATTCCTTATCGTTGCGGAACTTAATTTCAAATCTGTGTATTTTGAAAGGGTTCGTGATCCGACCGGTTCGCCAGTCTCCAGATAATTCTGTATGATGGCTTTCAATATCGTAAGTTTTCTTTCACTTAATTCAGCTTCTACAGACATCTCTGTGTTCCCCTTTCTGTTCATCTTTGTTTGTTATTAGCACTCTTTGTTTTTGAGTGCTAACACCTTACAGATACTAAGATAGCACCTCGATTTCTGTTTGTCAACACTGATTGTTATTTTTATAAGTTTTTTATTTTCTTCTTATTTTATTAATAGGATGCTTTTTGGGGGAGGAAATGTGATTTTATAGAAATATTGTTGACTTGGATTGTAATTTTGTGAATTCCAGGCAAGCTTATAGCCAAATCATAAGTTGACTTGAATTATGATACATAAAATCCAGGTCAAAGACAAGTTTATTTAACTTACACTAATTGACCTGGATTTTAAAACCTGCTATCTATACTATCCCCTGATCTGTCCGTTTCCGAAGATAATATACTTTGTTGTTGTCAATGCTTCGAGTCCCATCGGGCCTCTTGCATGAAGCTTCTGTGTGCTGATTCCGATCTCTGCACCGAATCCGAATTCGAATCCATCTGTAAATCTTGTTGATGCATTTACATAAACCGCTGCCGCATCGATCTCATCCTGGAATCTCAATGCATTGTCGTAATCCTTTGTAATAATGGATTCAGAATGTCCTGTATTGTATGTATTGATATGTGTGATTGCCTCATCGATGGAATCAACAATCTTTACAGAAATAATTGCATCCAGGTACTCTGTTCCCCAGTCTTCTTCTGTTGCCGGAATAATCTCTGAACTGATTGCCTGTGCTCTCTCATCTCCACGTATCTCTACACCATGTTCCTTCAGTCTTGTTACAATCTTCGGCAAAGCTGCATCTGCTATCTTGGAATGAATCACAAGTGATTCACATGCATTACACACACCAAGGCGCTGTGTCTTTGCATTTTCAATAATATCTGTTGCCATCTTAATGTCTGCTGTCTCATCAACATATACATGACAATTTCCGGTTCCTGTCTCAATTACCGGAACCGTACTGTTTGCGACAACATTTGCAATGAGTCCCGCTCCGCCTCTTGGGATCAGGACGTCGATCCAGCCATGCATCTTCATCATCTCATTTACAACTTCTCTGCTTGTATCTTCCACAAGAAGGATGAGATCCTGAGATAACTTCTCTTTGCGGAGTCCTTCCTTGATTACACGGGTAATTGCCCGATTGGAATGGATCGCATCACTTCCTCCGCGAAGAATTACCGCATTTCCAGTCTTGAAGCAAAGTCCGAATGCATCTGCTGTCACATTCGGTCTGGATTCATAGATAATTCCGACAACGCCAAGCGGTACGCGTTTCTTTCCGATACGAAGCCCGTTCGGTCTTGTCTTCATGCCAAGCACTTCTCCGATGGGATCATCAAGTGCTGCAATCTGACGCAGACCTTCTGCCATGTCTTCAATTCGCTGTTCCGTCAGTGCCAATCGATCAATCAAAGACTGCTTCACGCCTTTCGCTTTCGCAGCTTCAATATCCTTTGCATTCTCCTGTAAAATCAATTCTCTCTCTTCTACAAGTTCATTCGCTACTGCGAGAAGCCCTCTGTTCTTTGCCTTCGTTCCAAGCTTTGCTGCCTCACGGGATGCACTCTTTGCAAGTCTTCCAAGCATCTGCATATATGTCTCCATTTTATTGCTCCTTTCATCAGCCTGCCGTTAAATATCTCTATCAGTTTCCATTCAGGAATGCCTCGGCATTTCTGCAATCCTGCCAGAGGCTATGTCGAGAGTATACCACACACCTTTTCTTTTTTCTATATTATATCAGTATTTTGCTTTATCTTTTTCACGTATTAACGTATTAGTGCATTTCTGTGAAAACAAACATCAGATGTTTATTCCGATGTTTGTTTTCTTATTCTATAATATTTTTCATCCAGATATCTCTTAAGAATCCGCCATATTTTTCCTTCGTAAGCATCTTCTGATACCCCTGTTTCATGACATTTGATCTGCTGAAAACATTTTCCGGATGCACCGTACAAAGCAGGTAGCGATATCCCATCTGTCTCAAATCACCTTCCGCGTGCTGCATCATTTTATATTGTAAATAGTGCCCTCGAAACTCTGGTAATACAGCCGCCGTATCCATCATAGCACAAAGCTTCAGTTTCTCTTCCTCCATTCCAAGATCATATCCCAGATTATCCGGGTGAGCGCCCGGTAAAATTACGAAAAACATAGCTCCCGCCTTGCCCTCTTCATCAACAGCAAGATATAAAAGACCTCGTTCCTTCTTCATCCAGAAATCAAATTCTTCATACGTTTCTGCAACAAACCATTCCGGAACGTTCATCCCCTGGTCTACCTTATTCACAATTTCGTACGCTTCTCGTAAGCGCTCTCTTCCAACGCGAATTATCTTTATCATCAATAAATCTTCCTATTTTGTAATCACTTCTGTTCATTTATGTCTAATGCTTATACACTAAAATTATTTTTACAGTTCTTGTAGTCCTGCAAAAAACAATTCATAAGGGTCATCCTCTCCTGTAAGCACCGGTGAATTCTCTCCGCCACCATTCGTACTGCGCTTCATTGCGGCATAAAATTCATCTCCCGCCTGCACAATATCCATCGGATAAAGTTCATAACCCGTCTCACGACATACAGAGCAGAATCCTCCAAGAGGATCTTCTGCATCCCTTGTCTTTATGAACTGTTCTCTTAATTTATCATCATGTCTTGCTTTGCGCTGTAATTCATCTAAAGCTTCTACTGCGTTCATCTCTTTCTCCTCATTCTGCTCTGTTTTTCGTGGTATTTGTTTCAGCCTCACTTCCAATATGTGTTTAAGTATTCCTCTGTTTGCTCCTCTGTTAATTTATACTCTTTCCGAACATTATTAAACGTCTCTATTCTAGAAGCATTCAAATTTTGACACGTTCTAATAGTTGCTGCTATTCCTTGCTGAATTCCATCTTTCACTCCATCATCATACATTTCCTGTATTGCCTTACACATATCTACCATCTCCTCCTTCTGCTCTGTTTCACTTGGTATTTGTTTCATGTTCAAAAATGCTTTCATCGCCTGACTTGTTTCATAATCAACATTCTGAAAAAACTTTTTATTTTCATCAATATAGTGTTTCAGTTCTTCCTTACTGTCCCTATATCTTAGCATAGTTAATATCACTTGTAAATCATCCGAAAATTTTTCAACATCTTCCAATCGTTCTGCGTCTACAAGATTGATTTTATAATTGGGAAGATATTTCTCCAAAATTTCTTTCTCTTCTTTCGTTCCTTCCAACCGAAACATATCATACAGATCAACAGGTCCATCCCACGGTTCTGAACCATAATAAAAGACTAATGAAATAATCGGTATCAATCGATCTTTTTTTCGAAATCGCGACAGATATTCTCCTGCGGTAAGATGCTCTAACGACTGACCTGCTTTTTTATTCTGCTTTCGTCGGTCATTAAAGTTTTTCCAATTATTCCGAATCTGTGTTTCGTAATCCATTCCATCATAAAGCATTACCTTGTGCGGCATTGCATAATGAACCTTATCCTGTGATTCATTTGCAAGTAACACAAGTGTAGCCTGATTTCGCCATTTCATAATGATATCGCGGTATTTTTTCATGTTTTTTGTTTTCCCGGTCCGATTTTTCACACTGACAGATGAAACAGGATTCACTTCTTCCAAATCCTCTGGCAATATCACCTGCCTTCCACCATAAATCACACCATTAAATAAATTCGCAAATCTTTTCTTCTCACTTAGCCAGATATTCACATTAACATCTGCTTTTCCCATAGACGCTTCCTCCTGGTTTCTTATTCTTTTGTTATTTTGTAACTCATCAAAATGGAATCTCCTGCTGATACAGCCTTGAATATGAGATAAAGTTATCCTTTCGATAACACATTCAGACAAATGAAATATAGAAAATATACGTCTGAGATTTTGATGTGGATTTACTATAGCAGAATAAAATAACAATGTCAACGTAAAAAAGCTATCAACGACGATATTCAACTCCATTCGTTGTTATCGTAGTTGATAGCTTCCTTATTTCACTTCATTCTTCCCCGACTCCAAGTCTAACGCCCAGAAATTCCTCTGTAAATTTTCTCCGCTGTCATCGGCAGTTCTCTAATGATCACTCCTGTCGCGTTCTGGATTGCATTGCTGATTGCCGGTGACGGTGTATTGATTACGATTTCTCCGATAGACTTCGCTCCGAACGGTCCTGTCGGCTCGTAGCTGCTCTCGAACTCAACACGGATTGTTCCGACATCAAGACGAGTCGGGATCTTATACTGCATCAGGGAATTGCTGAAGTTCTTTCCCTTTTCGTTATATACAACATCTTCATACAGTGCCATACCGATTCCCTGTGCGATTCCGCCTTCCACCTGTACACGCGCAAGGTTCGGATTTATAACTGTTCCGCAGTCTACGACTGCTACGTAATCGATCAGTTCAAGTACACCTGTCTCTTTGTCGATCTCAACTTCTGCCATACCAACCATGAATGGCGGTGGAGATACCGGTGAGGAAAATGCTTCACTTGCGGAAAGTGGTGCGTTACTGAAACACATTACATTATTTCCAATCTGACTTCTTGAAATCTGCTTTCCTGTTGCCAGCTCTGTTACATATTCTCCATCGAAATCTACATCTTCCGGCTTGCATCCGAGATACTCTGCTCCACGCTCGCAGATTTTCTTGCGAAGGGATTCACAAGTCTTAACAACTGCCTGTCCTGTTACATAAGTTGTACTGGATGCGTATGAACCACAGTCGTATGGAGAGATGTCTGTATCTACTCCGAATACAACAACTTCTTCCGGTTTACATTCAAGACACTCTGCTGCCATCTGGGCAAGGATCGTATCGCATCCTGTTCCCATATCAGTAGCTCCAATGATCAGACTGTAGAATCCGTCATCATTTACTTTGATTTCAACCGCACCTGTATCTACTGCTGAGATTCCAGATCCCTGCATGGACATTGCAACTCCGACGCTGCGTACTTTTCCATTTCCCATATCACGGTATGGATACTTTTCATCCCAGTTGATCATTTCTTTTGCTCTGGCAAGACATCTGTCGAGTGTACAGCTGTTTGTAACTTCGCCATAATAAGCCGGCATCTTATCGCCCTGGCGTACCATGTTCTTCTCACGAAGCACTGTCGGGTCCATTCCGAGAACTTCTGCAAGTTCATTTACAGCTGATTCTACAGCGAACTGTCCCTGTGTTGCTCCGTATCCACGGTAAGCTCCTGCTGACATAACATTTGTATAAACGACATCATATGTAAAGCGAAATGCTTCTGTCTTTCCATAAAGTGGAATGGATTTGTGACCGGAAAGACCTACGGTTGTCGGTCCGTGCTCACCAAATGCTCCAGTGTTGGAAAGTGTATAGAGATCGATTGCTTTAATATTTCCTTCTTTATCCGCTCCCAGACGTACATGAAGTTCCATCTCATGACGCGGTGAAGAAGCGATCAAAGACTCTTCTCTTGTGTAAATGATCTTCGCCGGTTTTCCTGTCTTCCATGTGACAAGTGCCGGATAAACTTCGGAAACTACAGTCTGCTTCGCACCGAATCCTCCACCGATTCTCGGCTTGATCACACGTACTTTGCTCTTCGGAATATCGAGTGCATGAGCAAGGATTCTTCTTGCATGGAACGGAACCTGTGTAGATGAAACGACATTTAATCTTCCGTATGCATCTAAATATGTATAAGTACGGAAAGTCTCCATCATCGCCTGCTGGTTCGCCTTTGTATGATAAACGCGATCGATCACGTGATCACATTTTGCAAGAACTGCTTCTACGTCTCCATCTCCACATACATCATGTGCACAGAGATTTCTCTTGTTGTCTGCGCCAACCGGGCAGAGGCTTCTCCAGTTATCTTCCGGATGCACAAGGATTGGATTATCCTTTGCTGTACGGAAATCAAGTACCGGTTCAAGAACCTCATACTGGATCTTCACAAGCTTCATCGCTTTCTTAACTGCTTCCTCTGAAGTTCCTGCCACGATTGCAGCTGCATCTCCAACGAAACGTACTCTCTGGTCAAGGATCAGACGGTCATACGGACTTGGTTCCGGATAGGTCTGACCAGCCATTGTAAATCTCTTATCCGGACAATCTTTATATGTAAGAACACATTCGATTCCAGGTACAGCCTCAGCACGTGCTGTGTTAATATCCTTAATTAATGCGTGTGCATATGGACTTCTGATCACTTTAACAATCAGACAGTCTGACGGTGCAAGGTCATTTGTATAAACACTTTTTCCTGTAACAAGTGCAGCAGCATCTTTCTTTACGACAGGACGGTTTACAATCTTCAGGGATTCTATAGCTTCTCCTTTTTCCTGATTGCTGTGGACAAATTCCGGTTTCTCAGGAATCAGATTCTGAACTTTATCTATTCTTTCCATTCTTACTCCTCCCCGCCCATTTTCTTTACTGTAATGTTAACTGCTGTATTTCTGACTTCCATATATTTCTGGATTGCACGAAGCTGTCCCATGTATCCTGTACAGCGGCACAGATTTCCTGCCAGATATTCTTTGATTTCTTCTATAGAAGGGTTCTTCAATTCACGAAACATTGCGAGCACGTTCATAATGAATCCAGGGGAACAGAATCCACACTGCTCCGCACCTTCCTGTGCAAGAAATGAGCCGAATTCTGCTGCTTCTTTCTCCACACCCTCAAGTGTTGTCACTTCATGTCCGTCAATGCTTGCTGCAAGAACAGAACATGACAGGCGGGATTTTCCATCGATCCATACTGTACACAAACCACAGTTTGTTGTCTCGCATCCACATTTTACACTCTTACATCCAAGATCACGCAGAAGGTTCAAAAGGACTGTATCTGCAGCGATCTCTGTACTTACTTTCTTTCCATTCAGGGTAAACTGTACTTCCATCCTATTTCTCCTCCGCATTATATTCATCTAAAATTGAGCGCATCTCTCTGCGAAGCAGAACCTCCGCAAGGTGCTGTCTGTACTCCGCACTTCCGCGCATATTGCTTCCATAAGTAAATTCTGCTGCCACACGTTTTGCATACTCTGTGAGCTGCTCGTCTGTAGCATCTTTCGGGATCTCCCACTGCTTTTCAAGCAATGCCGCTTTCATCGGTCTTGCTCCTACCGAAAAGAACCAGGACTCCTGACCTCTGTAAATTCCTGTTACGACAGAACATGTCAGTACTGGAAAATCTGTCTTTGTCTGACGAATTGATTCATAACGGAATTTTCTCTTGCTCTTTCTGACGATCACGGATACAAGAATATCCTTATCTGCTTTTCTGTTTACAAACTCAGAAAGTCGAACAGTTCCTCCATTATATAATTCCACAAATGTATCCAGTGCCAGTAATGCAGTCAGCACATCAGAAAATCCGTATCTTCCATAGATACTGCCTCCAACTGTTGCCTGATTTCTAAACTGAACTCCAACAATATGACGAAGGCTTTCTGCAATTCCGTCCCCATAGAATTTTCTCAGCCCCTCATGCTCTTCCAGCTGGCGCAGTGTACACATTGCTCCAATGCGGAATACATGGTCTGTCTCCTCAATCTCATTCAAACCAAGTTCCGACATATCAATGATTGTCTTCACTCTTGCATTTCCTAATCTCATCCACATCATACCGCCCATGATACGACTGTTTCTTGCCTGATTCAGCTCGTAAGCCTCCTCCAGTGTCTTAACTTTCACGTAATTACCGATTGTTAACACAGTAGGTCTCCTTCCTATCCACATACCTTTTCCAAGAATCGCGGTTCTCATCCTCGCAATTTTCTCTTGTTATCTTATGTCGTTTCTTGCGATTGTTTTTCAAAAAACAAACATACAAGCATAAAAAAAGTGCAAATGAAACAGCTTTGTCATTCACACATCTAGCAAATTAATGATATCATATATATAAGAAAAAAGTCAAAAAATCGGTTATACTTTATTATAATCAATTTTTATAAGGTGTACTTATAACCCGGGTATTATAAATAAGAAAGAAATCCAGAAACCATGTTGACATCATTGTACCCTCGGTGTTATTATTTGCTTAAACACGGAAACGTAGATAGAGGTTGCATTTTTCATAAGTAAGGTGACGGATGTGTCAGGAACAGAAGAACTCATCGGAAAGGGAAAGATGCCGAAAGGGTAAGAATCCTGAGTTCTTGTTCTTGGGCATGACGTGAATAGCGGCATGACTGTCATCGCAAGATGGAGAGCTATCTGAATTATACATAATGTATATTTGGGGACGGCGCATCTTGCCGTTTCTTTTATGTTTATTTACAGTTTACGCATTCTTGCATAGATGTATATTAAACAGTTACTGCTCATGGCTATTATAATTATCGTTCACAAGGAACTTATGCGCAATAACCTGCTATGACCAGTAATACTTTGTTTCACCATGTTGAAGGAGGATAAAAAGAATGGCAATTTTTAAAGGCGCAGGTGTAGCGATCGTTACTCCGATGAAAGAGAATCTTGAGGTCAATTATGACAAATTAGATGAGATGTTAGAGGAGCAGATTGCAGGCGGAACAGATGCGATCGTCATCTGTGGAACAACAGGTGAATCCGCTACTATGACAGAGGAAGAACATGCAGCAACAACCCGTTTTGCAATTGAGCGTGTGAACCACCGTATCCCGGTCATCGCCGGAACAGGTTCTAATTGTACAAGAACAGCGATCCAGTTGTCCAAAGAAGCTCAGGAAGATGGAGCTGACGGACTTCTGCTCGTTACACCATATTATAATAAAGCAACACAAAACGGACTGATTGCTCATTACACAGCTATTTGTAATGAAGTAAATATTCCGGCGATTCTGTACAATGTACCAAGCCGTACAGGATGTGGACTTCAGCCACAGACAGTTGCAACACTTGTGAAAGATGTTGAGAACATCGTAGGTATTAAAGAAGCATCTGGAAATATCAGCACAGTTGCACAGATCATGCATCTTTGTGATGGCAACGTTGATCTTTACTCAGGAAATGATGATCAGGTTGTACCGCTTCTCGCACTTGGCGGAATCGGAGTTATCTCCGTTCTCTCCAACGTAGCTCCGGCTTACGTGCATGACATGTGCTACAAATTCTTCTCAGGAGATATCGCAGGTAGCCGCAAGATGCAGTTAGATGCGCTTCCACTGGTTGATGCTCTCTTCTGTGAAGTGAACCCGATCCCGGTTAAGGCTGCTCTTAACATGATGGGAAAAGAAGTTGGAACTCTTAGAGCACCTCTGACAGAGATGGAAGATGCACATAAAGAAGTTCTGAAAAAAGCAATGATGGATCTTGGAATTCTGTAAGAGAACAAAGAAAGGAAGAAGTGATTTTGAGGTCGCTTCTTCCTTTTTTATAATTGCCTGATCCGGCGTTTCTCTTGGTATTAACATCACATCATATCGCCCGTAACCGCTTTCTCTGTTGGACTTTACTTCATAACGATCTCTTAATTCTACCAAAAGTCCCAGAACGAATCCATGATAGAAACGCTCCGGCTGACTTTTTCCTGACGGATGTCTTCCTGTATCAAAACTGTTGAATGTAGCTAGTGCAACTTCATTCATATAAGTATTCATCTCTTTCACATTCCCCCAAAGCATCGCTTTGATAAATGCGTTATAATTTGATTCAGAATTAGAGAACCATCCTTGAAACATTTCTTGAATTTTCTTTATTTTTTTCTTGACATTCATCACTCCATAAGGTATACTTAACAAGTCGCTTGAGTTAAGCGACAACTGAATAGGGGATTGGTCAAATGGTATGATAGGGGTCTCCAAAACCTTTGGTGGGAGTTCGATTCTCTCATCCCCTGTATTAAAAAGCCTTAGAAATCGCGTAAAATCGCTGTTTTAAGGCTTTTTCTTTTTTCCAAAAAGCCCTGCAAATCCAGATTGGTGCCGTGGAGCGATATAATTGAGAAAGAGCAGTCACTGTAGTGGTGGCTGCTTTTGCTATATTGAAGACTGCATGATAATGTGCTATGATAAAATTGATAAATTAGGATTTAGAGGATGTAAATGAGCAGCATGAAGAAAACAAAAGAAGGAATTAATTTGAAAAAACTCCTTAAGCTGAAGAATACAGGCAGTATCTTTGTGATTGCGGGGCTTTTGATGATTTTGGTAATAGCGTCGTACACATATATTCTGCAAAGTTCTTACACTAAGACCGCCCTTGAAACAGAAATCACACGTGACACAGCGAGTGCAGATGCAGTACACAAACTTGTGGATGGAAGAATCGGCAAAGAAGATTTTGATCAAATCAAAGATCAATCTGATGAAAAGAAGCAATTATATAAGGATATTTCTTCATATTTCAATGAAATCAGAACACTGAATTCTACTCGATATATTTACACCGCTAAAAAAAATGAAGAAGGAAAACTCGTTTATGTGGTAGACGGTTTGGATCCGGATGCGAATGATGTAAGACACCCTGGAGATTATATTGAGGAAGAAATGGTTCCATATATTAATAGGGCTATTTCTGGGGAGAATGTGTACTCTCATGATATCATTGATACAACATGGGGTCCGATTTTTACGGCTTGCTATCCTGTAAGCGCAAATCATGATGGGACAGGAGAAATCATTGGCGCATTTTGCATTGAAATGGATATGCAATCAGCTTATGGAATGGTTGAAGAGACGAACCATATTTCCATCATCTGCGGTTTAGTCGCAGGAGCTGTATTGCTTTTAATTTGTCTATATACCTATTATGTTTACCAGAAAAGCAAGGCAGAAGAGCAAAAACAAAAACAATTATTAATGACCGCCGCTGAGGAAGCAGATGCTGCCAACAAAGCAAAATCTGCGTTTTTGCTTAGTATTAGCCATGACATCAGAACGCCGATGAATGCCATTATTGGATTTACAAACATTGCGCTTCACCAGAACACGGTTTCAGATATTCATAATAGCTTGGAGAAAGTTCAACAAAGTTCGAATCATCTTCTCTCTTTGTTGAATGACGTTCTGGATTTTACTCGCATTGAAAGTGGAAAAGTTACTATTTCGCCCGAGCCAGTGGACATTACTCAATTGACAGATAACGTCCAGGCGATTATGAATGGACTTCTTTATAATCGAGATCTTAAGTTTGAAGTACATCAAGAAATCCCAAAGAACCAATATGTCCTTGCGGATGTTGTGCGTATCCGAGAAGTTTTGGTGAATCTTCTTGGCAATGCTGTGAAATTCACAAAGGACGGCGGAAAGATTACTTTGGATATCAGCAGTTACCCAGGAGCAGATGAGAAACATATCATAACTCGTTATGTTGTTCGAGATAACGGTATTGGCATGAGCGAAGAATTCCAGAAAAAATTATTCGAGCCGTTTTCACAAGAAGATGATACTAATGCCAGAACCCAATATAAGGGAACCGGTCTTGGTATGGCCATCACAAAAAAATATGTGGATATGATGGGCGGTTCGATTGATGTTGAGAGCAAAAAAGGTGTAGGTTCTACATTCACAGTGGAGATCCCACTGGAGTTGCCAGAACAGGTTATTCAATCAGAACAAAACCAACATTTGCATGGAGATTTGACGGGTATTCATGTTCTTATGGCTGAGGATAATGATCTAAATGCTGAACTTGCTACGATAATGCTGGAAGATGCTGGTATGACCGTAACACGCGCATCAGACGGAAAAGAAGTTGTGAATTTGTTTAAAAATCATCCACGAGGCACATACGATCTTATTTTGATGGATATTATGATGCCAAACATGGATGGACACCAAGCAGCAAAAGCCATTCGAGCCTTGGGTATAGAGCGGTCCGATGCAGTTACGATTCCAATTATAGCTTTGTCTGCAAATGCTTTTATAGATGATATTCAGGAATCCCTGGATGCAGGCATGAATGACCATATTTCCAAGCCGATTAACATGGAGGAATTAATCAATACTATCACTAAATACATTAAACACGATTAGGAAAACAAAGAAGTTAATTCGACCAGATTTCGGATGCCATTGTTACCGCCTGCCTGTCCCATGACAGAAACAGCCGTGTGGCAGCAGAGTGCATGATCAAAGGTAAGTAATCATCCGTATTATCAAAGTAAGCCGCCCACTTGGGCGGCTCAATTTCTTTGTTGAAAGATTCAGATCATACCTTGCGAATTCGCGTTCCTGTCTTGCCAACGGCATACCATTTACATACTTTGCATTCATGATACCTGCAACCAGTGATGAGATTGCTACACTTCCTTTGATAAGCGGAGATATTTTGTCGGGTCTTACCATAGTCCCGCATTTCGGACAGCTGTATACATAAGTAGAGACCTTGGCGACTGCCGCGCAAAAGATGTCGAAGAAATGAATGGTCACTTTTTAATGTTTAACAAGAAATATTATCTCAATCAATGCAAATCCTTTTCTTCACCGCAAAAACCAACAACAAAATGGGTAACCAGAACATTAATCACTAAAAGTGATATCATTATTCCTGCGATAATAAGAATCGGCCAACGAAATGTGAAATATGACAATTTATTTTCCATATAAATCTTTACCCCAACCAAAGCTGCCATTCCTACAGTAAATAACAATCCCACCACACACATAAAATAATAACTGCCTTCTCCAAAGAGCATTAATTTCATTTGCTTATCGGTCATTCCAATACTTTTCATTACGTCAAACTCTTTTCGTCGAGCGTACATCCCAGTGAATACAACGTTACAATAATTAGTCAATCCCGCAATGAATAATATGATACTTACAGCACCTAAGAGAATTCGATTTCCTCGCATATATGTTTCTTTTTGCTGCATCAGGTCTGATTTACAGATAACAAAAACTCCTGCTTCGCCGGTTCCTTCATCCATTGATACTTCTGTCATTTCGGATCGTTTCTTATTTTCCTCAGAGACCAGCTCGCTGATCTGTGTTTTCACATAAGGTTCTTTTTCCGGATTGGCAGTTAATTCCATTGTTAATATCTTTTTCTCAGTTGGTATCTTTTGAAAGCCTTTCTCACTGATAAAATAGTATAAGCTGCATTCTCCATGCCAGGATTGATTTATTTCCGGGAAATCATCGTTTTGCCGATCCAAATAACCACATAGAGTAAATGTTTCAGATTCTTTTTGAGGGAATTCGTCTTCCTGTTGTTTCTCTTTATTCTCAGAATTACTTTGTTCTTTTCTACGAATCGCATCTTCTCTTGAGAGCAAAGTTTTAAAGTATACCGGTTCGCCAATTGCTTCATCTGCAAGTTTTTGCTGTTCCGGGGTCAGCATATGATCATGTATGATCAGCACACCATTTCCTTCTTCCAAAGATTTCAAATCAATATTGAGTTGATTATCCTGAACGTATTTCTCAAGCGACAAGATTTGATTGTCATTTAAAATCTGTACCGTATCCCAACTGAATCCTTCCACCATATTGTCATTTGTAAGATTCGAAAGCCCTTCATCATAAGGACGGATGCCCTTTCTGGATATAACTGTAGTTACATAAGCTCCTTCGATCAGATTAGAATTCTCCCAATCGATACCATCTATCTTGTGTATTTTTTTCTCCAACTCTTGAGAGATTGGTGAAAATTCATCATAATCGTTATCATACAACAGTTCCACATCATCTCCCTGCGTCAGCAAAGGATCCACATCGATTTCTCTTGTTTTATATTCTTCCCCACACCCCTGGCTTTTCCCGAATTCGCTAAACTCTCCTGCCAGCAAAAAATCAGGACGTTTCTCAAGAAGATGCTTATAATCACATCCATTTGTAAGTACATTCATTAGAACAAAGGATAGGACTCCTAAAAATATAGAAAGACTTGTAATGATAAATCGTGCTTTATGCCGTGTTATATTTCCCCACGCAATATAGAACATTTCTTCTGTTTCAGAACGTCTAGGCACTATTTCCCCAAAGTGTTTTGTTTTTCTGGCAACTGTATTTTCGTTATAAGCAGCACTCTCAATACAAGACAGCTTCATTATTTTTCTAATAACGCCTTCCGATGCTATCCACAAAATTCCATTTACAAATACAACAGAAAGCAAAAGAATCCACGGTCTGAAAAAGGAAAGTATTGTATTCCCTCCCATTTCCTGATAAAAATGGAAACCTAATAGTTCCGGTATTAATAAGACTAAAATCAGTGCAGAGATCAAACTTCCCAAGACAGAACCTTTTAACATGAGTGACCTCATTTGTTTCCGGTATATTTTTGTAATCTGTCTTTCTGTGGCTCCGATCGTGTGGAGCAGTCCGAGATTTTGAACATCTTCGCTCATGGATATCCAAAGGACATTGCGCACAAGGAAATATATTCCACACAAAATTCCTATCGTTCCCAATATCACCATCTCATATCCACCTGCGAATTTAGAAACAGCAGTATATTGTGCTGTATCAGAAACGTATATCTTCTGATCTGCACTCTTCATCGGCAATGTCTGATATAATTTTTCCTCTGTTTTACTCCTGTTTAAATGATCACTCTGACTGAAAAGTAAAGTATAAGGACCCTTTTCCAGTTTCAACTCTTTAATTTTGTCATGTGAAATATATCCGATTGCTAATTTATTTCCAGAGTCCGTATACCAGCCACACAGTTTGAATTTTTCTTTCGAATGTTCGAACACATATTTGTATACATCTAAGTTTATTTCCATCCCTTGTTCCGGTTCTGAGATACCAAGTTTTTTCAATGCCCGCTCAGATAATAGAATTTCATCCTTTTTCTGTGGGTAGCTTCCAATCACATTGGTATATGCCGGTCTCAAAAAATTGTTCCAGCTTTCTGAGTCAGCCCAGACTATATCACATATCGTTTTTGCATTGTTCTCCGAAACTTCTGTAGCTTCACCTACAAAAATACTTTTTGCAACTTGTTTTATATAATCCAGTTGTTTTAATTTTTCATATTGTTCTTCTGTTCCATCTTCTATTCTCCCCGAAGAAGAAGTTCCATTTTCTCTGATTAATCTTATTTCTTCTGCCTGTATTTTTCCAAAGGAGATTCCGAATACCATGGTAATAGCAACAATACCTATTACGATCGAGCAAAATAAAATCGTATTTCTCACCTTCTTGGTACTTGCAAAATTTTTAGCCAGGAATCGGATTATGTCTTTATTGTTATTCGGAATGTTCTTGTGAAACATAATAACCCCTCCTAACAATCTCTTGTATAGATTTTTCCATCAGACATACGTATTACTCTGTCTGCCATCTGTGCGACCTCTTCTTGATGCGTCACGATCAATGTCGTCTGATGAAATCTTGCAGCACAGGATTTTAGTAATCCTACGACTTCCATACTTGTAACAGAATCCAGATTCCCGGTCGGTTCATCCGCCAGGACAATTGCCGGTTTCGTCAACAATGCCCGTGCTATAGAAACTCGCTGTTGCTGCCCGCCGGACAGTGTTGATGGAAAACGTTCTAATTTATCTTTTAATCCAAGAATTTCTACAATCTCATTAAAGAAATCTATATCAATTTCCTTGCCGTCAAGTCGCATCGGAAGAACTATGTTTTCGCGTATACTAAGCGAAGGAATTAAATTGTATTGTTGGAATACAAATCCGATATTTCTTCTTCTGAATATTGTTCTTTCTTCCTTGTTAAGATCTTTTAAACTTGTATTTCTGATCCAGACACCTCCAAAATCCGGAATGTCAAGACCTCCTAACATGTTCATAAGTGTTGTCTTTCCACATCCGGACGTACCAACAACCGCTATAAATTCACCCTCTTCCACCGTTAATGACACACCATCTAAGGCACGCACTTCATATGTATCGGATGTATAATATTTTTTTAGATTCATGGCTTTGATTATATCCATCTTTTCTGTAAACTCCTTTCATAAATGCTACCTTTAACTCAGCCATAATCTATTATACATGGTACCTCTTACAAACTTCTTACACGCTGCATATGAACTGTCTATACCGGAAGATTTACTTCTATAAGCAGCCCTGGCTTCATTTGTTTTGCTTTCATCATCCCTTTTTGTAATAGAACACTCTCTCTGGAAAGATATAAACCAATTCCGCATCCTTCCTGCCCTCTTGCCTGCTCACCACGATAAAATCTTTGAAAAATTTTATTTTCTTCTCCATCTCTTATCCCAATTCCATAATCTCTTACTTGAATTTTATAAAACATTTCTGTCTGTTTCATTGTGATATTGATCCTGCTGTTGTTTTTACTATATTTGACTGCATTATCAAACACATTATAAAGGGCCTCACACATCCAGTTTTTATCATGTTCGCAAATGATTTTCTCTGGCAATTCTACTTGAAAATAGATATCTTTCTCTTCTGCCTTTTTCTGTATTTGCCCCAACGCATTTAGAATCGTTTCAACAAGATTTTCTTTTTGAGTGTGAACTTGTATGATTCCCTGCTCTAATCGGGCAGTTTTTATAAAGCTCTCCACCAAAAAACATAATTGTTCTTCACTTGTTCGCAAGTCTTTTATGTATTCTGTATTCAATGTTTCTTGAGTTTCATTTAATGACTCTTGCAGCAATTCTGTATAATTTTTTATATTCGCCAGCGGTGTCCTTAGTTGATGCGCAATCTCAGAAATTAATTTCTGTATCTCATATTTACTTTTTTCAGCCTCTTTCCTTCTTCCTTCCAATATTTCCTGTAAACGGATTAATTGATTGGTCGTTTTAGAATAGATCGTTTCTTTCCCTATATCAGAACCATCTAATTCATTGCCGTTTATTAAGGATTCCGTCAATTTATATATTTTATTCATTTCATTTGTTCTCAAATGATTTTCAACTAAATATACAGTGCTTCCTCCGAGTATGAAACCTATTAAAAGTACTGTAAAACTTGCTACAGCCATGCTACTCTCCCATTCTATATCCCATTCCAAATACATTACTGATAACATTCGATGAATCATTCAATTTCTTTTTCAATCTGCTGATCATAACGCTAATTGTGTTGGGATCAATGAATTCACTATCGATTCCCCATATATTTTCCATTATCATCTTTTTTGTAAGAACCTGGTTCTGGTTCATAATAAAATATTCTAAAAGCTGATACTCTTTGAGTGTCAAAGATATTTCCGTCTCTCCAACAAAAACCTGTTTTCTATCGGAATATAACATAACCTGTCCGCACATAAAAATATTTTCATTTGATTTTCTCTTTAGCACAACTTCAATACGCTTTAACAATACTTTTATTGAAAATGGTTTAACCACATAATCATCTGCTCCTGTATCAAACGCTTTTAACATATCTTTTTCGTCATCTTTTGCAGTCAAAAAAATAGCTGGAATTTTTCTATTTTTTTGAAGCTCCTGATATAGATTTATTCCATCTCCATCCGGTAATCCAATATCTACGATCAACAAATCTACAGAACTATCTATATTTTTAATTGCTTCTTTTCTCGAACCAGCAAGAATCGTTGTATAACCTTGATTTTTCAAAGATGTATCCAATGCTTTTCTCAACAAATTGTCATCTTCTATAATTCCTATTACCATATACTCCTCCAACTATGATACCTACGGATTGTTTCGTGCAATGCACTCCCACAATCCTGGTATCATCATATAATATAAAAATACACATATCTTCCTGCCAATACAAGCTTTTTACACAATAATATGAAGGGAGATGTTCAGAAATCGTTACTGTTCACTCCCGTGTCAATCACTTCGCTGATTGACACGGAGGATGTATGTTTTGGCTTGAATGCATCTCGCCCATCGCCAAAGGCGATTTAAAATGGCGAGATGCGTTGCTGGTCGCACATCGTGTGAACAGTAACCAGAAATCATTCAAAGCATCACCTTCCTCTGTTGAAATCCGTAATACTAATTGTCATAAATAGAAAAGAGCGTTATAATAAAAACAATTTGAAATCAAAGAAATAAGTTGGAATTTCTAAACACAAGGAGAAAAAAATGAATACAAAAGTGGAAAAAGCATTAGAACTACATGACAAAGGGTATAACTGTGCACAGGCTGTAGCCTGTTCTTTCTGTGAGGAATTTGGTGTAGACCAGGAAACAATGTTTAAAATCTCTGAGGGATTCGGATTTGGCATGGGCATGATGGACATGTGCGGAGCTGTAACCGGAATGATGATGGTTATTGGAATGGACAACAGCATTGGAAATCTTGAAAATGGAAAAGCTACAAAAGCAGATACCTATAAGAAAACAAAAGAATTTGCAGAAAAATTCCGTCAAAAGAACGGAACCTATTATTGTCGTGATCTAAAGGGAGTCTCTGGAAAGGGGAAAGTTGTCCCATGTTCTCAGTGTATTGCAGATGCTGTTGAACTGACAGAAATGTATTTAGAGAGTGTAAAATAAAGTCGCTAAATAATTGGGAGCTATGCTCCCATTATTTATTTCTACCTGATCTCTTGAGATTGCCTCATCCACTAATCTTCTCTTCCAGTTGTAACAATCGATTGTTCAGTACTGTATAATAAGCGCTTTCTCTGTTTTCAACCAAGATCATCGTAATATTCGCTGCAACTGCAAGATCTACCAGGAAGCTGTCTTCTGTTCCTGCTGTTTCCTGACTGAGAATCATTTTATTCCCTTCATTCTGTTCTTTCAGTATTCTTTCGAACAGTTTCGTAAGAACTGTACTCTCGTCTATCTTAATTTCTTTTATCTTTTCTATCTCAATTTCTTCTTTTCTGATCAGCTGCGGCATACTTGGATGTACCGCACGTACGCCTCCAAGATACCTGTAAAGCGGAATCTTTTCTGCAGCCGCTGCTGCTCGCGCCACTGCAAGTGATATTGCAAAGGATGTCTGTTCATTTCCGTTTTCTTTCAGAATTGTATCAATCTTTCTTTGTTCAAATACATTTTCACCGATTATTTCCGGTGCGATCTGACTGTTAAGCAGTTCAATTTTTTCTTCGATGTGCACCTGCTGTTTTTCTGTCTGCTCTTTTTTACTATAATTTTTCCCTGCCATAGACGCTTTTCCTATGATTTCTCCTCCTGCCAGCACTTCCACTTCAATAGCCGGATTCCCGGCGAAATCAAGGATCTCTCTTGCATAAACGTCACGGATTTCTATTGCAAGATCCAGCTTATTTCTAACTTCTGGTTCCACACTCCAAAACCTCCTTTTCGTTGCTTTTCTTTCTATTTTTGTATGCTGTTTTTCGTACTTTGCTTAATTTCAGTATTTCCTTTTTGGAATAACTTCATGCGTTGACTTTTCACTTTTCAACGCTTACAATCATATGTACAAACATTTGTGACAGATTTTTAGATTGGATGTTGCACACAAAAGCTATCATTTTTCTTTTGGGGAGGAATTTATTTATGTTAGACAAGGGGAAACATTTTCTTTTACTGACAGTCAGCACACTGATCATGGCGATTGGTACCTACTTTTTCAAGTTCACGAATAACTTTACCTTCGGCGGTATCACCGGTCTTGCTGTTCTTATTGCGAAGACAGGACTTATGACAGCCGGTGATTTCAACTTTGTTGCCAGTATGACGCTTCTGGTGATCGGAATGATTGTTCTTGGTAAGAAATTCGCAGCTAAGACAGCTTATTGCAGTATTCTGCTCTCGGTAACGCTTTCTTTTCTGGAGCGCGCCTGCCCGATGAAAGCTCCTTTGACAGACCAGCCGATGCTGGAGCTTTGTTTTGCGATTGCACTTCCGGCTCTTGGCTCTGCCATTTTGTTCAACATTGGCAGTTCCAGTGGCGGTACAGATATTATTGCTATGATTTTAAAAAAATATTCCAGCTTCAATATCGGACCGGCTCTTATGCTTTCTGATCTGTTGATCACTATTGCCGGATTCTTTATCTTCGATATCAAAACTGGATTATATTCTTTGCTCGGACTTACGATTCGTTCTTTCATGGTAGACACCTTTATCGAGAACTTCAATTTGTCCAAATATTTTAATGTTGTATGTGACGACCCGGAACCGATCTGTGATTTCATCGTTCATGAGCTGAACCGTAGTGCCAGCGTCTTTCACGCAACGGGTGCTTATTCCGGTCAGGACAAAGCGATCGTCCTGACTGCGCTCAACCGTACCCAGGCTGTCCGCCTGCGTAATTTCATCAAGATTACTGATCCAAAGGCGTTTATTCTGATCTCTAATACAAGTGAGATTATCGGAAAAGGATTCCACAGTATCTGATCAACTCTGTTTGATCAGATGTTGTGAGTGGGGCATTCTAATGAAATAAGTGATCTCCGATCCGTGTTCCGTAACCGCCTACACTGAAATACAGACAATCTCCAATCGGATTGCTTCCTGCAAGTGCATCTTCTGCCGCCTGCATCGCAGTTTCTGTATAGCCCTGGTTTGCTCTTACGCGGTCAAGCCATCCGGACATTGCCGGTGAGAACTGACCGGACTGGTAGATTACTTCTTCCATCGTATCCGGATAAGAGGAACTCTTGATACGGTTCATTACAACCGCTCCAACCGCAACCTGTCCTTCATACGGCTGGTTTCCCGCTTCACAGAAGATCAGGGATGCCAGCAATTCTTTTTCTGCTGCCTGCTGTGCAGCCGCTGCTTCTGCCTGTGCCGCTGCTGCCGCTTCTGCTTCTGCCTTCTCTCTGGCGATCCGTTCTGCTTCTTCCGCCGCACGTCTCTCTTCTTCCAGCTTTGCTTCATAAGCAATCTTCGCTTCAACTGCCGCGATCTTCACATTCTCGATCATCCCTGACTGTACATCGATCACTTCCTTTGATACACACCAGTCAGTACCTACATCCCCGGCAGACTGCGTGTCATCTAAAGTTTCTTCCTGATCCGATGGCTCCGTTGACACTTCTGATTCTACAGCACTCTGCTCCTGTGCTTCCGTGGAACTTGCAAATCCCGTCAGCATGACCGCACTCATCATTGCTGTATACATCGCCAGAAACATCCTTTTATTTTTATTAAATTTCATATACCCTCCTAACAATTTTGTTGCATAATTTTTACCATTTAATTACTATTCTTTATTAATACTATGCATTATTTTCATTTTTATTACATTTATTACAAAAATGTTACGAGCGATATATTATCATAAAAATGTGTGCATGTCAACTTTTTTATTTCACGCAGAAAATCCGATCCTTTTTTCTACTAAAATACAGCTCCTGTAAAAGTCTCAACTTCCTACAAGAGCTGTATCTCTCAACATCATTTTATCTCATTTTTTACAATGTCACGATTTCTCCATCTTCATCCCAGAGATCATGCCAGTCTTTTGCTCCATGCCACAAGAACACCTGTCCTTTTACAAGGCGGTTTCCTTTTTCGAGTGTTGCGATCTTCGCCATCTCTTCTTCTGTCAGCGGATCTTCTGTCATTGCTTTTAAGTTGCTTACATAATTGTGAAGTGAGAACGGAATTGCAATCTCGCCTCTCTGTCTTGCCCATTTCAGTGCAATGATCGCCGGGTGACAGTTATGAGCCTTCGCAATCTCCTGCATAACCGGAGTCTGCAGATCTGCTACATCTTCCGGACACATATCTCTCTCCGGTCTCATCGGAGAACCGATTGGCATGTAACCTACCGGCTGGATATCGTGTGCTACGAGGTAATCGTAAAGTTCCTGTTGCTGGAAGCAAGGATGGATCTCGAGCTCACAGGCAACCGGTTTGATCTTCATCAATGGAAGTACTGCTTCGAGTTTCGGAATCGTCATATTGGAGATTCCGATGAATCTTGTCAATCCGTCTTCGACAAGTTTTTCACACTGTCTGTATGTATTCATGAATTCTTCCACACTGAATGGTTTAGAATCCGGATTTCTTGACTCTACATCGCATTTTGGTGCATGGTAATTCGGGAATGGCCAGTGAATATAATACATATCCACATAATCACACTGGAGATCTGCGATACTTTTCTTGCAAGCTTCTTCGACATGTTCGTGCATATCGTTCCATACTTTTGTCATAATAAAGAGATCTTTACGTTCTACGATTCCCTCATCAAATGCATTTTTAAATACTTTACCGATCTCCGGTTCATTTCCGTAGCATGCGGCACAATCAAACATGCGGTATCCGCTTTTGATTGCTCCGTCTACTGCTTCAGCAATCTGATCTGCTGTAAATCTGTCGGAACCAAATGTTCCCATTCCGATACATGGTGCTTCATCACCTGTGTAGAATTTTACTTTTGGCACATCTGCCGGATTAATAAATTCACCCATGATAACTCTCCTTTTATCTAATCTAACCGATTTTCTCAATCTCCACCTGTGGATAGATCTTTTCCATATCTTCTTTTACGAAGAATCCTGTTTCTTCTCTGAGTGCTGCTGCCGCTGAGATCGCACTTGCTTTCTTCAATGTCTCTTCAACCGAAAGTCCTTCGCTAAGTCCAAGAGCGAACCCGGCGATCATGGAATCTCCGCATCCTACAGTGTTTACCGCATCAATCTTCGGCACACGTGCGCGAAAGATTCCGTCATCACATACGACAAAGGAACCGTCTCCACCGAGTGACACTGCTACGATCTCGACTCCATCTGCATGAATCTGTTTTGCCGCATCTACCATGTCCTGGAAGTTGTCGCAGCTTTTTCCTGTCAACATACGGATCTCATCAATGTTTGGCTTGATCATCGTCGGCTTTGCCTCGATTCCCATCTCAAGCAGTTTTCCACTTGTATCAAGGATGACTTTCTTTCCTGCCTCTTTGCAGATTCTTACAAGACGCTGATAAGCGGTTCCGTCAAGTCCTTTTGGAACACTTCCTGACATAGCAACAACATCTGCTTTCTTCACCAGTTCTGTGAAATGTTTTTCGAATCCCTTAAATTCTTCCTCAGATACCGTGAATCCCGGCTCAAGAAATTCTGTCTGCACGTGATTGACTTCATCCCAGATGTTGATACAGGATCGGCTCTCTTCTTCCAGATGATAGAATTCGCTCTTGATTCCAAATGGTTTCAGTGCGTCTTCGATATAATTTCCTGCATGACCTCCGACAAATCCTGTCGCGACCACTTCCGCTCCTGCGATAGACGCCGGCTTGGATACATTTAATCCTTTTCCGCCTGGCGTATACGCACATTCTTTCACACGGTTGACTTCACCGACCTGATAGCCTTCCACAACATATCTTTTGTCGATTGCTGCATTTAATGTTACTGTAAGTATCATATTCGGTACAGAGCTTTAACACATCAAAGCTCTTGTCCCCCTCTCTGATTAATCTTCGTTTACAAGCATTACTTTCCCCTGTACAAGTCCCGGTGTCTTAAACATCTGGAATGCTTCCTGTGCCTGACTCATCGGAACCATTTTGTAAATAAATCCCTTGTCGAATTTCAGCTGTCCTGTCGCAAAGTAATGTGCTGTCAGATCCCACTCTTTGCCAGGGAACGGTGCGCTGTAGGACATCCAAGATCCTGTCAGTTTGAACTCTTTACGGTTCATGTTCTCCCACATTGCCGGTGTGAACTCAAGATTCACATGTGGTGTTCCGATAAAGCATACATGGGATTTGTTTCCTGCAAGTTCAAATGCCATATGCATGGTTGGAACCTGTCCGGCTGTCTCGAATACAAATCCGTATCCTTTACCGCCTGTGATCGCCATTGCCTCTTCCATAAAATTATCTTTCGTTGTGTTGACAACTTCGTCAGCTCCAAGACGTTTTGCAAGTTCAAGTCTCTCATCACTGATGTCGAAAACTACAACTTTCTTGGATCCGAAGATCTTGCACCACTGCATTGTAAACATTCCGATCGTTCCGCCGCCGAGTACTGCAACATACTGTCCGCCCTGATAATCATTCTGGAATACACCGTGGATAGCTACAGTGGCAGGCTCAAACATGGCCGCCTGTTCATACGGAATGCCTGGATCATATACAACTGCATTTTGCTCTGGGATCACTACATAATCGGCATTGGATCCCTGCTCTCTGGAACCAATAAAGCTGTAATGTTTGCACAGAGAGAAGTTTCCGTTCTGACAGTCATCACATTTCATACATGGTTTCAATGGTGCACCGGATACGTGATCTCCAACCTTAACCTTTGTTACACCTTCACCTACTTCTACAACATCTCCTGAGAACTCATGTCCAAGTACGATTGGATAGAAATGAACTCCGTTGTGAAGTACTCGTGGAATATCAGATCCGCAGATACCGGAACATTTTACTTTGACCTTAACTTCGCCCGGTCCCGGTGTCGGTTCTTCGTAATCAAGATACTGTACGTCTTCGTTGGCGCATACAACTGCTGCTTTCATTTTCAAGATCCTCCTTTTTTGATCTTTTGTTAATTTATTTCTTATTCATGGTTTTTCGCCATAGTTTCCTTTAATTGTTTATAAAGTTCTATATATGTTTCGTAATTTTTATCGTAAACTTTTCTGTTTTCATTATTCGGTTCGTGGGAACGCTTCTCTTCAATAGTAAGCTTCACTGCCTCGTCAAAGTCTTTGTACATTCCGATTCCGACTCCGGCAAGAATCACTGCACCGAGTGTTGTTGCTGTGTCAGAGGATGGAACAACAATTGGTTTTCCTGTGATGTCAGACTTGATCTGTGTCCACAATAAGGAGTTTGCTGATCCGCCCATCGCACGCAGGACTTCTACTTTCGCTCCGGCTTCTTCCGCAACATCAAGGTTATGCTTCAATGCATAGGCTGTTCCTTCCATTGCCGCACGGATGAAGTGTCCTTTTGTCTTACTGAAATCTAATCCGTAGTAGACACCTTTTGCGTTTGGATCCCAGATCGGAGTTCTCTCACCGGACATATATGGGAGGAAGATCACTCCGTCACTTCCCGGTGCTACTGCTGCCGCCTCTTCATTAAATAAATCCAGTGAGCTTTTTCCCTGACGTTTTCCTTCTTCTCTTTCGTACGCCCCGAACTCCCGCTCAAGCCAGCGCATCACTCCGCCGCCTCCGGTTGTTCCGCCTTGTAAGAGCCAGCAATCCGGCACGACATGAAATCCAAGAATCAACCGCTCATCGGCACGATACTGGTCAGTACAGATACTCATTCCACCTGCCTGTCCACCTTGTTCCTGTGTCTCTCCGCTGTGGATCACTCCTGCACCGAGAGTTCCACATGCTGCATCGAGTCCTCCGGCCACGACCGGTGTTCCTTCCGCCAGTCCGCTTTCTTTCGCAGCTTTCTCATTTACCTCACCGATCACTTCATGACAGGCATGAATTTCCGGCAATAGCTCAGAAGAAAATCCAAATTCCTGACACATCTCTTCATTCCAGGTTCCTGTTCTCATATCAAAACAGTGAAGGCCATATCCCTGAGAAAGATCCTGTGTCATCACACCGGTCAGTTTGTATGCAATATAACTGTTGGATTGAAGGATCTTATAAGTCTTTGCATAGACTTCCGGCAGATTTCTCTGATACCAGATGATCTTTGCAGTTGTATAAGATGGCTGCAAAGAGTTGCCGCAAAGCTCGAAGATCTTGTCTTTCCCAATCTTTTCATTGAATTCTTCACAGATATCTGTGGCTCTTGTGTCCATCCAGATTGGGGTGTTCGTAAGTACATTTCCATCTTTATCGACTGCGATCGCAGACCAGCTCTGTCCATCGATTCCGATTCCTTTAATCTCTTCCGGGGAAATATTTCCTTTTACGAGTACCCTTGGGATTGCATCGCAAACTGCTTCCCACCATTCTTCCGGATTCTGTTCTGCCCATCCAGGATGTGGGTAATAAACCTGATAATCACCGGTTCCGGTTGCCTTGACGGTTCCGTCTTTTGCAAAGACTGCAATCTTGCAGGCACTGGTTCCGATATCTATTCCTAATAAATATTCTCCCATGGTCTCCTCCTCTTTATGAAATGTCCGCCACTGATTCTCCTTCTACGAATCCGGTTTTCAGCCAGATTGTCTCTGTTGTTTCTATTTTGTCTGATGTTTTATCTGATGTTTCATCCTTATCTTCGAGATGACTCAATAACAGATTTGCTGCCGCTTGTCCAATCTCTTCCGTTGGCTGTGACACGATTGTCAATCTTGGTACTACAGCTCTTGCAAAATCCATGTTATCAAATCCTATCACAGACAGCTGTTCCGGAACTTTGATACCAAGGTCATTGATCTCCATCATTGCTCCGACTGTCATCTCGTAGTTGGAGATAAAGACTGCTGTCATATCTGGATTGTCTTCGTAAAGCTTGCGCATCGCTTTCGCTCCGCCGGCAATCGTGTAGTTACCATCTGCCAAAAGTTTTGTATCTGTTTTGCCTTTTAAATCTGATTGTTGTGCTGATCTAGCTTTGGATGATTCTTGTATTGCAAGCTCATATCCTCGTTGACGTTCCCTTGCTGTATACACATTATCCGGTCCTGTTATCATACCAATCTTCTTATGCCCTTTTTTCATCAGCCGTTTCACTGCGTTCTGCGCTGCTCCTTCATTGTCTACAAGAACGCAGTCACAATCTCCGTTCTCCATCCTTCGGTCGATCAGTACAACCGGTCTTCCGGATTTTCTAAATCTATCAAATACTTTCTTCTCTGCTCCGGTTGGCATCATGATCAAACCATCCACTCTTCTGTGAAGAAGGAATTCTGCTGCCTCTTCTTCTCGCTTCACATCGGATCTGCAGTCACAGATCATCGTCGCATACCCATGACTTCTTAATAAATCTTCCGCTGCTGTAATGATCTCTGAAAAGAAAATGTTGTTCAACTCGGGTAAGATGATTCCGATGGTCTTTGTTCGGTTTGTCTTTAATCCTCTTGCAACTTCATTTACCTCAAAATGAAGCTTCTCAATTGCCTCTTCGATCTTGATTCTGTTTTTCTCACGCACATTTCCTCCATTTAGATAAGAAGAAATTGTTGCAAGTCCGAGCCCTGTCTCTCGGGCAATGTCTTTCATCGTTGCACCCATAAACTTATTTCCTTATTCTGTATCTTGTAAGCTATCACTTGTTTTATTTTGCTTTTCCATCACATCCGCACATCTTCATGCGTGCGATCACCTGTTCTTTTACAGCTTCCATCGCAACAACACCGAGTTTCTTCGGATCGAATGTCTCCGGCTTCTCTTCAAGCAGTTTCTTCACGGCATCTGTGTATGCAACACGAAGCTCAGTAGCAAAGTTGACTTTACACATTCCACGCTCTACACATTCTCTTACGTCTTCTTCACTCAGTCCGGAAGCTCCATGAAGCACGAGCGGAACATCTACAACTTCTTTGATTGCGCTTACTCTTGGCTTGTCAAGAACCGGGGTTCCTACATAAAAGCCGTGCGCTGTTCCAATCGCTACTGCAAGAGAGGAAACTCCTGTGCGCTCTACGAATTCTTTCGCTTCCTGCGGATCTGTGTTCGTATCAGCATCAGCCTCAAGGTCGTCTTCCTTTCCGCCAACTTTACCAAGTTCAGCTTCTACCGGAATACCAAATGCATTTGCTACATCTACAACCTTCTTCGTCACTGCGATATTATTCTCAAAATCTTCGTGGGAACCGTCGATCATAACAGATGTGTAACCAGCTTTCATTGCCTGAACTGCAAGTTCAAAGCTATTGCCGTGATCCAGATGCAGACATACCGGGATCTTTGTTTTCGCAGCTTCTGCTTTCACGATTCCTGCAAATGTCTCCAATGTTCCGTACTTTACAGTAGAAGGTGTTGTCTGAAGCATCACCGGTGCGTTCAGCTCCTCCGCTGCAGCGATGACTGCTTTAACCATCTCCATATTCTCTACATTGAATGCGCCTACTGCGTATCCATCCTTCTTTGCGTCTAAAAGCATCTTTTCTGATGTAACTAATGGCATCGTATCGTCCTCCTTATTTCCAAAACCGAAACGTTTCGGTTTTGCTTATGTATTTATTTTAGTACGGGATTTATTGCTTGTCAAGATAATGAAAACGAAAAGTATATTTTTATTAAAGCTGCAAATAATGTAACTGTTCAGAGCCAACCTCCAAAATGCTACGCATTTCGTCGGTGTGGCGTATCCGCCAAATAAAATTTCAAAAACAGTTTTAAAAATGCAAGCATTTTATACCTGTTTTTTGAAATTTTGCTTGGCTCTGAACAGTTACCAAATAATAGAAAAAAACACTTCAGGAGGTCTGATGAAATGAAAAACAGAGCGAAAAAGAGATGGTTTGCTTTAATAATCCTTTTACTATGCGCAGTTGTTATTGGTCTGTTTTATTGGAATGGACAGAAGAAAATGCAAAATGATGAGGGATATCTTGTGAAATATTCGTTACTGTTCACTCCCGTGTCAATCACTCCGCTGATTGACACGGAGGATGCGCGTTTTGACTTGAATGCATCTCGCCCCATCGCCAAAGGCGATTTAAAATGGCGAGATGCGTTGCTGGTCGCACATCGTGTGAACAGTAACAAATATTCTGCTCCGGATAAGAAACTGGAGGTGATCGTCCATGGCATCTGAATCAACAACTCTTTATCTCAAAGCAGACAGGAATGTTGAGGTATCAAAGCAAAACGTCATGTTAGGAGACCTCCTGAATATGGAGTGTTCAGACAAGACCATCCTGATGAAAGTAAAAACTTTGCGGATTTTGAAGATCCGGGAGGAAAAAGAACAGCGCTATGTAATTTCCGTGTTGAAAATCATTGCTTGTATTCATGAACAGTATCCCCGGCTGGAGATCCAAAATCTGGGCGAAACAGATATTATCGTTACTTATGAAAATCAGAAAACACCACCTCTTCTCTGGCACATTTTAAAGGTAGTTCTGGTATCCGCAGTGATTTTCTTTGGATCTGCCTTCTCGATCATGGCATTCAATAATGATGTTGGGGTAACGAAGCTATTTGGTCAGATTTATGAACTGATCATGGGAAAGAAGACAGATGGTTTTTCTGTTCTGGAAGTCACGTATTCCATAGGGCTTGCAATCGGAATTCTAATATTTTTTAATCACTTTGGTAAGAAACGCTTTACAGTAGATCCTACACCGATGGAAATACAGATGCGTCTTTATGAAAATGATATCCAGACAACTCTGGTGGAAAATGCAGCACGGCAAAAGAAAGAACTGGAGGTCGGAAAATGAACTTGTTGCAGACAATTTTCCTGGCATTGCTTGGTTTAAGTGCCGGAATGATAGTAGCTGGCGGTGTCTTTTCTTTCATTGTGGAACTTGGTGTGATCTCAGATTTTGCAGATCGTACCCATACCGGCAATCATATTTTAATTTATGAAGATATGGTAGCAGCCGGTGCGATCCTTGGAAACTTGTTTCAGATTTTTGAAGTTAATCTTCCGGGAAGGATGATATTTCTTGCAATTTATGGACTTTTCGGAGGGATTTTTGTTGGTTGCTGGGCAATGGCACTTGCAGAAATTTTGAATGTATTTCCCATTTTTATGAGACGGGCAAGGATTGTCCGGTATCTCGCGGTGTTTGTGATAATGGTTGCATTAGGGAAAGGAATCGGAGCGGGATTGTTTTTTTGGAAAAGATGGTAAACTCTACCGCTTCATTTCTTTCCGCATCCGCTCCAGCACCTTTTTTTCTGTCCTTGACACCTGCACCTGAGACATTCCCATTTTCTTTCCTATCTCAGCCTGCGTCTTTCCTGCAAAATATCTCAGATAAATGATCGTCCGTTCCTTCGCTTCAAGTGTTTCCAGTACTTCTTTTAATACAATTCGATCAAGCACCTTTTCTTCCTGCCTGTCTTTTTCTTCCAGCTTATCCATCAGAAGGATCTCGCTTCCCTCTTTCTGATGGATCGGCTTATATATGGATTCCACCTCCACTGACGACTCCATTGCCTGGACGATCTCCTCACAATCTATCTGAAGCTCTTCTGATAACTCTTTCAATGTCGGTTCTCTCCCGAGTATCCTGGTCATCTTTTCTCTCGCCTGCAGACTCTTATAGGATAGCTCTCTCAATGAACGGCTGACTTTTATCATTCCGTCATCTCTCAAAAAACGCCGGATTTCTCCGGATATCATTGGAACAGCATAGGTTGAAAACTGTACTTCATAAGAAAAATCAAATTTATCAATTGCCTTAAGCAGTCCAATGCTTCCAATCTGAAACAAGTCTTCCGGTTCTGCACCTCTTCCGTAAAATCGCTTTACTACGCACCAGATAAGACCTATATTTTTTTCAACAAGTTCTTCTCTCGCTTTTTTATCTCCGTCGTGTGACTTTCTGATTAAAGCGATTGTGTCGTCCATATTCTGCTCCCTTTACCTATTGTCTTAGTCATTTTCACACTGGTTCCTTCCCCTACCTTTGACTCTACTTCCACAGTATCCATAAATGCTTCCATAAAAGAAAATCCCATTCCTGACCGATCATCCTCCGGTTTTGTTGTAAACATCGGTTCCATTGCTTTTTCCACATTTGCAATACCTTTTCCACGGTCCGATATTTCTACTGTAAAAAGCTGGTTTTCTATACTACAATGTATCTTTACTTTCTCTACTCTCTGTTCATATCCGTGGATAATCGCATTTGTTACAGCTTCTGACACTGCAGTCTTCACATCTGCTACTTCTTCCACCGTTGGGTTTAGTTGTGTTAAAAAGGATGCTACAGATACTCTGGCAAATCCCTCATTTTCTGATCTGCTGTCAAAGCGGATCTCCATCTCATTATTCTGTGTATTACTCGCCTCCATCACTTTTCCCCCTCATAAATCTGCATAATCTTTGCTGCTCCTGAAAATGTAAGAATCTTCCGGATTCTTTCGTTCGTATGTACCGCCCAGACTTCTCCTCCGATCAGACTGACGGTCTTATACCTCCCCATAATGATTCCAATTCCTGAACTATCCATAAAATCTGTCCTGTCAAAGTCAAAGATCACATATCTGATATGATTTCTGCTGATCACTGCATCCGCTTCTTTCCTTATTTCATCTGCATTATGATGGTCTACCTCTCTTGGAAGATAGATCGTCAGACAATTTTCCTGTACCTGATATCTCATATATTTTCATGCCTCCTGCTTTTCTCATTTTCCGTTTAATTACCTGAATCCGTACGCTAAAAAAGGATATGCTTCTTCGCATATCCTTTTCCTTCGTAATCTTATTCGTCATCCTCTGTATTGTCAGAATTATCGTAATCTCCATTATCCTGAGAATTATCATAACTATTGGAGTCATCGGAATTTTCTGAGTCATCGGAATTTTCTGAGTCCTCTGATACTGAACTACTATCTGCACTTGTATCTGCACTGGCATCTCCATTCAGAATTGCAAGCTGCTTTTTCGCATCCTCAATATATCTGGAATTATTATAAGTATCTACCATCTTCTGATACCAGGTCTTTGCATTCTCTGTATCACCTTTTCCCTGATAAGCCTGTGCCAGACGATAAATAGCCTGTCCATCATTATAACTTTCGTCCATCTTCACAACCTTTGTCAGGTACTCAATCGCCTGATCATAGTCCTCTGATTCCAGTGAATCTACACCGGCTGCATATCTTCTCCTGCATGCTGTTGGGAAAATAGAATCAGAAAGTGTATCATACATCTCTTTTCCACTGTCTCCAAGAGAATCTCTTGTAATCTCAAGCAGCGCGTCTGCCATATCCGTATAACTATATTCTCCGGAACGGCTCTGACTTGAAACCTGAAGCAGTTTCTCATAGCTGTCAGATGTTGCCTTTGCCTGATCAACTGCTTTCTGTGCCTCGTCTCCGGCTGTTCGATATTGATCCAGTGTTCTTGTCTGGGCACTCACCTGTGCTTCCAGTGTGTTGATCTGTTCACTGTATGCACGCATCTGATTATTCAACTTCTCCGAGCGGTTCTGATTCACCGCCGGAGCAACAAGAAACCAGATCAAAGCAGCACCAAGAACCATTCCGATCAATATATTGGCAAATGCAAGCTGCTGTGCCATATCCCGGATCTTAGAACGTTTCGGCTGAATGATCGTCTCATTTCCAAGACTGTATTCTACTGTCGCACTTTTTGGTTTCCGGAAACTTCTCTCTGCATTCTTCCCATATCTGCCACGCTGTTTTGTAACTTCTTGCAAATAGGTTAGTGTCAGTTCATTTGTTGTATCTAATTTCTTTGCTTCTATAAGAATCTGTCTTGCCTTTGTATTCTGATTCATCTGTATATAGATCAGAGCCAGAAGCTGATACGCCTTCAAAAATGTCGGATGAGACGCGATCACCTGTTTCAACTGGATGATCGCAAGATCTTCCCCGTTCTGCTGACAGTAAACCAGACACTGGTTAAACTTCTTAATTGCCTGATTCAGTGATTCTAATTCATTCGCTGAATTCTGTACATTTTTAATATAATAATCTGCAATATTGTCTCTTGGGCACAGATTCTTACTGATGATCCACTCCACAAGAGCTTCTGAAACTTCCCCTATGCCATAATACACAAGACCTAAAAGATTCCGCGCCGCAATATTCTCCCTGTTATACTGCAGGCTCTGCTGCAAGGAAACAATTGCCCCGGACATATCTCTCACCTGGGCTTTGCGCAGTCCATCATTGTACCAGGAATTTGACTGATACATGATCTTCTTTGTGTAATCCATTTATACCCACCACTATCTTTCTATCTTCTCACCGTTTTTTCTTTCTTTGCCATAACCTCTTTTACGATATCCTGCATATCTGTCAGATCTTCCTTGTAAACAGCTTCCTCAATCTGGTCCACCTCGAGACTTGGCTTGAATTTTTTGAGTTCTTCTTCATAATTAAGCATCTGCAATCAAACCTCCCCACATCCGCTTAAAGATTCCTGTATAATCTCTTTGATCATTCCTGTCAGGTAAAGAGACCCGAGACAATATACCGTTCTTCTCCCCTGAATCCGCAATACATACTGCATTGCCTCTTTGACAGATTCAATCACAGTCACCGGCTGTTCTGTATATTTCCGGAACAGTTCACCCAGAATGTGTGCGTCTGTCGCACGATCTCCGTCGATCAATGTTACTACATATTCTTCCGCATCAGCATGTTTACATAGATACGAAATCATTTCTTCATATTCTTTATCTTTTACCGCCGAAAATAAAATAATATTTCCATCTGGATTCTTCGGAACACTTCTTGCAAATGCCTGAATGGCACTTACATTATGTGCTCCGTCAACGTATACTTTTGGAAGAATCTCTTCCATTCTTCCTGCCCATTTCACCCTGGCAAGTGCTGTTCTCCACTCTTGTAGATGACCGTTTTCTTTGAAAAGATAACGCATCACTTCCATCGCAAGCAGTGCATTCCCCGGCTGATAGGTTCCAATATTATTTAATTTCCACGTGGTAGTTCCATAATAAGCACTTGCGCAGGAAAATGCAATATGTTTATCTTTAATTCCAAGAATTTCGTACGCATCTTTCCCTATTTTTTTACAGAAACAGCCTTCTTTTTCTGCTGTTTTTTCAATTACAGAATCACTTCCCGGTGCTGTCTGTGCAAAGAACACCGGAACTTTCGGCCGGATGATTCCTGCTTTCTCTCCCGCAATCTGTTCCACTGTATCACCAAGATATTCCATATGATCCAGACCGATCGATGTGATCACGCAGGCGACCGGTTCTACAGAACTTGTTGCATCCAGCCGACCTCCAAGTCCTGTCTCAAGGACAATGTATTCCATTCCTGCTCTGTCATAAGCTTTCATCGCCATTGCAAATAAGAATTCGAAAAATGTCGGATGCTCCAATCCTGCATCCTGCATCCTGCGGACAGCCTGCATGGTCTCTTCAAATACTTCGCAGAAACCCTCATCACTGATCTGCTTTCCGTTCAGAACAATCCGTTCATTCATTTTCACCAGATGCGGTGAAGTAAACAATCCGGTGCTTTTTCCTTCTGCCCTGAGCATCGCATCCAGATAAGCGCATACAGAACCTTTTCCATTCGTTCCCGCTACATGAATGATCTTCTTTCCATTCTGCGGATTTCCCAAAAACAGAAGCATCTCTCTGGTATGAGCCAGAGAGTGCTTTCTTGTAAATCTTGGAATTTCTTCTATATAGGTTACGATTTCCTTATAGGTCATTTTTTCTTTTCTTCCTTTTGTTCTACAAAGGCCTGTCTTCCATTTTCAACATCCGTATCCTGGTCTGTCACTTCTACAAGCTGGCCTCCTGTATATTCATAAGTCTTCGATGTACGGAAGATTGTATTGCTTGAACCGCACTGCGCGACCATGATCTGATCGCCATCTTTGATTTCTGACTCTTTCAGATCCAGTCTTGTATTGTTCAGGAATTTTGTTGTCTGCTTCTCTCCGTTGATATAAACCTTACTTTGTTTTGTAAAGTTCTCTCCGTAAATGCTATAAGTTCCTTTCAGCTGCTCCACAACACTGGTGATCGTCGCATCCTTTACCCCCATGACCATATGTCCTTCTGTGATCGGAGCTCCACTGTCCTTGTATACATACTGTTTTCCGTACATGATATCATACTGGAGTAATTCCAGATCAGCAAGATAATTCTTTGTCTGTCTTCTCTGCTGATGGTAATTGAAAATAGTTCCTGTATGAATATCCAAACGATCAAAGACTTCTGCCATAATCTGGTAAGCAGCGATATTCCCATCTTTCTTTTCCAGTCCAATATTGTCCCAGATAACATAATTCGTATTGTACAGATATTTTCCTTTCAGGTCTTTTGCTTCCAGACCAAGTGTCGGGAGATGGTCTCCGTAGAATACGAGCACTGTCGGTTCCCCTCTCTGCTCGATTGCATCGATCAGCTGTCCAACGAATTTGTCCATCTCATGGACTTCATTTACATAGTACTCCCATGCATTTCTCTTGCCTTCATCTTCCACTCCGGTTACATTGATCTCCGGATTTTCCAAGGTCGGCTCTGTCGGATAATCTCCATGTCCCTGCACACTGATTGTACATACAAAGTCTGTTCCGTCTGTTGTGTCCAAAGACTCCATGATGTTCGGAACAAGAATATCATCTGTCGCCCATCCCTTCGGAGTCGTCTTTAAGATATTCATGAATTCCTTACTTGTATAATGGTCGAATCCCATGTTGTTGTATACTTTGGCACGACTGTAGAAATTACCGCCGTTGTTGTGAAGTGCCTCTGCACCATATCCAAGGGATGAAAGTGCACTTGCCGCACTCTCAAGAGGTGTCGTCTTCACATAAGTCTTGTATGGATACTCTCCCGGTCCGAAGAAACGCATATTCATTCCGGTAAGCACCTCGAACTCTGTATTCGCTGTACCTGCTCCGACAGATGGAACTTTAAAATATCCGGAAGAATAGTCAGCATAAAGCTTTCTGAGATTTGGGATCGGATCCTCGGAAAATCTCAGCCATTCTACCTCTGTCGGATCAAAATAAGATTCCAGCTGGACAAACATGATATTCGGCAGTTCCTCTTTTGAACGGCTTGTCTCACTCACGTTAAGACATCCATCCTTGTTGATCTCTGCCATCGTCTCTTCACTGTAACCGGCCGGCTGATTGATTCCTGTATTAAATAAGCTTGCTGCGAAACAATATGGGAATCCATAGTCTTCGTAAGCAAATGCGATATTTCCAAAATAATTTGAGATCACTCGCTTGTCGATTGCAACATCAGTAAGTCCTACATAGGCAAATCCGGATGCCACAACAGCGATCACTGCAATAATGCGGTGCATCTTTCCAGTATACTGCCCACCGCGGCGCCACATGGAAATCACCCACAAAACAACAGCTGCGATTCCAATGGTAAGCATCACGATCTCAAAGCCATTAAAGTAATTACTTGTCAGTTCCAAGGCATCTGACAGAACTTTCAAGTCCTGTGCATTGAACGGTGTAACTCGCTTCAGGAGCAGATATCCGTTACATGCTCCCAGAAACAGCCAGAATACACTAAGAAGAATTCTGACAAATACACGTCTGCGGAACAGATAAACAATCATAAATGTTGCAAAAATTAGAAATACGTTAAACAGAAACACGAGCGGTGTTCCTGTCATGTAGCTCCATGCTTCAAAAAAGGAATGCCTTGAGATCACCTCAATCAAAAAATTCAAAACACAGGCCAGCAGATAATGAAGGACGAGTGAAAATCTGTTCATCCACTTATAAACCGGCTGCATCTTTTTCGCAAATTTACTGTTTCTTCTCTGTTCCAGGATTCTCTGGCGTCTTGCTTTTTTCTCCTGATAGTGTCTCTTGATATCTTCTGGTTTCAGATTTTTGACCTTTGTAAAAAATCCTTTGATATCTGGTTTTTTAATATGAATCCGCTTCATCTATAACCTCTTTCTTATAGGCAAAATGCACGGCATGGGATCTTAGCTCCTTTCTGCCGTGCGACTTTTTGCCGTCTAATACCTGATACTGTGTCTAAACTGCTGTTTACAGTTTCCTGCTTTTTCGCAGCTTTTCTCCCCCCACAGTTATCTGAGACTATCGATTCTCTCTTTTACTTGCTCAAGCATCTTTGTATATTTCTCAAGTTTATCACGCTCAGCCTGAACTTTATCTGCAGGTGCTTTGCTTGTGAATCTTTCATTTGCAAGCATTCCCTGTGCTCTCTTTATCTCGCTGTTGAGTCTCTCTTCCTCTTTCTTCAGTCTTTCTCTCTCCTGCTCGAAGTCTACAAGGTCTTCCAGCGGCAGGTAAACTGTTGCTCCCGGAACAACGATAGATACTGCATCATCAGCAACATCTTTCTTCTCATAGTGAAGAATAATATCGTTTGCCAGCATCAACGGTTTTACAGATTCCTTGAGTGCTTCAAGTGCTGTAAGCAGTTTTGAATCACTGCTGATAATATAAACCTTTGTACGTTTGTTATTCGGAACATTCATCTCAGCACGCATATTTCTGATTCCGCGTGTGATTGCTTTTACATGCTCAATAACTTCTGTAGCATATGGGAACTTCCAATCCTCTCTGTATACCGGCCAGCTTGACATCATCAATGACTCTTCCTCCGGTACAAGTGCTCCGTAGATCTCTTCTGTAATAAATGGCATAAATGGATGAAGGAGCTTAAGTGCCTGTCCAAGAACTGTCTTAAGTACCCACAGAGCACAGTTTGCGGACTGTGAATCTTCCTCCGCATGGTAGATACGATATTTTGCGATCTCTACATACCAGTCACAGAACTCATCCCAGATAAAGTCATGAACTTTCTGAACTGCGATACCAAGCTCGAACTTGTCCATGTTCTCTGTCATTTCTTTTGTCAGGCTGTTTACCTTGGAAAGGATCCATCTGTCTGCCGGCTTCAGCAGGAAGTCTTCCGGTTCCTCTACAACGTTCTTCTCCATATTCATCAGGATAAATCTGGATGCATTCCATACTTTGTTTGCAAAGTTACGGCTTGCCTCAACGCGCTCGTTGTAGAAACGCATGTCGTTACCTGGTGCATTTCCTGTGATCAGTGTCAGTCTCAGGGCATCTGCACCGTACTTGTCGATGATCTCAAGCGGATCGATACCATTTCCAAGAGACTTACTCATCTTACGTCCCTGAGAGTCTCTTACAAGACCGTGGATCAGTACTGTGTTAAACGGAGCTTTTCCTGTATGCTCATATCCTGAGAATACCATACGGATTACCCAGAAGAAGATAATGTCATATCCTGTTACAAGAACATCTGTCGGATAGAAGTAATCAAGGTCTTCTGTCTTCTCCGGCCATCCAAGTGTGGAGAACGGCCACAGTGCGGAAGAGAACCATGTATCCAGTGTATCCTCATCCTGTGTGAAATGTGTACATCCACAGTGTGGGCATTTCTCCGGCGCTTCTTTCGCAACTACGAATTCACCGCACTCATCACAGTAATAAGCCGGAATTCTGTGTCCCCACCAGATCTGACGGGAGATACACCAGTCTTTGATGTTCTCAAGCCAGTGAAGGTAAATCTTGTCAAAACGCTCCGGTACGAAACGAAGTTCACCGGTCTTCAGTGCGTTGATCGCCGGTTTTGCAAGCTCATCCATCTTTACAAACCACTGCTGTTTGATCAGCGGCTCAACGGTTGTACCACAACGGTCATGTGTTCCTACTGCATGCATGTGAGGAACAACCTTTACAAGGTATCCCTGCTCATCAAGATCAGCTACGATTGCTTTTCTCGCCTCGTAACGATCCATTCCTGCATATTTTCCACCCTTCTCGTTAATTGTTGCATCATCGTTCATGATGTTGATCTCCGGAAGGTTATGACGCTTTCCTACTTCGAAATCGTTCGGGTCATGTGCCGGTGTGATCTTAACAGCACCTGTTCCGAATTCTTTGTCTACATAATAATCTGCAACGATCGGAATCTCACGATTTACAAGCGGAAGGATTGCCATCTTTCCTACGATATCTTTGTATCTCTCATCATCCGGGTGAACGGCGATCGCTGTATCTCCAAGCAGTGTCTCCGGACGTGTTGTTGCAATCTCAAGGAAACGGTCTGTTCCGGCGATCGGGTACTTAATGTGCCAGAAGTTTCCGTCCTGATCCTCATGCTCTACCTCTGCGTCTGACAGAGATGTCTTACATTTCGGACACCAGTTGATGATTCTGGAGCCTTTGTAAATATATCCCTTGTTGTATAAATTGATGAATACTTCTTCTACAGCCTTAGAACATCCCTCGTCCATTGTGAAACGCTCTCTGTCCCAGTCACAGGAAATACCAAGTTTCTTCAACTGGTTCTCGATTGTTCCTGCATATTCTTCTTTCCACTGCCATGTTCTCTCAAGGAATCCCTCACGTCCGAGTTCTTTCTTGTCGATTCCCTCTTCTTTGAGCTGATTTGTAACCTTAACCTCTGTAGAGATTGCTGCATGGTCTGTTCCCGGAATCCACAGTGCGTTATATCCTTCCATTCTCTTGTAACGGATCAGGATATCCTGCAGTGTATTGTCAAGTGCATGTCCCATATGCAGCTTTCCTGTAATATTCGGAGGCGGCATTACTGTTGTAAATGGTTTCTTACTTCTGTCTACTTCAGCATGAAAATACTTGTTCTCACACCATCTCTCATAGAGTTTCTCTTCGATCTGTTTCGGATCGTAAGTCTTTGCGAGTTCTTTGCTCATGATTGTTCTCCTTTTTCCACATATTATGTTAATTTTGTAGTTGTTTTCCACAATCTCATTGTTTTAAAAGTGGATATCTCTTTCTTCTATAACTAGAAAACGCCCTCTACTTCACGTAAAGGGCGAAAATCTCGCGGTACCACCTTATTTATATATGTAAGAACTTGTTACTGTTTGTATTAACCTTGTTCTTTACATATACATCTCTTCGTTCTGTAACGTGAACGACTCCGGGAACTCCTATCCAACCTCTTCGACCTTTCAGAATTCCGGCTCCGAAGCTACCTTCCATCATCCTTTTTCCAAACCGTCTCACAGCCAGATCCTCTTAGCAATCTGAACGGTTCTCTCTGTGGGAAGTAATGATGTACTCCTCTTCTTCAACACCTGTATCTTTACATAGTTGTTAAATACTTTTTAACTGTTACTACTATAGCTGTCAAAGGCTGATTTGTCAAGGGATTTCCCTTTCTTTAAGAAATCTTAAAATATCATAACCACCGCCGGAAGTCCAGCCATATCTTCTTAACCTTGCTCTTTTAAAAGTAAATGTTGCAACATCCCTGCAATATCATACCCGTAGTTCTCTCCTGTCGCCCAACCGACTCCTTCCGGGTTCTCTTTCTGTCCCAGCCATTGTACATAAGGTGCGGAAGCTTTTTTCACATATTCATAACGGTTATCCACGCAAGTCTGATTCAGCGGTTCATCTGTCGCATAGGCCTTCAGATGCTGGATCTGTGCCCGCACTCCTGTTCTGACATCCGGATAAGAATTCCCCGGCACTCCTCCACCGGTTGTTCCTATTCCGGCAAAATTAAACTGTTCAACACTTACATCTCCACCAAACTGAAGAAATCCGGTCTCTTTCATTGCCTGGGTAAATGCAACCTCTGCCCGGATGTCTTCCGCCTCTGCTTCTTCACAGTAAATCTGGCAGAATGTTTCTATGGTATCTGCTCCACCTTTTGCCAGTTCTTCCGACGGATATTCGTATCCCGATTGATTGAAATAATCTGCAAGCTCATCCACCGTAACAACACTCTCCCCCATGACCGGATACTGTCCGGCCGGAGAACACATCTGTGCTGTTATTGCTGCGCTGTCAGTCTGTGCAACTTCTTCTATCGAATCTGTTGCCTCTTCCGCAACTGCTTCCTTTTCATTTTGCATGTCAGAATCTGATTTCTGTTCTACTTCTGACTGTTTCATAACATTATTTTTCTGGTTCTGAGGAATCATTCCGTTTCTTCCTGCCATTGCCAGAATCACTACCAGAAGAACTCCCATTGCTGCTTCTATATAAGTAGGTAATTTCATTTCGCGCTTCCTGTCCATTTCCCAGGTATTTGATATAATATATACAACAATTCTTTCAGATAACACTCAATTAATAAATAGGTACCGTTACCCGAGAACTTTAAAAACATGCCTAAAAATAGAAGCAAAAGAGAGTGTAAAAAAAGAAGCTACAATACGCAGCTTCTTTTTACTTCTTTTTACACTTATTATTTCCACAATTTCTTGTAGATTTCAATAACATCTTCCTTATTTGGTACTCTCGGGTTTGTTGCTGTACATCCATCCTCGAGTGCGGCATCTGCCATACTGTCGATTGCATTGAAGTACTCTTCCTCTGAGATTGTACCCATCTGAGAGATTGACAGCGGAATATCCATCTCTTTTAACATAAACTGTACCCAGTTTACAAGGGATCTGACTGTCATAATTTCATTGTAGCTGCTCAGTCCAAGGATCTGAGCTACGGTTGCATAACGCTTAACAGCCGGAAGATATTCTTTCTGACTCTTACTATGTTTATTGATATCACTGTTGAATTCAATGATATGTGGAAGAAGCATTGCGTTCGCACGTCCGTGTGGGATGTGGAACTTTGCACCTAACTGATGAGCCATACCATGGTTCAGTCCGAGAGATGCTGAGTTGAATGCCAGTCCTGCCAGACAGGATGCGGAATGCATCTTCTGACGTGCATGAGTATCATTTCCATCCAGATATGCTCTGAGAAGGAATACTCCAACCAACTCGATCGATTTCTCTGCAAGTGCTGTTGAGAAATCGCTTCTAGCTGTACTTACACATGCTTCAAGTGCGTGTGTAAATACGTCCATTCCTGTATCTGCTGTAATCGCCGGTGGCACACTCTTTACAAGTTCTGCATCGAGGATTGCCTCGTCCGGTGTCAATTCCCAGGATACAAGTGGATATTTTCTCTGTTCTGCCGGGTCTGATACAACGGCAAATGAAGTTACCTCTGATCCTGTACCGCTTGTTGTTGGAATTGCAATCAGCCCTACCTCTGCGTAATGATCTACGCGAAGTGCAAATTCACGGATTGACTTGGAGGAGTCAATTGCTGATCCGCCACCAACTGCAACAATTGCATCCGGCTTATATTCAAGCATTTTCTTAACACCGAGACTGATCTTCTCAATCGGTGGATCCGGAACAATATCCTGAAAGATATCATATTCCTTACCTGCTTTTTTGATTGGATCGAGAATCAGGTTCAGATTTTTGCTTTTCGCCATAAATGGGTCTGTAACAATCAGGATCTTCTTATATGGCACTTCTGCCAGTCGATCCAGCGCATTATCTCCAAAATTTACTCTAGTTTTAATCTGAAAGCTTTTCATAACTGCCCTTCCTTACTTTGGATAGATACATTTTACACCAATCTTATCAAAATGCTGAAGCCATCTTGTTTCCGGCTTTGCATCCGTAACTATAGTTGTGATCTGATCTAATGAACCTATCTCAGCAAATGCTACTTGATCGAACTTACTGCTGTCTACAGCAAGAATTTTTTCTTTTGCTCTTGTCAGCATTGTTCGCTTATTATTCGCATGCAGATCATCTGAATCTGTAAGTCCAGCGTTCATATCGATTCCCTTTGCAGAGATAATTGCCTTATCTACATGATAAGATCGAAGCATCCGGTCTGTCTGATAACCTACCAGTGCAAAGGATCCTTCTCTTGACTCTCCTCCGGTAGAGAGAACCTTCCAATCCTGCGCCCCAAAAAGCTCTATGATAATCTCCACAGAGTTTGTAAGTACGGTAAGATTCTTCTTTCCCTGTTCGAGAAGCGTCTTTGCAACATACACTGCTGTAGAACTTGCATCAAGCATGATGCTATCCCCATCTTTGATCTGTTCACTCACCAGTTCCGCAATATGCTGTTTACCAACAATATTGCGATTCTTTCTGATGTTGAACGGAAGCTCGATATTCACATTTTCATTGATCACGGCACCGCCATAGCTTTTTATGGCGAAACCGTCCTGAACCAGTTTATCGAGGTCTCTTCGGATTGTCTCCTCGGAAACCTCGTAAATCTGACTCAGTTCGCTTACTACGACTCTTCTGTCGTTCTGCAGTTTTTCTAATATTTCATTTCTTCTCTCTATCGCAAGCATCTAACTGCCTCCTGTCCTAAGTCCAATAGAATGTTACTGGTATTGAACTATAATTCCCTCAGACATTAAAGCAGAGTTCATTATAAGATTGCGTCGCGAATCTGAGCATCCGGATGAGCAATAACGGAAGAGTCAAGGAACATTCCTCTATCTTTGATTGCTTCCTTAGCTTTTTCGATTGCAGCTTCTACAGCAGCCACTTCACCAGTGAGCAGCATGTAGGATTTTCCGCACATACCACGTGCGATACGAAGCTCGATCAAATCAACGATAGCCGTCTTCGCAGCCTCATCAGCAGCTACAATAATTGAAGATGCATCGTATGTCTCCATAATACCAAGAGCGGATACGTCTTCAATATGTGCAGCACCGTAGATTGCCGGGAAGATGGACTCGTGCGGATTACCGAGCACAAAACTGTCGATCAGGTGAAGACCATGCATCTCTTTTGCATTATCCACTGCTGCTTTAACGGCACTTAAGTCACCTGTAATGATCGCGATATATTTGCCCGGACATACTGTCTGTGCTTCGATTATGCTGACTTCAGAAGTCTTTACCATAGCATCAGCTGCGGTAATACCTGCTGAAACAGTCTTATATTCTACCATTCCAATAGCCTTACTCATTGCCTGCACGTCCTTCCTGAGATTCTATGACAATATATTTCTCATTTACTTCTGTAACTAAACCATTCACGGATGCGTGGATTCCAACGCTTAATCCCTTTCCTGGTTCAGCAATCATCTGTCCTTTAGTTACCATGTCGCCTGCTTTCACAATTGCAGAAGCAGGTGCTCCAATATGCTGACTTAACAGAATACGTACTGTCTTAACCGGCACTGCTGATTCATCAAGCGGTGCTTCACGGTTATATCTCGTAAGATCAAGACGCGCCATAAGTCTCTCCATCGGAACTTTTCTGTATTCTCTTTCCGGTCCTACAGGTTTTGCTTCTACTTTCGGAGGACGGATTCCGTTTGCACGAAGACCTCCCTTGTACTCTGCCATAAGACTTCTTGGTGAAAGTCCCTGGAAACAGGAATACATCTCACAAAGTCCGCAGGATGAGCAGAACAACGTATTGATGAAGATGTTCGGCTCCTGTACATCCTTGCATGTTGCTGCAAGCATAAATTTATTTGGCTCAATCGGATGTCCTAACAGATGTCTTGGACATAAGTCTGTACACATTGTACACTGGCAACAGCAAGCTGCTGCTCTCTTCATATCGATTGAGTTTTTCTTTAATTTCTTCTGAATGATGTGATGGTCTTTCGGAAGAACAAGGATTGCATTTGTTGTCTTTGTAACAGGCTGCGCTCCTGTTCCGATATTACCCATCATAGGTCCACCAACGAAGTAAACTGCATCTTTTGTAGTCACACCGCCGGCAAGAGCTACTACTTCTTCCAGTGGTGTTCCGATCGGAACACGTACTGTGATCGGGTGCTCTACCTCAGCTACTACTGATACAAGCTTGTCCTCAACGGGTGTCTTCTCATTCAGTGCTCTGTATACATTGTAAACTGTCTCTACGTTGAATACAGCTACGCCGCTTTCGATTGGAAGTCCGCCCGGTCTTACAACTTTACCTGTTGTCTCATAAATAAGAACAACCTCATCACCTGCCGGATATACTTCATCCAACAGTCCCAGTCTTACTTCCGGATACTGTCCCATAACGGCCTTTACAGCTTCGATCGTTGCTGTGTAAGCTTTCTTAATACCAATGATGACTTCTTTCGCACCGACTGTCTCGCCGATCATATGAAATGTATCAATGATCTCCTTTGCATATTTCTCAAGGAGCTGTCTGTGAAGTCGAAGCAGTGGCTCACACTCTGCACAGTTCAGAATGATTGTCTCTGCACGTTCATCTAATTTAGCATATGTAGGAAAGCCTGCACCACCAGCACCAACGATACCGTTCTGCTGCAATATGCTGCTTAATTCTTTCATATCCATAATTTCACTACTCCAGTCCTAATCCTTCGTCAATAATTCCAACGATTGCAGCATCGATCGGTGCTTCCGGCATACCACTTCCGATTCTCGCAGCACTTCCCTGTACAACCAGAACGTATTCGCCGATTCCTGCGCCGATCTTATCGATTGCAATGATCTGTTTTGCTCCCTGACGCATATGATCTGCCACTTCTACAATCATGAATTTATTTCCGACTAAGTTTTCATTCTTGCGTGTTGATACAACACTGCCAACAACTTTTCCCATTAACATGATACAATCCTCACGGTATCCCCGCTCTTAATCTGCGCTGCATTTGCTTCATCTGTATCGATGTGCATCTCAAGTGTAAAGCTGTCATCTACACGGATCTGTACGTTGTTAAAGATGGTTCCTCTCTCATTATCTGCTTTTACAGATACGATATCACCATCATGAACTCCTGCTGCCATCGCATCTTTCGGAGCCATGTGAATATGTCTCTTCGCAACAATGCATCCCTCGTTCAGATACACCGCACCTTTTGGTCCGATGATCGCGATTGGTGCGCTTCCTGCAATATTTCCTGATTCTCTGATTGGTGCTTTTACACCGAGGCTGATTGCATCTGTTGCAGAAATCTCTACCTGAGTATTCTTTCTGACTGGTCCAAGAACTCTTACATTCTCGATTGCTCTTAATTTAAGACCAACAATTGTAACCTTTTCGTTTGATGCAAACTGTCCACCCATAAGTTCTTTGAACTTTGTAAGATGGTAGCCTTCTCCAAACAGAATCTCGACATGCTCCTGTGTGAGATGGATATGTCTTGCGGACACTCCGATTGGAACGAGAAAACCTTCTCCAGACTGAGCAGCATTCTTTTTCTCTACTGCTTCGAGAACCATTTTTGTAATTAATTCCACATTACTGTTATCCATATTTGTGTCTCCTCGCAAAGTGGATTGCTCCACTTACTTATTTAAGCACTCTCAGGGGATCAGCGCCCGGCGCTTAATCCCCTAAAAGTACCGGTTTTATTTACCTTTGACTATTATTTGATCTGTGGAAGAATCTTCTCAACATCTGTATGTGGTCTTGGGATTACATGTGTAGCTACAAGCTCTCCAAGTCTTCCTGCTGACTCTGCTCCAGACTCAACTGCTGATTTAACTGCTCCAACGTCTCCACGAACCATAACTGTTACAAGACCAGATCCGATCTTCTCTGTTCCAACGAGTGCTACGTTAGCAGCCTTTAACATTGAATCTGCTGCCTCGATAGATGCTACAAGTCCTCTTGTTTCAACCATTCCTAATGCTTCCTGTGACATTCTGCGTTCCTCCTTCTGAACTTCCGGTTTCTTCTGAACCGTTTCTGCCTTTTGCGCCGTCTTTCTTACTCTGCGTACAGTTTTGGCTGGCGCTTTGGCTGTTGTTGTTTTCTTTTCTTTTTCGTCTGCCATCTGTAGCTGCCTCCTATACAACCTTGTTTACACTTGTGTTAATGATTCTCAAGATCTCCTCGTGAGGACTTGGGATCACTACTGTGCTCACTGGTTTTTTGATTCCATTCTGCTCGGCAGCTTCAATGGCCTGCGCAACTGCGGATACATCACCACGAATTATGATCGTGACAAGTCTTCCACCCAGTTTTTTCTCCCATGTAACGAACTGCACATCAGCAGTCTTGCACATGATATCCACGGCTACCACTGCTGCCGTAACACTTGGGATTTCAAAGAATCCATACGCTTTTCCCATGAGACTGCTCCTTTTCTAGCTGTTTGACTTCAAACTATACTGTAGGAAGGATCTTCTCAACGTCGTTGTGTGGTCTTGGGATTACGTGTGTAGCTACAAGCTCTCCAAGTCTTCCAGCTGCGTCAGCACCTGTCTCAACTGCTGCTTTAACAGCTCCAACATCTCCACGAACCATAACTGTTACAAGTCCGGATCCAATCTTCTCTGTTCCTACAAGTGTAACCTCTGCTGCTTTTGTCATTGCATCTGCAGCCTCGATTGCTGCTGTAAGTCCTCTTGTTTCTACCATTCCTAATGCAAGCTGTGCCATTGCCATTGTAATATCCTCCTAAATTTCTTCGACTTCTTCGTCTGTTACTTTGTGTGGTGTTCCTTTATCAAATGCGTTAAGCTTAAGCATCTTCTCAGTGTCCTCAGTCGGTCTTGAGATCTTATACTTTGTGACAATTCCTGTCATTGACTCTGCTTTCGCTGTAGCAGCCTCAAGTGCTGCCTCCACATCTGCAACCTGTCCGCGGAACTTGACCATTACGATCAACGGTACAGGCAACTCGTCTGCATTCGCAGGTTTATTTTTATCGAAGTTCTCCAGTCTTACATTTCCTGCTTTACATCCGGCGTCAGCCGCTGCAAATGCCGTTGCAAGTCCGAATACTTCCAGCATACCTACTGCTTCCATACTCTCTCACCTTATTTGTTGATGATTGCAATCTTAAGACCTTTCATAGCCAGGTTTGTCTGGTGAGCCTCATTGATCTGCTCGAGCGGGAACTCGTGTGTGATCAGATCATCCATCGGAAGTCCGATTGCTTTTGCTCTCTTAAGGAAATCAAATGTAGTTGCATAATCTCTCAGAGTGTATACCCATGAGCCAACCAGTGTGATCTCTTTTGAGCAAAGATCGAAGTGTGGGTTGATTGTTGCATCTCCACCATTGATAAAGAATCCAAGCTCACAAAGTCCACCACCATTGCGGATGAATTTGTAAATGTTTGCATGAGCGATCGGTGATCCTGTACACTGGAATGCGAAGTCAGCAGCATGTCCGCCGAATGCATCTTTTACTCCCTGTGCAAGTGCATCGATTCCCTGGAAATCTTTGAAGTTAACTGACTTCTCAGCTCCCATTCTCTTAGCAAAGTCAAGTCTCTTCTGCTCTCCGTCTACAGCTACGATATTCTCAATACCCATTGTACGAAGAACTGCGATACAGATCAGTCCGATCGGTCCACATCCCTGAACAACAACTCTGCTGTTGAATCTTAAGATTCCTGTTGTCTTAGCTCTTTCTACTGCATGTACAAGTACTGCACATGGCTCGATCAGTACACGGGATTTCAGATCCAGATCACTTACGTTGAATACTGTAGATCCCTCACGGATCAGGATGTAATCTGAGAACCATCCATTCAGATGAACATCATCGTCTGGAAGAAGTCCGTATACATCAGCTCCGCCTACGTTCTGTTTGTTGAGGTCGTACATTGTGATCTCCGGATCATCCTTGAAGATCATACATGTAACAACTTTATCTCCAAGATTCAGAGCTTTTCCAGCGCTGTCAACTTTAACGTTTTTACCCATCTTAACAATCTCACCTGTTCCCTCATGTCCGAGTACTACAGGAATAAGGCTGAATGGGTCTCTCTTGAATTCGTGAGCGTCTGTTCCACAAACACCACATCCTTCAACTTTAACAAGAATATCTCCGTCACCAACTTCCGGCATCGGATACTCTTTGATTTCAAAATGCTCAAGTGCTGTAAGCATAGCTACATGAGCTGTCTTTGGAATTTCATTTCCTGCTGCTTTCTGTGCCGGAGCTGCTTCTGGAACTTTCTTTTCCAGCATGCTCTCAAGTACCTGTTTTACAACAGCTTCTACATTAGCAGAATTCATTTCCATTGTCTATACCTCCGTTATCTTATACATAAGCTGTCTGTCATTACGCAACGTCTTCTCTTTGTGAAGCTACTTGCGCTTGTAAGTCCTTCACCAGTTCTGCTGGCAATTGTAAATGTACAGAAGCCTTCGCCTCCGAATCCAAGTGCCGCATAGGATGGTCCGTTCTTAACAAGAATTGCTGTGTCAATTGCTTTTGCATATTTTGTAATACGATCTACATTCTTGGAATGAATGTGAGCGGAATGTCTGTTACCATGCTCAAGCCATACAGCCTGCTCTACAGCATCGTCGAAATCTTTCGCTCTTACTACACCAAGAATTGGCATCATAAGCTCTGTTGCGATCAGTGGGTGTTCCTTTGGTCCTTCAAATGTAATACATCTGATATTGTCCGGAACTGTAACTCCGATCATTCCAAGCAGTGTCTTTGCATCACGTCCAACACATTTTCTGTTCAGCTTTCCGCCTGCAAGAACTACATTTGTCAGTGCATCCTGCTCTTCCTTGGAAGCCAGGTAGCATCCCTGCTCATTTACCATGTAGTGCATCAGTTCATCAACGATAGAATCAACTGCAACAATCTCTTTTTCTGCGATACACGGAAGGTTGTTATCAAATGTACATCCGTTTACAATGTCCTCAGCTGCCTTACGGATATCTGCTGTCTCATCAACGAGTGCCGGTGGGTTACCTGCTCCAGCTCCGATTCCTCTTCTTCCTGAAGAAAGAACTGCTGTAACAACTCCCGGACCTCCTGTTGCAGCGATCAGCTGAATTGCAGGATGTTTCATCATGATGTTACTTGTCTCAAGTGTCGGATGCTCTACTGTACAAGCAATGTTGTCCGGTCCACCAACCTCAACAGATGCTTCGTTCAGAAGATTAACTGCGTAGATTGATGTTTTGATTGCTGCCGGATGTGGGTTGAATACTACTGTATTTCCACCTGCGAACATTCCGATTGTGTTACAGAGAACTGTCTCACTTGGGTTTGTACAAGGTGTGATCGCTCCGATTACTCCGAACGGTCCCATCTCGATCAATGTAAGACCTCTGTCTCCTGACCATGCCTGTGTAGTGATATCCTCTGTTCCCGGAGTCTTCTCAGCTACCAGCTGGTGTTTTAAAATTTTATGTCCGACATTTCCCATGCCAGTCTCCTGAACTCCCATACGGGCCAGGATTTCTGCATTCTCCATGATCTTTTTACGGATGTTGGAGATAACTTTCTCTCTGTGATCCAGTGACATCTTAGCCACGATCTTCTGGGACGCTTTCGCTGCCTCAATGGCCTCGTTCATATCCTTGAATACACCGCGGTCTCCCTGTACATCAGAAGCGATCTGCATCTTTGCAAGAACGTCCTGTACAATGTCCTGAACCATCTGTTCATTTATAGACACTCTAATACCTCCTTGAAGACTTGTTTTCCGTAAGCTGCGATTGCTGTGTCCTGCTCAGCAGTTCCGCCGCTGACACCAAGTGCACCGACGATCTTACCATCAGCTTCGAGTACCTCTCCGCCTCCGAAGATCACGATCTTACCATCATTCGTAAACTGAATTCCGTATAATGGCTGTCCCGGCTGACTCAACTGACTCAACTCTGCTGTGGACATCTTAAGGCTCGCGGAAGTATATGTCTTGTTTAATGCAATGTCAAAGCTCGCTATGTAGGCGTCATCCATACACTGGACGGCTACAGGTCTACCTGCCTTGTCGGAAACTGCTACAACCGCATTCACACCCACACGTGCCGCTTCTGCCTTAACTTTTTCAATCAAGGCATTGGCAAGCTTCAATGTCATCTGATGCTTTTTGCATTGACAGACATGTTTGTGTGTATGTTGTGGAGCTGCTTCCTTCATCTGATCCAGCACAGCCTGAACTGCACTGGTAATTTCCTGCTCATTCATAGCATTGCTCCTTTACTAATCTGTCAGATTATCTTCCCAGCTGTTCCATAACTTTCTTTGTGATAGAAGCTACAAGATCAGCATCTGTTCCTTCTGGAGCTGCTGCTGAAGATCCGCCACAGTTTCCACCGCATGAATGGCAGCTTGGCTTACCAGCTTTAGCGTTCGGGCAAAGGTTTGCCGGGTGTTTTCCTGGAAGTCCCATCTGTCTTCTCAGTTCGTACAGTCTCTGAACCTGCTCATCGTTCAGTTCCTGAGGTCCGCCAATCTGCATGGACTGCCATAACAGACGTGCGTAGAACTCAAGAGACTCCATCTTGTGGTATGCGCTCAGAAGGCTGTCTGAGTAAGCAAGTGCTCCGTGGTTCTCAAGAAGAACTGCATCAAAGTGCTGAAGGTATGGCTCGACAGCGTCCGGAATCTCCATTGTAGAAGGTGTACCGTATTTAGCGATCGGAACACATCCAAGAGCGATAACTGCTTCTGGCATGATTGGCTGTGTAAGCGGAATACCAGCGATAGCGAATGTTGTAGCGTACAATGGATGAGCATGTACTACAGACTGAACGTCTGGTCTTTCTCTGTACACACGCATGTGCATCTTAATTTCTGAAGATGGTCTGAATCCTTTGTTTGCCTGAAGAACATTACCATTCTCATCTACTTTACAGATGTACTCTGGTGTCATGAATCCTTTGCTGACACCTGTTGGTGTACACAGGAACTCATGGTCGTTCAGTTTTACAGAAAAGTTTCCGTCATTAGCTGCAACCATTCCACGGTTGTAAACTCTTCTTCCGATTTCACACATTTCTTTTTTGATTTCGTATTCGTTTTGCATTTTTTCTCCTCCTTGGAATCGTGTCAAAACTTTTGTTTTGTGTTGTTTCTTAACTTATTTTACCACACAATCCCACATTAGTCAATTTGAACAGCCGTTGTTTTTATTGTTTCTTGTGATTATTTTCACTATTTTCTCTGTTTTCGACTTCGTGTAGATTATCTGATTGTGTTTTTTATTTTTAACCACCGATCCGGCACTCTACACCGGAAACTTCTTCTGCTACTTTCAGAAGTCGTGCCATCTTTTCATTTGTCGGTGGTTTTACATCCCCCATCAGGTATGGGCGGTTCAGTCCGTCATATTTATCCTGTCCCAGCCTGTGGTAAGGCAGAAGATGCATTCTTCTTACATTGCCAAGTTTGCGGACATATTCGGCAATATCACGGATTTCTATCTCTGTATCATTGAATCCCGGGATTACCGGAACACGGATGCTCAACTCTGTCATATGAGAGTCTGCAATCTTCTTTGCATTCTCTAACATCAGTTCATTCGAGCGTCCTGTAAATTCTTTATGTTTCTCTGGATTCATGTGTTTGATATCCAGCAGATACTGGTCTAAATATGGAAGAATCTCTTCGATTGTGCTGTATGGTGCGCATCCCATACTTTCCATCGCAGTTGTGATTCCTGACTCTTTCGCTGCCCGCAGAAGGTCTCTTGCGAACTTCGGCTGGCAAAGGCTTTCGCCTCCGGAAAGTGTAAGTCCGCCTCCGGTTCTTCTATAATAAGTACGGTCTTTTTCTACCGTCTTCATCACTTCCGCAACCGTTGTGTCCTCACCGATCACTTTTGGTTCTCCCTGCACCATCATTGTCTCGATCTCGTAGTGCTGCGATTCCGGATTACAGCACCAGCGGCATCTGAGCACGCACCCCTTCAGGAACACGATGGTTCGAATTCCATTCCCATCATGGATGGAATACCGCTGGATATCGAAGATTCTTCCTTTGGTCTTCAGATATTCTTCCATGCTGTCTCCCTCTTATTCTTAAAATCCCTGCTCTGTTCTGCGGATGATATCATCCTGCAGTGACTTGGACAATGTCGTAAACAGTGCACTATATCCAGCTACACGTACAACCAGATGTTTGTACTGTTCCGGATGCTCCTGTGCGTCCAGAAGTGTTTCACGGCTGACAACGTTAAACTGCATGTGACTTCCCTTCTGATCAAAGTATGACTGGATCAGTCCTACAAACTTCTCAAGTCCTTCTCTTCCACTCAGTGCAGACGGATGAAACTTCTGATTGAACAGTGTTCCATTCGAAGCAATAAAGTGATCCAGTCTGGAAACGGAGTTTGCAGCTGCTGTCGGTCCGTTCACATCCTTACCGGCTGATGGCGATACTCCATCGGCTACCGGCATATGTGCCAGACGTCCGTCCGGTGTGGCTCCTGTCTGTCCGCCAAGCGGTACATTCGCTGATACTGGATATAATCCCGCCTGGAACATACCTCCACGTGGATTTTTGTATTTCTCCAGTGGTTTTGTATAAGTATAGGCAACGTCTCTTGCAAATGCATCAACCTCCGGAATATCATTTCCGAACTTCGGCACTGCATCAATCAGCTTGAGGATTCTCTCACCATTCGCCTTCACCTGCTCTGATTCTGTCGCTGCAACAACAGTCTTCAGGATTGCCGCAACTTCTTTCTCGCCTACCGGCTGTCCGGCAGACTTCATAGCAGAAGCCACTTCTGATACCATCTCTGCAACATCATCACTTCTCAGACCTTTTCCATAGTTTGTACTAAGAGCCATCTTCAGGTCATGCATTGTAATCTTGTTCTCGTCATAAACGAGTTTCTTTACTGCGTAAAGTGCATCTGCCATGTTGGCAACACCGAATCCCTGCGGACCTGTAAAGTTATATACAGCTCCTCCCTGTTCCAGTGTCTTTCCTCTCTTGATACAGTCGTCGACCATACTTGCCAAGAACGGAAGCGGTGCTCTCTCTGCATGTGCCATATCAATAGCATTGTCAGCATTAACAAGTAGTGCGATTGCGTAATCCATCTGTGCTTTATAAGCATCATAGAATTCATCAAATGTCTTCATATCCTCAACATTACCTGTCTTTGGACCAATCTGTACACCCTTGTCCACACCATTTGAAAATACCAGTTCCAGCGGACGACACATATTGAAGAATGCTGCATCATGCCATCCGTTCGTCTTACCGGACTTCTGTGGTTCTACACATCCGATGATATTGTAGTCTCTCGCATCCTGCAAAGTCAGTCCACGACTCTCCAGTGACGGGATAATAACCTCATCATTATAATACGCCGGGAGTCCGATTCCTGTTCTTGTAAGTTCTGCTGCATAAATCAGGAATTCATGTGGTGATCCATTCCAAACTCTTACGGAAAGAGAAGGCATTGGAAGGAATACATGCATAGATGATGTAATACACATAAATGAAAGATCATTCGTAACATCTATACCCTCTTCATTCTGTCCTCCTACAATCAGGTTCTGGAACAGACTGTAACCTGCGAATCCTTCTGCTGAAGCCGCATCACGGCACTTGTTCAGGTCATTTAATTTAACCCAGATACAATCCAACAGTTCCTGTGCAAACTCTCTTGTGATCTTTCCGCTGTCGAGATCCTTCTTATAATAAGGATACATATACTGGTCGAATCTTCCAGGGGAGATTGAATGTCCACTGGACTCGATCTGTAACAGCTGCTGTACAAACCAGAAGGACTGACAAGCTTCATAGAATCCTGTCGCACCCTTCTCCGGTACATTCGCACAATTCTGTGCAATGATAAGAAGTTCTTTCTTTCTTACCGGATCAGAACATTTCTCAGCCATCTCAAGTGCAAGCTTTGCATAACGACGGGCATATGTGATTGCTGCATCACAGCTGATCATCACTGCCTCAAGGAAACGTGATTTTGTCTGATAGTTACCATCACTGACCTTCATAGAAGCAAGCTCATCTTCTGCTTTCTTGCGGATTCCGGAAAATCCGATCTCGAGAACTTCACCATACTTAACTGTCACATGTCCTACACCATTGTAGAAATAGTTTCCAGGTGTAAAGATATTGTGTTCAATGTCAAGTAATGTCTCCGGCTCCATGTATGCTGTAGCCAGGTCACTTGTTGTACGGCCTTTCCAGTAAGCATTCGCCTCTTTCAGTTCCTTCTTCGTCTGCTCAGAGATATAGAACGGGTCGGCACTTCTTGTTTCAACTGTATCAAACTCTGCCTCCAGCCACTCGTAAGAGAACTCCGGAAATGTTTGGCATCCTCTTGGGGCAAGTGTACTGCTTCCAACAACAAGTTCCAGGTCACGGATCGTGATCGGAATATTCTCCAAAATATGCTGGAACGCCTTTGCTCTACGGATGATCATTGGTTCATTCTCAGTCTGTTTGTACGACTCCGTAATCAGTACCGCTCTCGCCGACTCAATCTCAGGCATCTTCGCATACAGGTTTTCTACCAGTTTTGGAATTCTGTCCGACTTCGGGATGGGAGTACTGTCATAAGTATAAAGTCCCATTTTGCTCTTAAACTCCTTTCTTCCAATATTAACATTTATTATACTTTATTTATCCCCCAAAGTCAATCAAAACACAATACATCCCACATTATATTTCTGTAAAGTTACAATAAATCCCAATACGGTTCATGTTGTGTTTTATTTGTTTTTTCTTTACGTTTCGCCTCGAATTTATTGACATTTTACTTAAAATACCGCATACTTAAGGTATATATGCGGCATGGCGAATGAATCAACACAATGTCTGCCGCGTGAACGATTAGAAAGAAGGGTTGGATTATATGGCTTCTTATGAATTTGATATCCACACACATTCCATCGCCAGCGGGCACGGAACCTGTGCGACCATGACTGATATGGCAAAAGCTGCCAATGCAGCCGGGCTTAAGATGCTTGGAATTTCCGATCATGGTCCAAAAACGCTTGGTGGCGGACGCATTTCTTATTTCCGCAGCCTTGCATTTGCACAACCAAAGCGTCTCGGTGTTAGAATGCTTTACGGTGCAGAGGTAAATATTCTGGATCAGGAAGGAAAACTGGATCTTGATGATGAAATTTTAGAATCTCTGGATTATGTTATAGCAAGTATGCATCGTCCAATTTTTAAGTCCGGAACAGCAGATGAGAACACCCGTGCTTATATCAAGGCTATGGAGAATCCTAATGTTAATATCATCGGTCATTGCGATGACGAAAAATTCCCTGTAGATTATTTTGCGCTTTTCCGTGCTGCAATGGAGAACCATGTTCTGCTTGAGATCAATAACAGTTCTTTAAGTCCGGATGGATATCGTGGGGATACGACCTATGCTGATCTCTTAATATTGAATCTGTCCAAGCACTTTAATTATCCGGTTCTGTTCTCCAGTGACAGCCACGGCACCGAACATATCGGTGACTTCCAGTATGCCGAAGCTTTGGCTCGAAAAGCTGACATTCCGGAGGATCTTATCCTGAATTACTCTGTACGTAAGTTTATGGGATTTTTAGGTGAGAGATAATACTATAAATATAGAAGGAATACTTACAATGGGAAAATGCCTTTTCTTTGATGCAGATGGAACAATTTTAGATATTGTAAAAGGAACACCAGAAGATACAAAACTTGCACTTCAACAGTTGAGAAAAAACGGACATAAGACTTTCATCTGTACCGGTCGTTCAAACGCTTTTGTTCCTGAATATCTTATGAAGGAGATTGGATTTGACGGACTTATCGCTAATCTTGGAGCATATATCGAATATAATGGAACGCGGGTATTTGAGCGTGAGATGCCAACCGACCTGGCATGGAAGACCGTAGAGATCATTAAGGCAAACGGTTTTATCCCTGTACTGGAAGGCAATGATTATATGTACTATAATCTGGATGAATATACAAGTGACATAGACTGGTTTGCTGATCTGATCACTCAGGAACTCGGTGACAAACTGCTTCCTATTCGTGGAAATGAACATAATCTTCACTTTAACAAAATAAGTGCCAAGCGCACACCCGGATGTAATCCAGAGAAATTATGCCAGGAATTATCCCTATGGTATGATTATATTATTCACAGTGGATCTTTTGTTGGAAGAACGATTGAATTTGTCATGAAAGGCTGTTCCAAAGGACTTGCGATCAGTGTTATGAGTAATGTACTTGGATACGAAAAGAGGGATGTTATTGCTTTCGGCGATAGCAATAATGACTTGCCAATGTTCCAGGCTGCCGGATTTAAGGTTGCTATGGGAAATGGATCTGAAAACTTGAAATCACAAGCTGATTATGTGACCAGCGCCTTGGAAGACGGCGGAATCCGCCAGGCGCTGGAATATCTGAATTTGATTTAAAAAGGATACTCCTTGACCAACTTCTCATTTTCGAACAAAAATGGGGCATATCAATTTCCTGATATCCCCCATTTTTTCACTCTTTATTATGCTCTCTTAGACAGCACTTCATCCTCATATTTTTGAATCTCGTCAAACCATCCTTCAGCTTCTACACCACACTGACGGCAGTACTCTTCCCATACATCACCGATTGGAAGTGTCTTGCACTGTTCCATAACAACCATCTTCTTGCTCATCTGGTTTGTATCCTGAAGCTCTTTGAGCATCTCGCTTGGCTGACAAAGTGCATCAAGCAGTGCTTTCTGGAAGCTGCGGAATCCTGTTACCCATGCGGAAATACGGTTGATGGAAGCATCAAAGTAATCCAGTGCAATATATGTACGGTCAATTCCGTTCTCGCAGCGAACGATCTCTTTTGCGATCTCTTTTGTCTCATCATCAAAGAGAACTACATGGTCTGAATCCCAACGGATCGGACGTGTAACATGCAGAGCAATCTCCGGGAAGAATGTAAGTAGTGCCGGAATCTTATCGGATACTACTTCTGTTGGATGATAATGTCCGTTGTCCATCAGTGGCAGACATTTGTCTTTGTTCATTGCAGCGTAGCTCAGTGAGAATTCAGCTGACCCTACTGTATAAGCCTCAACACCGATACCGAATACTTTAGACTCTACACAAGGTTTTACAAGGTTTGTGTCAAATGGCTCGGAAAGGATTGCATCGATAGACTCTTTGTAGCGTACACGAGGTCCCATACGGTCAGCCGGAATATCTTTGAATCCGTCACCTGTCCAGATATTCATTACACAAGGAACTCCTGTCTGCTCCGCAAAATACTGTGAAATGCGGATGCAGGCTTTTCCATGCTCGATCCAGAAGTTTCTTACTTCCTCATCCGGGCTTGAAAGTGTAAGTCCGTCTTTTACCATTGGATGTGAGAAGAATGTTGGATTAAAATCAAGTCCCATTCCTCTTTCTTTTGCAAAATCAACCCATTTCTGGAAATGTTTTGGCTCTAATTTATCACGATCTACGAATTCACCATCTTCAAAGATTGCGTAGCATGCATGAACATTGATTTTCTTTTTACCCGGCATCAGGCTCATTGCCTTATCCATATCAGCTAACAGTTCTTCCGGAGTTCTTGCTTTTCCCGGATAGTTTCCTGTTGTCTGGATTCCTCCTGTCAGAGGGCCGTCGTGGTCAAATCCTGTTACATCATCTCCCTGCCAGCAGTGAAGAGAAACCGGAATTTCTTTACATTTTGCGATTGCTGCGTCTGTGTCCACTCCTAATTTTGCATAGATTTCTTTGGCTGATTCATATCTTGTCATCTTTTCTTCCTCCATTTTTGTGAATTTGAATTACGCATTTTCGTATATTTTTACATCAAACGATTTTCCAACACATGTTCTTGCTTCCGGCAGGTCTTTAAATACTCCATCATGTAGCATCTGGACAACAATATTTCCGATTGCTGTAGCTTCAGAAGGCCCTGCAGAAACTTTTTTTCCTGTATATTTTGCTGTCAGTTCGTTAAGATATCCTGCATTGGCACCGCCACCGACAACATAGATTGTAGTGTATTTTTTTCCTGTTAATGCTTCAATCTCTTCGATCGTATCGCCATAACATTTTGCAAGACTGTTGTAGATAACTGCTGCGATCTCGCCCACTGTTTCAGGCACCTGCTGCTTGGAATCACGGCAGAACTTCTTCACAGCTTCAATCATGCTCTTCGGAGCAAGGAAGCAGTCATCATTACAGTCTACTAAAGATGTGATCGTCTCTTTGGAAGCTCTCTCACAAATCTCTGCAAAAGAAAGATCCTCTGTGAATTCTTTCTTTACAGACTGGATCATCCAGAGTCCCATGATATTTTTCAGGTAACGGAAACGGTGATCGTATCCACCTTCGTTTGTGAAGTTTGCCTGCATACTTCTCAGTGAACAGTCTGCTTCTTTTCTCTCAATTCCCATCAAAGACCATGTGCCGGAGCTGATATAAATGGCATTGTCATCGTTGGTTGGTACCGCAAGTACCGCTGAGCCTGTATCATGAGTGGCTGGAAGAACAACCTTGCAGTTGAATCCAACCTCGTTCTGAATGTCCTGTGTAAATTCGCCTACTACTGTTCCCGGCATAGATACCGGCTGGAACATCTCTTTGTTGTATCCGAGCATATCGATCAGTTTATAATCCCAGTCATTTGTCGTCGGATTCACAAGCTGTCCTGTTGTCGCATTTGTATATTCATTTTTCTTCACACCTGTCAGCAGGAAATGGAAGTAATCCGGAATCATCAGGATTGCTTTTGCCTGTTCAAGGTACTCCGGATGAGTCTCTTTTACAGCCATCAGCTGATAGATTGTATTGAATATCTGCTTCTGGATACCTGTTCTCTCATACAATGCGGAAAGGGAAATCTTTTCATACACTTTCTCATCCATTCCATTCGTACGACTGTCACGATAGCCTACTGTATCTCCGAGGATCTGATCCTTCTCATCAAGAAGCACATAGTCAACTCCCCAAGTATCAATTCCCATTGTTGCCGGTATCTTTCCAAGTTCTTTGCATTTCTTCAATCCGTTCTTAATTTCTGTAAAAAGACGATCTACATCCCAACATAAAGTACCGTTTTTGTTATCCATTCCATTTGGAAACCGGTAAACCTCTTCCAGTTTCATCTTTCCATCTTCCATGGATGCCAGCATATGACGTCCACTGGATGCTCCGATATCAACTGCCAGATAATAATTGCCCATTGTTTGGTGCCTCCTTGTTATTTTTCTATTACTGTTCATTTCTTATGACTTTATTATACCCACGCTTTTTATGTAAAAAAAGGACGCTATTTACGAAAAACAGCGTCCTTATTTGCATTATATTTTGTTTTTAGGGTTCTCTTTTGCACCTTGTACAATTTTCAATTACTATTTTTGTTGAAAATGTATATCTTCATTTCAAATGTAATTCTCCACAACCAGATACTTTATTTACCGGAGAAATTTCTATGAAGAAGCTCATGCTCTTTTCCCTTCAACAAAGTATCGTACAAGGAAAGAATCATTGGGTTCTCATTTGATTTCTTGATCTGAGTGTTTACATCTGTATCATATAAGCCCTTCATTCTTGCTTTTCTGGTTCTCGGTCCTGCATTCACCGGCTGACCTCCACCCATGATACATCCTCTGCGGCAGGCCATCACTTCCACAAAATCATACTCTGCTTCGTGATTTTTAATTTGCTGCAATACTTTATCTGCATTTGCAAGGCCATTTACAACTGCTGCCTTAATCTCTCTTCCATTATAATTATAAGTCAGCACTTTAATACCGTCGTCCCCACGCACACCACTCTTTTTAATAGACTCCATGTCTACTCTGTTGTGTCCCTGCTGCAGCCTACGGAGCACTGCCTCTGTAACACCACCGGTAACACCGAAGATCACACCACTTCCGGAGCCGATACCAAACGGTACATCAGCTGCTTCGATCTCAACTTTGTCAAATACAATTCCTGATTTGCGGATCATTCTTACGATTTCTGTTGTTGTAAGCACGTAATCAACATCCTGCTTGCCATTTGTATAAGATTCCGGACGTAAGATTTCTTCCTTCTTCGCCGTACAAGGCATGATAGATACAGATACAATCTTCTTTCCTTCATTTTTCTCAGGATCTTTATAATACTCTCTTACAACTGCTCCAAACATCTGCTGCGGTGATCTGCATGTTGAAAGATTCGGCACGAATTCCGGATATTTATTCTCACAATATTTTACCCATGCCGGACAACAGGATGTAAAGAGTGGCATCTTCTCACCGGAAGTAAATCTCTCAATAAACTCTTTGGATTCCTCCACAACTGTCAGGTCTGCGCCATAGGATGTGTCATATACTTCATCAAATCCCAGACGATGCAATACTCCTACTAACTTACCCATTACATTTTCGCCTTTGGCATAACCAAAATTATCACCGATTGCAACACGTACAGCCGGAGCGATCTGAGCGATCACCTTTGTATTCTTGTCTGCCAAAGCTTCCCACACTTCATCAATATTGGTATGAATACTGATTGCACCGGTCGGACAGACAACACGACACTGTCCACAACCTACGCAGTCTGTTTCTGCAATCTTCTTATTAAATGCCGGTATTACCTGTGCATCAGTTCCACGATACGCGAAGTCGATTGCATTGATATTCTGTACATTATCACACATTCTGACACAGTCACCACACAGGATACATTTATTCGGATCTCTGATAATTGCGTGTGAACTTGTATCAATTGGCTGTATCTCTCTTACATTTTCAAAGCGGATCTCATGAACTCCCATACGGTGCGCCAGTTCCTGCAGATGACACTCGCCGCTCTTGATACACGTCGTACAATCTCTGCAGTGAGCAGCCAGAAGTAGTTCCAGTATCAGTTTCCGGTAGCGCATCAGCCTTGGTGTATTTGTATAAATAATCATTCCGTCTCTCGGCTTTTCTGAACATGAAGCAAATGTTTTCCCTCTGTCATCTTCTACCGTGCATAATCGGCAGGCACCATAGATAGATAATTCCGAATGATAACACAAGGTAGGGATATCAATCCCGGCTTTTCTTATTACAGACAATACATTAGGTTCATCCGTGAACTCAATGGCCTGTCCGTCAATTGTCATAATTCCCATAAATCTCTATCCTCCCTACTCTGTATAAACAGCTCCAAATGGGCAGTTATCGATACAACTTCCACACTTGATGCACTTTGAATTATCAATTGTAAATGGTGATTTTATTTTTCCTGTGATTGCATTTACCGGACAGTTCTTCGCACATTTCGAACATCCTTTGCATTTCTCCGGATCAATCTTAAACACACGAAGATTAGAACAGACTCCCGCACGACATTTCTTATCTATTATGTGCTCTTCATATTCTTTTCGGAATGCATGAATCGTACTTACAACCGGCTTTGGTGCACTCTTTCCAAGACCACATAAGGCAGTATTTTCAATCATGTCTGCCAGTTCTTCCAGTTCATCAAGGTCGCTCATTTCTCCGTTTCCGGCAACTATACGTTCCAGAATCTCAAGCATACGCTTAGTTCCTTCTCTGCACGGAACGCATTTTCCACAGCTTTCTCTCTGTGTGAAGTTCATAAAGAATCTTGCAACCTCTACCATACAGGTGTCTTCATCCATAACAACAAGTCCACCGGAACCGATCATGGCACCGATCTTTGACAGTGAGTCAAAATCCATCTTACTGTCAAGCTGGGATTCTACCAGACATCCACCGGATGGACCACCGATCTGAACTGCCTTGAACCCTTTATCGTCCTTGATACCGCCTCCGATATCAAAGATGATTTCACGTAAACTTATTCCCATAGGCACTTCGATCAATCCGGTATTTTTTACATTTCCGGTAAGGGCAAACGCTTTCGTTCCTGGGCTTTGCGGTGTACCGATACGGCTGTACCAGTCTGCTCCGTTTTTAATGATCATCGGGATATTTGCATAAGTCTCTACGTTATTCAATACGGTTGGCTTCTCCCATAATCCCTGTTCTACTGTTCTCGGTGGTTTTACTCTTGGCATGCCTCGCTTGCCTTCGATCGAAGCTGTAAGCGCGGAACCTTCCCCACATACAAAAGCACCTGCTCCGCGATTGATATGTAATTTGAAGCTGAATCCTGTTCCAAGGATATTATCTCCCAAAAGTCCTTTCTCTTCCGCCTGAGCGATAGCGATCTGCAGTCTTCGTACTGCCAGCGGATACTCTGCACGAACGTAAATATATCCTTCCTGAGCCTGTACTGCATAAGCTGCCAGCATCATACCTTCGATCATTCGGTGAGGATCACCTTCCATAACGCTTCGATCCATAAATGCACCCGGATCTCCTTCATCACCATTGCAGACTACATAACGGATCTTTTCCGGCTGACTCGCTACCTGTGACCATTTTCTTCCCGCCGGAAATCCTGCTCCGCCTCTTCCACGAAGACCTGCATCTGTAACCGTCTTAATCACTGCTTCCGGAGTCATTTCAAACACAGCTTTTTCGAAAGACTCATATGCTCCTACCGCCATTGCATCTTCAATATGCTCTGCATCAATATGACCGCAGTTTCTCAACACCAGACGGGTCTGCTTGGCATAGAATGGAATTTCTTCCTGTGTCTGATATACATGACCATTATCTTCATACATCAATCTTGTAACCGGTTCTCCATGAAGAATCGTCTTTTCAAAAATTTCTTCGCAGTCTTCCAGTTTTACTTTCAGATACAGATAGTTATAAGGTTCAATACGAACCAGCGGACCCATCTCACAGAATCCATGGCATCCGCTCATCTTAAGTCCCACATGAGCGATTTCTTCACCGATTTTGACTGTTACATGATCCATATTGGAAGTTAGTTCTTTCAAACGGGCATATATTTTATCTGAACCACCTGCCAGACATCCTGTTCCTCCACAGACCAGAATACAACAGTTTTCTTTCTGCCGCTTTTCCTTACACTCTTCTCTCCATAACTGGAGCTGCATTCTGTTTTCTATCCTCATTCCTCTTCCTCCCGCAGCTTCTTGATCAGCTCGCTCATTTTCTCAGGTGTCATTTTCGGATGTACTTCATCATTGACCATTACGGCCGGTGCCAGTCCACATGCGCCCAAGCATGAAACCGTCTCTACTGTAAACAACTGGTCATCTGTTGTGTGTTTCTTTTTCCCAAGCCCCAGTTCCTTGTAAAGTCCTTCCAGAATCGGAATAGATTTGCGCACATGACAGGCTGTTCCATCACATACTTTTATCACATATTTTCCTTTTGCCTCAAAAGAAAAATTTTCATAAAAGCTTGCCACACTGTAAGCTTTCGCCTCGGAGATTCCCAGTTTCTCCGCAACATAAGTTAAAAGCTCTGGTGGAAGATAGCGATATTCTTCCTGAATCCCCTGTATAATCGGGATCAAAGACTTTTCTTCACATGTATACTGTGCAATAATCTCATCTGTTTTTTCGTAATAGGATATATCTAACATCGTGCCCCTCCTTTTTGTATTTTTCACATATGTTTCATTATACATCCTATCTCCTTTTGTGCATAGTGCTATTTTGATATTATTTTCGCAATTTTATTTCGTCGTTTTTTTATTTTTATCTGTTTTCATACGTTGTCATTGATGCAAATTGCCAATTCTCACTTCAGTATAGTCTTCGGTTTACTATTCGCGTAAAAAAAGAAGATGCCATCTGTGAAAAATAGCATCCTCTCTATACTTTATCCTTAATTCATATTTTCAATCCGATATTCTTTCGGACTGATTCCGTAGCGTTCTTTAAATTTTCTATAAAAATAGCTTGTATTGTCGTATCCAACTGCTTCTATAATGTCCGACACCGCAATCCTGCTGTTTATCAGAAGATACACTGCCTGCTGCATTCTCTTTTCCTGAAGAAGTTCTTTATATGTTTTCCCTGATTTCTTCTTAATCTCACGACTCAGCCAATAGACATCCACTTTCATCTCTACCGCCAGTTCTGACAGCGTGCCTTCTTTAAAATGATCCTCAATATAGCGATACACATTCGCCATAATCTCTGTGTCAAATTTGCGTCCGCCGGCTTCCATCTTATCCATATAATTCAACAACTGAAGAAACAAAAGTCCCATCGTGATCTGATTACTGCTTCGCTTATTGGAAATGTCATAGAAGATCGTCCAGACCATATTCTCGATCAGATTCTGCACCGGGAGAATATCAGCCACATGAAAATACAGATAAGACGTCTCTTCATCTCTTCCGCACAACGCCCCGACAAGGAAATCTTTCAGCTGATTTTCTTCTGCCCCGATCATAGAGAATGCTGTGTTAAAAAACTCCGGCAGGACAATAAAATTCACTGCAATATCATACTCTCCGGCCGGAAGGATCTCCTGCACTGCATTCTGATTCAGAAACAGAAGGTCACCCTGTTCGAGCACAACCTGATTGCCATTCACGATATGTGTCGTTGTTCCCTGGCACATATAAATTACTTCTATATAATTGTGTGTATGCGCCGGGAAATGTACAAAGCGAGTATGCGGTCTGACCTGGATCAACTTCCCCTTCTTCAGAAGTTTCGCACTGTCCACAACCATTTCCTTCTTTTCTGTATAAAGCTGTGGATCGATCTCCTGTTTTCCTTCAAGGATCCGGCGTTCCTCATCTGTGATCATCGCCAGTTCCCGGATCAGTTCCTGATGCATCTATTGCCTGCCTTTCTTGTTTATCCTTTTAATGTAGCTGCAATCTCTCTCGTTAATTCCATGTACTCTTTCGCACTTCTACTGCTCTTCTTATATGCGATCACCGGTGCATTATTATCCTGCGACCACTCAATTCCACTGTCCACGCGGATGTAAGTATCAAATACTTTCACATCATCTAACTCTTGCAGAGTCTCTAATGTCTGTTTGAAATAATTCTTTCTTGTATCAACCTTTGTGATCACAATTCCACCAAGCTTGAGATCCGGTGCAATTTCTTCTACACTGTCCAGGAATTCAAACATATTTCCAAGACCAAACAGTCCCCATGGAGATGCCTCTACCGGAAGAATCACATAATCGGACGCACACAGGATATTCATCACCCATCCACCAAGTGTCGGCGGTGCATCGATCAGAATATAATCATAAACCTCTGACTCGCGGATCTTCTTCAATCCTTTTTTCAAAATATACTCTCTCTGCCATTTTGTAAAAAGTTCGTATTCAATCGAACTCATCAATGTAGAAGACGGAATCAGATCAAGTCCTTCGTATTTTGTATTCACGATATAATCTGTCAGATCATCCTGTCGCTTGATTGCTTCATACAAATTTTTTTCACTCTGTGCATATGCAAGCACTGTATCTTCGTCAAACAAAGAAAGGGAGAGATTCAGCTGCATATCTCCGTCGATCATCAGAACCTTTTTTCCAAGCTCTCTCAAACCAAATCCAACATTTGAACAAGTTGTGGTCTTTCCGCTTCCTCCCTTATTATTCGTAAAACAGATTACCTTTGTCTTTGCCATTGTGTTCTCTCCTTCTTCCGAAATCATCAAATCTATCCTAATTACTGTATCCAGTAACGCCCTTTTCTAAAATTTTAGCATATCCATTTACGAAAGACAATGAAATCCAATCCATTTTATGTTATAGTTATTGTATCTGAGTAATCATTAGAATTTTATCATGATCACTCTCCAAATCAGCCGCTTATTTAAGGGCTCAGAAAGACTGAGGTTTTCTTTTATGAATAAAAAATCCATACTGATCACCGGTTCTTCCCGCGGCATCGGGCGTGCCTGTGCGAAAGCATACGCCAAGGCCGGTTATCACGTATTTCTCAACTGTGTCCACCAGGTGGAACGCTTAGAAGAACTCGCACATGAGATTCTCTCAGACGGTGGTTCCTGTACAGCAGTTCCCGGAGATGTCAGTAACCCCGACGAAGTCCGGAAGATTTTTCAGATTATTGAAAAAGAGTGTGGTGGCGTTGATATTCTGATCAACAATGCCGGTATCGCCTGGTTCGGACTTCTGACTGACATGACTGACAATGACTGGGATAAGATTCTTGCCACGAATCTTTCTTCCGTCTTCTACTGCAGCCGTGCCGCAATTCCATACATGGTGTCTAAAAAACATGGAAAGATACTCAATATTTCTTCCATGTGGGGAACCGTTGGTGCTTCCTGTGAAGTTGCTTATTCCGCAACCAAATCAGGAATACATGGACTGACACGAGCACTTGCCAAGGAACTTGCACCGAGTAATATTCAGGTGAATGCAATCGCCTGCGGTGTGATCGATACGGAAATGAATGGTCGTTTGAATGAAGAGGAACGCCAAGATCTTATGGATGAGATTCCTTCCGGACGTTTTGCCGATCCGGAGGAAGTTGCCGAGCTTGCATTAAAGCTCACAGATACGCCGGCCTATATGACCGGACAGATTATTGGAATAGATGGAGGATTCATATGATAGACGTACATCACATTGAACAGATTTCACAGGATTGTTCCCTTACTGAATTCGTTGGAACAACCGTTTTGGATACAATCGGACTTGTAATTCCAGGAATTGACCCTTCTCTTCTTGAGAAGATGAATCTGAAGAAGGCATATAAGAGTCTCGGCCTGATCAGTTCAAGAACAGGTGCAGCCGGACAGATCAATGCAGCAGACGAAGCTGTCAAGTCAACGAACACGGAGATTGTCTCTATTGAGCTTCCTCGTGATACAAAAGGCTGGGGCGGACACGGATGTTTTATCGTGATTGGCGGAGACAATGTCTCTGACGTGCGCCGTGCAGTTGACATTGCGCTTGAATATATCGGCAAATATGCCGGTGAACTCTACATCAGCCAGGCCGGACATCTGGAGTTCACTTTCTCTGCCTGTGCAGACAAAGCACTTCATATGGCATTCAACGCCCCGATTGGAAAACCATTTGGATTCTTCTGCGGTTCCCCTGCTGCTATTGGACTTGTCATGGCTGACCTTGCGGTGAAGTCTTCCCCGGTTGAAGTCATCAAGTATATGACCCCGGACCAGGGAACAAGCCATTCGAACGAAGTGATCGTCGCGGTAACCGGTGATGCGGATGCTGTTAAGAATGCAGTCCTCACTGCAAGAGATGTAGGTCTTCAGCTGCTTGTCTCCATGGGAAGTTACCCAGAGAGCCCGGCAACACCGTATCTACAGTAGGATATAACTTTACAGAAACACCATATAATATCACACGCAATTCCAAGAACAGTTTTTCCACTGTTCTTATAAGAAAAAACCGTAAGATGAAGCTCATTTCCTGCTTCCTCTTACGGTTTTGTTATCTATCTATTTTTCTTATTCTATAGCATTAGAATTCCAGACACATTTATAATCTTCCATAAATATCCTGCGGCACATATGCCTTAACCTCAATTCCTTCCGGCACATATTCTTCGGATAACAGCTGTCCTTTACTGCGGATCAGCTGAATCTTGCCCGCTTCACTGAAATCATATAAGCGTTCAATATAAATCTGCTCTTTACGGATAATCTCCAACAATGCGTGTTTGAACTCTTCCAGCCCCTGCCCGGTCTTCGCAGATGTCGCAATGGAATAATCTGCCTGAAGATCTTTGTGATTAACCGGAATCTCAACCTTATCCTGCTTGTTAAACAGTGTAATGACCGGTTTTCCTTCGGCTCCAAGCTGTCTGAGTGTCTCATAAACTACATGCATCTGTGCATCCATCTGTGGATTCGAAGCATCAACTACGTGCACGATAATATCCGCATACTTTGCTTCTTCCAGTGTACTCTTAAATGCCTCTACCAAATGATGCGGCAGCTTGTTGATAAATCCAACCGTATCTGTCAGAAGAATTTCCTGTGTGTTATCCAGTGTCAAAGCTCTCGTTGTTGTATCCAATGTTGAGAAAAGCATTGCATCCTCCAATACTCCTGCCTGTGTCAGTGCATTCTCAATACTGCTCTTCCCTGCTGAAGTATAACCTACTAATGCTGCTACTTTCAGTCCGGACTGCTTTCTCTGTCCACGAATCAATTCTCTGTGGCGCTCTACATCTTTCAATTCTTTCTTCAGTCTGCTGATACGTTCTCTGATCAGACGGCGGTCCATCTCCAGTTTTTTCTCTCCCGGTCCTCTTGTTCCGATTCCTCCTCCAAGTCTGGAAAGTGATTTTCCAAGTCCGGCCAGTCTTGAAGCACGGTACTTTAACTGTGCTAATTCTACCTGGATCTTACCTTCTCCTGACACTGCTCTGGCTGCAAATATATCAAGAATCAGAAGTGTTCTGTCCATGATTTTACAATCCAATTCTGCTTCCAGATTCCCCATCTGCACACTTGTCAACTCGTCATCACAGATAATTCCTGTTCCGTGCGTCTCCCACAATAATTCCTTTAATTCCAGAATTTTTCCTTTTCCTATATAAGTTCCCGGATGGATATTTTCTCTTGGCTGGATCATACGACCGACAACTTCTGCACCTGCTGTCTTCGCAAGCTCTCCAAGCTCATCCAGGGATCGTTCTGCCTGATCAGATCCATCCGTATCTACCGCAACGAGAATTACCCTCTCTTTTATTTCATCCATTGATATCATATTTTCTTTTCCTTATCTACTTATCATGATCTGCTAATATGCAACCTGCCCTGCTACTGACCGCAGTAACCTGTTTATCTTGTCTGAAGGAACTCTGCTTCCTTACTCACAGAATCATCTTCCGGGAAATCTTCCTGATACTGTTTCATCGCACTCTTTGCATTTTCCCAGTCTGCCTGTTGTTCGTAGCAGACAATCACATTATATTCCATTTCTTGAAGAAGTGCTGTATCTGCTTTCGTTTTGTCATCTCCTGTCTTGCTTTCTGCAAGTGCGATTCCAGCCTGGAAACATTCGAGTGCCTTCGCATAATCTTCCGTCTTCATTGCGCAAACTGCGGTCAGATTATAAAGTTCCTGCGTCTGCTCTGCTCCCTGATCCAATGCGGTCTGAAATGCTTCCAATGCTTTATCATATTCTTCCTGTTCATAATATGTCATTCCAAGTCCCTGATACCCATCTGCCGCAACTTCTTTATTCTCATTCTTAGTTGCCTCTTCAAATGCCGTCTCTGCCGCATCATATCTTCCTTCACCAAGCGCCTCTGTCCCGTCCTTGACCACATTTCCACAGCCGGATGCTAAACAAGTCACACCAGCCAACATCAAGACTGCCAGTTTTTTTCTTATCATCATCTATTTTCCTCATCTTTCTATGCTAAATATCTTTCATATTTTCCATTCTTCTATTGCTATAGTATACCGAACCTACAGAAAATCATCAAGCCCCATCGCCAAAGGCGATTTGAAATAACGAAATGCGTTTCTGGTCGCACATCGTGTAAACAGTAACACAATCACTTTTAACAACAAGAGCTGTGAAAATATGAATCTCTCATTTCCCACAGCTCACTTCATTTATTACTGTCTTATGTTACAATCTCTGTCACTTTTTCCTGTACTTTCGAATCTTTATATTCTTTGTTATTTCCAAGAACATCTCTGCACACATCATTCATCAGTTCTTCATTCATCCGAATCTGATCCTTATCCTGTTGGGCAATGCATTCCTGAATTGCCTCATTCAATGAAAGCATCTTATCATCCAGCTCTGATACCATCTTTGCGCATTCCTGCAGATCCTTGCTGATATACTCCGGTGCATTCCCTTCAAATTTGTAGTAGATCTTATGTTCAAGGCTTGCCCAGAAGTCCATTGCAATGGTTCGGATCTGAATCTCAACCTTCGTGTCTACTACACTATCCGAAAGGAATATCGGCACAGAAACTAACATATGATAACTTTTATATCCACTTTCTTTGGGATTCTTAATATAATCCTTAATTGAAAGAACTTTCAAATCGCTTTGATTCCCTATCATCTCTGCCAGACGATATATGTCTGATGTAAATGAACAGATCAATCTTACTCCTGCAATATCATTCACATAGCGAACCATGTTCTCTATGGACGTCTCATGTCCATACCTCTTCAGCTTTTTCACAATACTGTCCGGTGTCTTGATTCTTGTCTTAATATGTTCAATCGGATTATACTGATGTACATGCTGAAATTCATCATTAAGAATCTCCAGCTTTGTACCAACTTCTTTCAACGCTGCATTATACAGGAAAATGATTGTCTTCCAGCTGTCAACATCTTCATAACTCTTTAGCGCAGCTTCTACCTGTTGTTCACTTCTCATAGCAGTCATCCCCCGGTCTGTTTATATATATTAAGTATAACATACTCCCATTTTTCTGTCACAGAATTCACTTCTTTTTTAGAGATATTTTAGTGTTACTGTAATAGTATCTTTCCAATCTCTGTAATCCATTTTCTGCCTACAGCTCCAGTTTCATATCTCCCTGGCGAATCCAGCCCTTCTTTCTCATAAATTCTGAAATTCCAAGTGTGATCACTGCTGGAAGTACAAACTGGATCACAATGATCTTCACCAGAACAATCATCGGATCTTCTGTCTGGATCATCACCTGCCACGTCATCAACGGACCAACCAGCCCGGCTGTTCCCATTCCGGATCCGGTTGCATTATTCGTCATATGGAGTAACATTGTACTTACCGGTCCTAAAATTGCACTTGACAAAATGGATGGGATCCAAATCAATGGATGTCTCATAATATTCGGTACCTGAAGCATAGAAGTACCAATTCCCTGTGCCAAAAATCCACCAATCTTATTCTCTCTGTAGCTTGCAACTGCGAATCCAATCATATTGCAACAACATCCAACTGTAGCTGCTCCAGCTGCAAGACCTGACAGATTCAGGATTACCCCCAAAGCCGCGGAGCTGATCGGCAATGTCAGGATCATTCCCATCAAGACCGAAACTACAATTCCCATAAGGAACGGCTGCTGTTCTGTTCCCCAGTTAATCAAAGAACCCAGCCAGTTCATAAAGGAAGAAATCGGTGGTCCGACAAACAATCCAACAACTCCACCAACTCCAATGCAGATCAATGGTGTCAGGATAATATCTAGTTTTGTTCTTCCTGTAACTAAAATTCCAATCTCAATTGCCACATAAGCTGCCACGAAAGCTCCCAGTGGTTCCCCCGGTCCGGCTAATACAATATTCCCATCTACAAGTACCTGACCTGCCAGAATTTTCCCCGCGAATGCTCCGATCATACCGGCAACAGCTGCACAAACTGTAACAAGCTGCTGAGCCTCCAGCTTCCTTGCTACTCCGACACCAATACCTGCTCCTGTAAGCGCTGCAGCAACTTTCCCGATCAAATAAATTAAATCTCCATAATTTCCTCCAACAAACATTCCTATCTGCTGGATGATTGTTCCTATGATCAATGTTGCAAACAAGCCCTGCGCCATTCCGCTGAGTCCGTCAATAAATATTCTCTTCATCGCTCTTCTAGTCCTCCTTATACAGGACGCCCCATTCCTGTCCTTCCTTCTTCCGGGTGTCCCTCTTCAACGCATTGCCTTCCTCATCACAAAGCTCCGGGATCTGATCTACGGTATCCATCCGGTAGTCTGTCAGAAGCCAGCTTACAATATTCACATTATCCTTTCGTCCAATCACCATCTCCGGCACAAGCGCAGAGAGCATCTGCTCCAGGAAATCAATTTCCACCTGGTTCTCTTTCGAATAAAGCAGTACATTTTTGTAAATCATAAGATAAACACCTTTGCACTGTTCTTCTTCAATATCCATATAAACGGACTGGAATTTCTGTTCAAATCCGAATTCATCAATCAGACGAAAGATTTCCTGTCCATAACTGTCTTCTTCCAGATAACTTCCCAGTATTTCTCTGTCTGTCTCTGTACATTCTCTAATCATAACTGCTCTCCAATCATTCTATCAATTACTATATTGCTGTTACCATTACCGTGTTACTGTTCACACGATGTGCGACCTGCAACGCATCTCGCCATTTTAAATCGCCTTTGGCGATGGGGCGAGATGCATTCAAGTCAAAACACGCATCCTCCGTGTCAATCAGCGGAGTGATTGACACGGGAGTGAACAGTAACATTACCGTTCCACTATACCAAAAAGTCTCTAAAAAAGAAATGACTTTTTGTTTTTCTTATGTTAGGATACAAGAGACAGGTATTTTCAGAAGATCAGATAGTTTCTTCTGCTGCCGGAAAGGAGTCTATTATGTTTCGTTTATGGGGAAAAGAATTTAAAGACAACCGCATGCTTTGCGATACTGTTATCTGCGATGAGACAGACGACACACGTACACATAAGATCTTTCATGCACTCGATAAGATCTGCTATGAATTTGATCTGAGCAAGCCGATCTGGCTCGACTCAACGATCAATGAGTTCAAGCGCCACGCCAAAGCGCGTTTCTATCAGGACAATTTTGTCGATGAGATTGACTTTGACTATCTGGAGATTCAGATTATTGAAGAATAACACTCGGTAGCGCACAAAAGATAGATTGAAAATAGCTTCTAAAATCCGCTTCAAATTTTTTTGAAAAAAATTCAAAATTAGTGTTGACATTTTCCAATATCCGTTATATAATCTTTTTTGTTGTGAGCGATACAACAGAGCAAACAACAAAATGTGCGATTAGCTCAGCTGGATAGAGCGTCTGACTACGGATCAGAAGGCCGGGAGTTCGAATCTTCTATCGCACGCTATAGAGACTGTAAGGAAATTTCCTTACAGTCTTTTTGTATCTTTGGAAAATCTCACTTCAAAGGATCCTCTCCGAACAGACGCCCAAAAATTTACCCAAAACCAAGCAAAGGCGGTGCCAGATTCAAGTTCACATATAAGCAAACTCAAATTTGCACCGCCTGTCCTGATTCAAAACTACATTATAACTATTCCAACAACACTCTATTTTGAAAATCTCTCTGCCTGCGCCTCAATCAGTGCCTTGTCATCAAAATAATTGATCTTCATAGCATCTTTTACTTCCTTCAATGTCTGTGCTGCAACAGCCTCTGCCTTCTCGCTTCCCTTTTTAAGAATCTCGTAGATTGCAGGAATGTCTTTCTGAAGTTCTTTTCTTCTGTTGCGGATTGGCTCCAGTTCTGCCTGAAGAACATTGTTCAGGAATCTCTTCACTTTCATATCTCCAAGTCCGCCTCTCTGATAATGTGCTTTCAGCTCATCCAGATTCTGATATTCTGGCAGGAATTCCGCAAAATACTCTGGTTTACAGAATGCATCCAGATATGTGAATACAGTATTTCCTTCCAGACTTCCCGGATCTTCCACACGGATATGATTCGGATCAGTAAACATGCTGAATACTTTCTTCTTAATATCTTCTGATTCCTCTGACAGATAAATACAGTTGCCCAGAGACTTACTCATCTTCGCCTTACCGTCAATTCCCGGGAGACGAAGGCATGCTTCATTCTCCGGAAGAAGAATCTTCGGATCGATCAGGGTATCTCCATAAACGGAATTAAATTTGTGTACAATCTCCTTTGTCTGCTCAAGCATCGGGAGCTGATCTTCTCCTACCGGTACAACAGTAGCCTTGAATGCTGTAATATCTGCTGCCTGACTGATCGGATATGTGAAGAATCCAACCGGGATACTTGCCTCAAAATTTCTCATCTTGATCTCATTCTTTACAGTAGGATTTCTCTGCAGTCTTGAGACTGTCACAAGATTCATGTAATAGAATGATAACTCTGTCAGTTCCGGTACCTGTGACTGGATAAACAGAGTAGACTTCTCCGGATCCAATCCACAAGCCATGTAGTCTAATGCTACTTCGATAATATTCTGACGTACCTTTTCCGGGTTATCAGCATTATCAGTCAATGCCTGTGCATCTGCGATCATAATAAAAATGTCATCAAAATCTCCTGTATTCTGTAATTCAACACGACGACGCAGGGAACCCACATAATGTCCTACGTGTAATCTTCCTGTCGGTCTGTCACCAGTAAGCATAACCTTCTTCATGCTCTAGTCCTCCTAAATCTCATGTAATACTTTATTCGTAACTGTCAGGCTAATCTGCCCACAGTAATTCACTGGCTTTTATTATAACATTTCCCCAGATGCTTTTCTATAGAAACTTCTGTATATTAGGAAAGGACTTTCCTAATATACAAAAAAGTGCCCTTGACCTCATCAGCCAAAAGCACTTCCTGTAATTCTTTTTCTAACTCTTACTTATTCTGAAATACCGGACGCTTTGAATATCCCGGAACTTTCTTCGTCTCTTCTGCATATACCCACTGATACAACAGATAAGCCATAATAAATGCTCCTGTCACATCAAGTACAGAATGCTGCTTCAAGAACATAGTCGCCATTATGATCAACGCTCCAAGCACATATGCTCCAATACAAACAGCTTTGTGTTTCTTAAGTGCCTGACTCTTATGGATTGCAATACATGCGCACAGAGTATTAAACACATGAAGACTTGGAAATACATTCGTACAAGTATCTGTCCGATACAGCATTCGAACTGCATCTACAAAAATATTATCCCGCTCAAACACAACCGGTCGTAAATCCTGACCATTCGGAAATACGGAACAAATAATAAGGAAAATTGTCATTCCTGCAAACGAAATCTTCGCCAGTTTGTAAAATCCCTGTACATCTGTAACGAAAAAGTATAAAAATGTAGCTGCGATAAATACAAACCATAACATATACGGTACAATAAAATATTCAATAAAAGGAATCTCTTCATCTAATGCTGTCTGCACCACATGATAATTCATCGTCACATGTTTCTCAAGAAACCAAAACCACGGCATATAGATTAACGCGTATAAAAACACCCATGCATGCTTATATCTTTTCATTGTCTCTATGAACTTTGTCTTCCATTTCATATCTGACACTCCTCCGCTTTTCATCAAACCGATACAGCACTTGCTACTTCTGCGCTATTTTCATTTAACGCTCTTTTTTGATAGGCTCGATTATAGCACTTTTAAAACACAATCTCAACCGACTTCATAAGTTTTTAACATTTCTTTTCTTTTTCTTATGAATTATCAACATCTGTCTCTTCTTTTGTTCACCTTTACTTTTTAAATCAGCACTTTCAATAGAAATCAGATTTACTCTTCTTTAACTCATCTCAAAAATATACATATCGAAGCTTCTTCTTGCCGCCTTAACATCCTTTTCTCCATGCAGTGTCCATGCCGCTGCCGGCGTTTTAAAGAGAACCCTGTTCAACCATAATCCCGGATTCTTTCTGTCCGACCACCGGTAAGAAATAAAATCCGGTCTGCACATACAGTTACTCAAAAGATATTTTACACAAAATCTCAAGAGATAATGCGTTGTTCTGTCGTTTTTCGTCAGATTCTCAGATAATTGTCCTCTTGGGATTTCATTCCGATATTTCTTCATCCAACGAAGTACCAGGCTGTTAAAGGATTGGATCATGTATTCGCCATGATATTTTCGCAGTTCTTCATCCAATTTTCTGCAAATCTTTGTATCTGTGTTAGGAAGTTTCACCTCGATCAGAAGTGGTACCTTTCCATCTACCAACTGCAGTACTTCTGACAATAGTGGAATCCGCTCTTTTGTCTCCGCAAGTCTATACTTCTGCATCTCTTCATATGAAGTATCTTCCACTCTGCCCCGTCTTCCACAGATTCTTTCAAATGTATCATCATGAAAAACCACCAACTGTCCATCCTTTGTCAGATGAACATCCAGTTCTATTCCATCTCCGGCTTCGATTGCCGCACGAAATGCCGGAAATGAATTTTCCGGAATCCCACGCTTCTTATCATGAAGTCCTCTATGCGCCCACTTTACGCCAAGAAACGGATGCACTCTTTTTCTGCCCGACAGTCTTGGAGCCAGCAAAAAAATTAAGAAAGCTGGTATTCCTATTACAATACATAACCCAATTGCTAAAACAATCCCTATATGCATCCTGTTTCATCACCTTTCTTCTATTCAACGATCACATTAAGTTTTTCTTTTTCCAGTGAGACTTCTATCTCTTTTGATAAAAAGGAAGGTTCTCCATCTGTATGTAACGGCAGTGCACGATCTGTCACTACCTTTACACTACGACATTTTAATATCGTCACCCCTTTAAATCTTGTATGCTTTCCTGAAAAAGCGGTCGGAAGCAGACACAGAATCTTGAGCTTCGACAGATCCGACACAACCATAATATCAAGAAATCCATCACTTCCGGAAGCGTCCGGACAAAACTTAAAGCCTCCTCCTTCATAAGGAAGATTCATAAATGCTGCAAAATAAGTCCTCTCAAACACTTTCATGCTTCCATCATCCAGTGTCAGTTCAAGTTTCACCGGCCGATCCTTTATAATACGATCCATTGCCACAACCGCATAACTCAGCTTACCGATTTTCAGAAGGTTCAATACACGTTTCCATTTTGAAACACATACTTCATGACAAACTGCAGCATCAAATCCAATGCCGGCACTCACTGCAAATCTTCTTCCTTTCCCTTCCCTTTTTAGCACACCTATATCCATCTTTTCAACCCTTTTGGGTGAAAGAATTGTGTCCAATGCTTCAAAAGGATCTCCCGGAATTCCTGTTCCTCTTGCAAAATCATTGCTTGATCCAATCGGAATATATCCCAACGTCACTTTCTCCAGTGATTTAATTCCGCTTAGTACTTCATTGAGTGTACCGTCGCCTCCAAGAACAACAAGCATGTGCTCCTGGCCATCTTCCGTAATCTCTGATGCAATCTTTCCTGCATCCTTTTTCTTTGTTGTCAGATGAATCTGATAATCGATTCTTTTTCTGCACAACTCAGGTTCCAGCTGTTTCCACAGCATCTCGCCAAGCCCTGAACGAGCCCGCGGATTCACAATAAAGTGATAAATCATCAACCTTCCTCCAGTGTACTGTCCAGATACCGCCTTAAAGAACGACTCATGTTGCCCTCGAAATCAGCATTTCCCTCTCTCAGACACCATTCAAATACATTTCCGATCACGATCATCCGGATATCTGTTGTAAATTCGTCAATACTCTCTCTAATGTTAATAATCCCATCCTTCGCAGCCTGCTCTACATAAGCCTGCACTGTCACGATCGGATATGGACGTTCTGTTCTTATCGCCGGATTCAATGCCTGATTCTTTGTATCATAATACCCTGCCATAAATTCTACACCAAGCTCACGGCAATAAGCTACATAATTCAAATAAACACGGACAATTCCGTCCTTTACATCTTCCAGACTTTTCGGTGTCTCCAGCAGATCCGGTCCCATCGTAGGCTGGTCTTCTATATAATAAGACAGCAAATCATCTTTTGTCTTAAAGTGATGATAGAAACTTCCGTTCGACACTCCTGCTTCTTCACAGATATTCTTGATTGACAATTTTTCATATCCGCTCTTCTGAAGAATCTTCTTCGCTGCCTGAAAGATTTTTTCCTTTGTTTCCTGTGATTTTTTCTGCTGCTTCGATAATTCTATTTTTGTACTCATTTCTGCTAAAACTCTCCCGTATGCATTTTAAACTATAAGAGATATTATAACATATTTCGCCCTTTTTTTCAATAAAACAGAGTGGACTCTATTTTAAGCGTTCTATTTTTATTTTCCAGATTTTTCAGCTACCACAGTATTCTCATCCTCTTCATTTATAGATATGCAGAAAATGCACTCGGAATTGCATAATTTTTCTCCAGGTCCTTCTTTCCTGTAAATATGATCTCAGGATTCTGAAATTCTTTTTCCAACTCATCCACCAAAATCTCATATCCGGTCATATGCCATTCCACATGACTGAAAATGTGCTTCGCCTTTGGCAGCTTCTTCACGCGCACCGGCGTAAGACCTGACTCTTTTGCATATTCTATAACTTCTTTTTGTGTTAAATGTCCCTCTACATTAGGAAATTCATACAATCCTGCAAGGAGTCCTTTTCCCGGCCTTTTGCGAATCGCAATTTCCTCATTATCACAGAATCTTAGAATCGTTCTTTTCTCGATTCTTCGCTCTTTCGCCTTTTTCTTGACCGGATAGTCCATCTGACATTCATCCTGGTATGCAAGACAAAATTCCCTTATCGGACAGCTCTCACACCTTGGTTCTCCATTTGGCAGACAGACGATTGCCCCAAGTTCGATCAATCCTTGATTAAAATCTCCCGGTGCCTCTGCCGGAATCACTTGTTCAAGCATACGTTCTATCTTTGTCCTTGTACTTGCTTTCATAATGTCATCACTGTCTTCCAGAATTCTTGTAACCACGCGAAAAACATTTCCATCTACCGCTGGTTTCTGCTGATGATAAACAAAAGAGCTAATCGCACCGGCTGTATAACTGCCAATTCCCTTCAACTTTTTTATCTCTTCAAATGTATCCGGGAATACACCATTATATTCTTCCATTACCTGTTGTGCTGCTGCCTTTAAATTCCTCGCCCTGTTGTAGTAGCCAAGTCCTTCCCACAGCTTAAGCAGTCTGTCTTCCGGCACTTCAGCCAGCGCTTTGATATCCGGCAGTTCTTCCAGGAATCGTGTGTAATAAGATTTAACTGCTTCCACTCTCGTCTGCTGCAGCATAATCTCTGAAATCCAGACCCGATACGCATTCACATGCTTCCGCCACGGAAGATCTCTCTGATTCTCCCGAAACCATTCAACAAGTGGTTCTACTGTTTCTTGCAGCCTCTCACATGCCAAAGCATCTGCTTCGTTTTTTTTCTTTCCATCACATTTCATTCAATACCATTTCCTTATATATAAAAATATCTGTTCAATATTGTAACACAATACCAAACAGATATTCTATAGATTAAAAATTAAATATTTTTTCGTAACTGTTCAGAACCAACCTCCAAAATGCTACGCATTTCGTCGGTGTGGCGTATCCGCCAAATAAAATTTCAAAAATAGTCTTAAAAATGCAAGCATTTTACACCTGTTTTATGAAATTCTGCTTGGCTCTGAACAGTTACATATTTTCTTTTACAGGATCTTTGAAAGGAACTCCTGAAGTCTTGGATCTTTCGGATGTTCAAAGAATTCTGCCGGGGCAGCTTCTTCCTTAATCTGACCGTCATCAATGAAAAGAACTCTTGAAGCAACCTCACGGGCAAATCCCATCTCATGAGTAACAACAACCATTGTCATTCCCTCTTTTGCCAGATCTTTCATCAGTTCAAGTACTTCTCCTACCATTTCCGGGTCAAGTGCTGAAGTCGGCTCATCAAAAAGAATTACGTCAGGATTCATAGCCATGGAACGGATAATCGCGACACGCTGTTTCTGTCCACCGGAAAGTGTAGACGGATACACATCCGCTTTATCTTCCAATCCGATTCTCTTCAAAAGAGCCATTGCCTGCTCCTTTACTTCTTTCTTGATCTGCTCCTTTGTCTCAGTGATCGGAATCAGTTCTTCCTTCTTGTCACTTCCACGGAACATATTTTTAAATTTGATCATACGATTCTTTTTCTTTGCCTTATCAATGTCCTTACATCTTAGATATGCAGGTGCCATCATGACATTCTGAAGAACTGTCTTATTATTATAAAGATTGAAATGCTGGAAAACCATTCCCATATGGCGGCGATGCTGATTAATATCAACCTTCATATCTGCGATATCAACACCATTAAAGATAATGCTTCCGCCTGTCGGGTCTTCCATACAGTTCAGGCATCGCAAAAATGTACTTTTACCGGAGCCGGATGGTCCGAGTACCGCAACGATATCGCCTTTATTGATCGTAACATTGATTCCCTTCAGAATCTCTTTGTCCCCAAAGCTTTTTTGCAGATTAATTACGTCTATCACTCTTCTTCAGGCTCCTTTCTAATAATTTAACAAGTAATGTGATCACAAGCACAAGTGCAATGTAGATTAACGCCATTACAAGGTACGGTACCATGAATTCGTAGCTGTTACTTCCGATATAGTTAAATGCAACATAAAGGTCAGCTGCGCCAACAAAACTTACTACGGAAGTCTCTTTAATAAGAGAAATGAACTCATTTCCAAGTGTCGGAAGAATGTTCTTTACAGCCTGCGGAATCACAATCTTCATCATACTTGTTCCAAAACTGAGTCCGACTGCTCTTCCGGCTTCCATCTGTCCCGGATCGACAGACTGGATTCCGCTTCGCATGATCTCTGAAATATATGCACCACTATTCAGACCAAATACAACCATAGAAACCTGTACTCCGGTAATCTTCACCCCAAAAATCGGAAGGAGTACATAATAAAAGATAAGGAGCTGAACTACCATAGGAGTTCCTCTGAATAATGCAACGTAAAAGCTGCAAATATGATTCAATACTCTCGGAAGAGTTTTATATTTCGGAATCACACGGACTGTAGCGATCAAAGTACCGATCACAATACCGATAATCAGACCGCAGATTGCGATCAGCAAAGTATTGTGCAGTCCCTGAACTACTTTCACATAGCCATTCTGATTCAGAAATATATCAATAAATTTGTCTACTTTCTGACTAAAATTCCCCATTTGTTTCCTTTCTCCAAAAAGAGGAAAATGCATGCATCATCTTCTGCCTGTATTTCCCTCGTTAATAAATTCTGTTATTTTACTGCCTGTAAATTCTTAGTAAATACTCTTACTGAACCGCGTTGATTGCATCTGTGATTGCTGCTGCCGGTGCTGCATCAATGATCACATACTGAATATTTCCATTGAGCATATCCTGTACTGCAAGTGATCCGCTCTTGTATGTCACACATTTTGCCGGAAGTCCCGGGAAGTCCCAATCTTCGCTTCCTTCAACATAGTACTGACCTGTTGTTCCCTGCTGAACACCGATCTGGTCAGATGATTTTGTCTCAGCAAGCTTAGCTGCAACGTCATCTGCTGTCTTGCAATCATCGAATGTTGTAACATTGCTTGGAACGATCAAACGCTGGGATGCTGAATAGTAAGAATCTGTAAATGTAACATATTCTTCTCTCTCTTCATTGATTGTAAGTCCTGCCATAGCAATATCACATTTCTGCTGGCTTACAGACAGACAAACTGCATCAAAATCCATGTTCTCAATTACAAGCTCTTTTCCAAGTTCATCAGCAAGAAGCTTTGCAATCTCCATGTCGATTCCATAATAATCTTCACCCTTTGTATACTCAAATGGCTCGAATGCTGCATTTGTAGCTACAACCAACTGATCCTTAGATGTATCAAGTGTTGCTGATTTTACTGCTTCCGGCTCTCCGTCTGAGAAATACTTTTTGCAGATCTCATCAAGTGTTCCATCTGATTTGATCTTTGCAATAAACTCATTTGTCTTCTCAAGAAGTTCCGGCTGATTCTTGTCCACACCAAATGCATATTCTTCATCTGTAAGGTCAATATCGATTACCTTTGCTGTTACTGTTTCGTTCTTACTACCACAACCTGCCAGCATGCTGACTGCTAATGCTGCAGTAAGAAATACTGATAAAAACTTCTTCATATTAAGCGCCTCCTCTTTTCTCTGCATAAAAATTCAAAACATGTTAATAATTATAACATGCTTTTCATAAAATGCAAGACGTAATTATGCACGATTTCTTTTGGAAATACAAAATTTTACTGTTCACAATAACTGTGAACAGTAAAACACACTGCACTCTATTCAATAATACATACCTTATTTGAATAAAGCCTGGATACCGAAGAATAAAAATACAACGATTCCAAGTACGATTCTGTAATATCCAAATGCCTTAAAGTCATGGTTCTTGATATATTTCATCAGGAACTTGATTGCTATAACAGATACTGCAAAGGATACGATCATTCCAAGAAGAAGCAGAAATACCTGCATTGGGGTAAATGCCAGACCGAACTTAAACAACTTCAGTGCACTTGCTCCAAACATAACCGGAATTGCAAGGAAAAATGTAAACTCTGCTGCAACACTTCTTGAAACCCCAAGTGCCAGTGCTCCGACAATCGTTGCGCCGGATCTGGACGTCCCAGGAATCATCGCCATCATCTGGAAAACTCCGATCAGAAGAACTGTCTTCACAGAAAGCTGAGAGAGTCTTTTTACTTTCGGTTCTCTTGTCTCATTACGTTTTTCAATTACAATGAATAAAATACCATAAACAATCAACATCAATGCAACAACATATGCATTACTCAGTTTTGATTCAATCAGATCGTTCAGCAACACTCCTCCGATCAGTGCCGGAATTGTTCCGATCACTACTTTAATCCATAACTGAATTGTCATCTTCTTCTGCTTTTCCGTCTTCGTCGGTGAGAACGGATTTAACTTATGAAAATAAATTACTACAACTGCCAGGATCGATCCAAACTGAATCACCACATTGAACATATTCGTAAATGCCTCGTTCTGCTTCAGTTGGATCAGCTGCTCTACCAGAATCAGATGACCTGTACTACTGATTGGAAGCCACTCTGTGATTCCCTGCACAATTCCTAAAATGATAACCTTTAATACTTCTAACATGATTCCCCTCCTCGTTTCAGAACAAACTTCTCGATGGCCTTTGCAGCCCCCTCATCATTGTTGCTCTCCGTAATATAATCAGCTACAGCTTTGACCTTTTCTTCGGCATTCGCCATGGCAACCCCAAATCCAACTTCCTTGAGCATTGCGATATCATTATCGCCATCCCCACACGCCATGATCTCTTCCCGCCTGATTCCAAGCATCTTGCCAAGATTCACAAGTCCGGTTCCTTTATTTACACCAACTGCGTTGATTTCTATATTATATTGAAGAGAGCCAACCAGTTCAAAGACGCCTTCTCGCTCCAGCTCTTTCCATGCCTCTTCTCTCTCTTCCATATCTGCAAACAACATCTGTACTTTATCAAGATTCCCTTCTTTTTCATCCAGCAGATCTTCCAGTCTGTCTACCGCTATTCGTGTTCTCAGAAAATAATCCCACATGTTCGGATTCTTATGATACTTTCTCACCTGCGCGATCTCATCTTTCTGAGCATATCCCTGCCCATCAAAATAAACTTCCAACAGAGTATCATATTTTCTTCCGATTGCAATTGCTTTTTTTGCTGCTTCTTTGGATAACAGATGTTCTTCCAGTACCTTTCCGGTTCTCGTCTCAATAATCCTTGCCCCATTCGCAGTCAGTGCATAATCCATCCCCGTAAGCTCACGTAATTCTTCCGGAACTCCTGTCCATGGTCTTCCGGTTGCAACAAGAACAACTGTACCATTCTGCAGTGCCTCTCCGATTACATTCTTCGTATAAGGAAGAAGTTCCTTCTTATCTGTAAGAAGTGTTCCATCGAGGTCTAATCCAACAATCTTAATTTCCTTTTTTTCCATACTTTTTTCCTTATCTTCTGTATTTTCTATCCGTCAATTGTTACAAAAAGTAACATCTTTTTAATCATTTTGTAAAACAATCATAAAATGTTTCGCGCAAATTTGATTAATTCTCTGTTTTATAGTATAATAGGTTTTCGACAACTATGCAATGTCATTTAAAGAAAGGATATTGAGATTATGGCATTTTACAAAAAAAGCAAGCTACATACGGGCACCGCGCTCATTTGTTCCCTTGCAATTGTATTTTCTGCACTTCCTGTCTATGCTACAGACACGATAGACAATCTGCAAAACCAGACCTCTGCCCTTGAGAACGAATTAAAAGGCATCAACCAGGATATCCTCACCCTGAGTGAGAAGATATCTGATACTGAGATGCAGGTTGAGATCCTCAACAGTGATATAGACAAAACACAGGATGATCTTGAGAAAGCGCAGAAAAACGAAGATCAGCAGTATGAAGATATGAAAAGCCGTATCAAATATATGTATGAGCACGGAAGTGCTACAATGCTTGAGATGCTTTTCTCAGCAGAAAATATGTCAGATTTTCTAAACAAAGCTGATTTTATTGAAAATTTAAGTAACTACGACCGCAAAGCTCTGAACAATCTGAAAGATGTTCACCAGCAGATTGCCGATCAGAAAGCAGACCTGGAAGCACAGCAGGCTTCCATGAAAGATTTACAGAACCAATTGCAGACACAGCAGACACAATTACAGGCAAAAGCTGCTGCAACTTCTACTAATTTGAATGAAGTGAATGCAAAACTGCAGAAAGCCAAAGAAGAAGAGGCAGCTCGTCAGGCAGAAGAAGCCAGGAAACAGGCGGAAGCCGCTGCAAAAGCCGAAGCAGCTGCAAAAGCTGAGGCTGCTGCCAGTGCGAACAAAGCGAATACTTCCAGTTCCTCTGGGAACTCCGGCAATTCAGGTTCCTCATCCTCCGGAAGTTCAAGTTCTTCTGGTGGCTCCAATAGTTCCGGATCTGCCATTGCGTCTGATGACCTTACACTTCTTGCAGCAATCCTGCAATGTGAGGCCCACTATGATTACGACTCTATGCTTGCAGTTGCTACAGTCATTATGAATCGTGTATATAGCAGTCGCTTTCCGAATTCTATTCATGATGTCATCTATGCCCAAGGACAGTTTGCTCCTGTATGGACAGGTTCCTTAGACCGTGTATTAAAGCAAGGTCCACGAAGTCTTTCTATCCAGGTTGCACAGGATGCGATCAACGGAGCTCGTCTTGCTGCCGTAGCCGACTGTTATTACTTCCTGTACGCACCATCGACAAGCAGAACCGGTGTTGTAATTGGCGATAACGTTTTCTTTACAAGTTGGTAAAATAATAAAAAGAAGATTAAGAAGCGCCGGAAGATTTCATTTTCATCTTCCAGCGCTTCTTTTTTAGAAACAACTCTATTTTCTACTGATAATCAACAACATCAATCCATCTCATCAGAAAATCTTTTTCAAGTTCATTTTCTTTAGATAACTGTGCTGCTGCCACAATCGGAAGCCACTGCTGTACATACTGCATTGCTGTATCGCTCTTCTTGCAGAACAATTTCAGATAGAGATCTGCTACTTTCTGATCTTTCAGTGCGAAAAGCAAATATGTCATTGCTGCATCTGCACTTGCATTTCCCTGTGTTGCATGAGCCCAGTCAACCACAGTCATCTTTCCATTCTTTCCTACGATCACATTACTCGGATTAAAGTCTCCGTGACATACTTTATTATGCTTTGGCATACTCTCAAGTCTTGTCAGAAGTTCATAACGTGTAGTCGCATCAAGATCTTTCAATCCATTGATCTGACGAGCTAATTTATCTTTCATTCCTTTCAGAAGCGGTGATTTCTTACTCTGAACCTGTAACTGGAGATCAACAAAGTCTTCCATATATTTTTCCAGATTCTTCATATCAGATTCCATCATGTCCTCAAGTGTCTTACCTGCTTTGTACTCAATAGCAATTGCCCACTTTCCATCAATCTGAATTACTTCTTTTACCTTCGGAATGTCCAGACCTGTCTCTTCTACTCTTGCAGTATTCAGAGCCTCATTAAATACATCTGACTTCGGATGTCCTTCATTAAAAACTTTCACGATACAATCATCACATTTATAGACTGATTTGTAAGCACGTTTCACGATGAGATTTTTTTCTTCTAACTTCATAATATAGACCTCCTTATATCTTGAACGCCCCTTCTTGTCTGCTCTTATTTTATCTCAGCTCTGCTGGGCTGTTCCTTTTGCCTTACGGCTCTTACTTTGTTTTGATGATGTCATTATATCTCACAATTTTTAGAAATAAAACCCCTTTAGAGCAAGTTTGTGCAGTTTTTAACAAGATTTTTTGTCTCTTATATATTGTCTATTTATTAACAATCATAGCTTTGGCTCGTTGCTCACGTATACTTGGAAAACTCAAAAACTGTATTTTCCAAGTTATCGCGGCAGTCGCCAAGGTCTTGTGCAAGCACAGACTTTGGCTCGTTGCTCACGTAAAAAAGAGACAGAACAATGCTTTTCAACATCATTCTGTCTCTCTTCGTATATTTTAGATTCTAACGGTCATATGCCTGCTTATGCAATGCGATTTATTTTCCGTAGTAGCATTTCAGGTACAGATCTTTGATCTCCTGGATGAGTGGGTATCTTGGGTTAGCTCCTGTACACTGATCGTTGAATGCCTGCTCTGACATTTCATCAAGTGTGTCAAGGAAGTACTTCTCATCAATGCCGTAATCTTTGATTGTCTTCTTGATTCCGATCTTCTCTTTGAGTTCTTCAAGTTTAGCGATGAAGTTCTCAAATACTTCTTTATCATCTTTACCTGTGCATCCTGCGAAGCGTCCGAGTTCTGCGTATCTTGCAAGTGCATGTGGGTACTGATACTGTGAGAATGTTCCCATCTTTGTCGGAACTTCTGCTGCATTGTATCTCATAACCTCTGTAAGGATTACTGCGTTAGCAACACCGTGTGGCAGGTGGTGGAAAGCACCAAGCTTATGAGCCATGGAGTGGTTAACACCAAGGAATGCATTTGCGAATGCCATACCAGCCATACAGGAAGCGTTTGCCATCTCTTCACGAGCCTTCGGATCGTTTGCTCCGTTCTCGTATGCAGATGGAAGGTTCTCGAATACAAGCTTAACAGCCTTCATAGCCAGACCATCTGTGTAATCTGTTGCCATGATAGATACATATGCCTCGATTGCATGTGTCATAACGTCGATACCTGAAGCACTTGTCAGTCCCTTCGGCTGTGTCATCATGTTGTCTACGTCTACGATTGCCATGTTTGGAAGCAGAGCGTAGTCAGCGATTGGCCATTTAACACCTGTGTCAGCGTCTGTGATGATTGCGAATGGTGTTACCTCAGAACCTGTTCCTGAAGATGTTGGGATAGCTATGAAGTAAGCTTTCTCTCCCATCTTAGGGAATGTAAATACTCTCTTACGGATGTCCATGAAGTCCATAGCCATATCTTCGAAGTTTGCTTCCGGATGCTCATACATGATCCACATGATCTTACCTGCGTCCATTGCAGATCCACCACCAAGAGCGATGATTGTATCTGGCTCGAACTGTCTCATCTGGTCAACACCCTTGCGTGCACACTGAAGTGTCGGGTCTGGTGCTACTTCGAAGAAGCATGTATGCTGGATTCCCATTTCATCTAATTTATCTTCGATCGGTTTTACATATCCGTTCTTGTAAAGGAAGGAGTCTGTTACGATAAATGCTTTCTTCTTATGCATTACTGTTCCAAGCTCATCCAGTGCAACCGGCATAGAACCTTTCTTGAAGTAAACTTTCTCAGGTGTTCTGAACCACAGCATATTTTCTCTCCTCTCTGCAACTGTCTTGATGTTAAGCAGATGTTTTACTCCTACGTTCTCTGATACAGAGTTTCCACCCCATGATCCACATCCAAGTGTAAGGGACGGAGCCATCTTGAAGTTATAAAGGTCTCCGATTCCACCGTGAGAAGAAGGTGTGTTGATCAGTACACGGCAAGTCTTCATTGCTGCTGCATGTTTTGCAATCTTCTCTGTCTCTGCCGGATGTACGTAGAGTGAAGATGTATGTCCATATCCACCGTCTGCTACAAGCTGAGCTGCTTTCTCAAGAGCCTCATCAAATGTTTTAGCTTTGTACATACCAAGTACCGGTGATAATTTCTCATGTGCAAATTCTTCTGAAATATCTACAGATTCAACTTCTCCGATCAGGATTTTTGTATTCTTCGGTACATCAACGCCTGCCATCTGAGCGATTTCATAAGCTGATTTTCCTGGGATCTTGCTGTTCAGTGCACCGTTGATGATGATTGTCTTACGAACTTTGTCAAGCTCCTCACCTGGTTTCAGGAAGTAGCATCCTCTGTACTGGAATTCTTTCTTAACTTCCTCATATACGCTTTCAAGTACTGTTACAGACTGCTCAGACGCACAGATCATACCATTATCAAATGTCTTAGAGTGGATGATTGAGTTAACTGCCATTCTTACATCTGCTGTATCGTCGATGATAACCGGTGTGTTACCAGCTCCAACTCCGAGTGCCGGCTTTCCTGAAGAGTAAGCTGCTTTAACCATTCCAGGACCACCTGTTGCAAGGATGATATCTGCATCTCTCATTACTGTGTTTGTAAGTTCCAGTGATGGAGCATCGATCCAACCGATGATTCCTTCCGGAGCTCCTGCTTTCACTGCTGCATCAAGAACAACTTTAGCTGCTGCGATTGTAGATGCTTTAGCAGCCGGATGTGGGCTGATGATGATTGCATTTCTTGTCTTTAAGCAGATCAGTGTTTTGAAAATTGCTGTTGATGTCGGGTTTGTTGTAGGGATAACTGCTGCAACAAGTCCGATTGGCTCTGCGATCTTTTTGATTCCAAATGCCTTATCTTCTTCTACAACACCACATGTCTTTGTATCTTTGTATGCGTTGTAAATATACTCTGCTGCGTAATGGTTTTTGATAACCTTATCCTCGAGAATACCTCTCTGAGTCTCTTCTACTGCAAGTCTTGCAAGCGGGATACGCTGCTTGTTTGCTGCCATAGCTGCTTCATAGAAGATTTTGTCAACCTGCTCCTGTGTAAATGTAGCGAAGATTTTCTGTGCCTCGCGCATCTCTTTCATTTTTGCTTCAAGAGCTTCAACGTTATCAATGAATCCGGTGTTTACTGTCTTTGTCTCTACAGTTTTTGCCGCCTCTTTCTTTGCCATCTGAGTATTCCTCCTGTACTTGAATAAATCATTTTTATAGTCACTGTTTTCGTAACCTGCAAGTTTTATCCGATCGGGTTGTTTTTATGTTTCCCGATTACAGGTATTAGTATACTAGTTCGTTAATTAATTGTCAATGTACCAGTTGTTAAAGTTTTAACGTTATTTTTTTAACATCATTTGTGCAGTTTTCACAAAAGCAAATTTTCACTTGACATTTTTAACTATGAAAAACACTTTACTAATATGCAAAAAACTCCCATACAGGACATTTCTGTCCTATATGAGAGTCAAAAATCAGCTATATTATCAAATTAAACAAGCTCGATCAGAACTTCCATAGCTGCGTCACCTTTACGCTGACCAATCTTTACGATTCTTGTGTAACCACCGTTACGATCAGCATATTTTGGAGCGATCTCATCAAAGAGTTTTGCAACCATGTCAACATCTTTCATGTTTCTCTTCTCGCCTTCTTTAACAGGGAAGAGAACTTTCAGCATCTGACGTCTAGCGTGCAGTCTGCTTGGCTTATCTTTTTTGATTGTCTTCTCAACTTCGTCATAAACAGTAACTTTCTTACCGTCAACAACTTCTTTCACACGTTTGCCATCAGCATCTTTACGTGCTACTTTAGCCATTACTGTAACTTCTTCAAAGTTATCTTTCTCTTTTACAGCAAGAGCGATCAGGCTTTCTGCCTGCTTACGGATCTCTTTTGCCTTAGCTTCTGTTGTAACGATCTTTCCGTTGTTAAGAAGTGCTGTTACCTGGTTTCTAAGTAAAGCTTTTCTCTGGCTTGCTGTTCTGCCAAGTTTTCTATACTTTGCCATTTCAAATTTCCTCCATTAATTAACATTTGGTTATGCATCTTCGGGCTTACTAATCAAATGCTCCTGCTGTGCTCTTCGGGCTTACCACCAGGATATTCAATCTTCAGCGGGCTGCAATTCACAAAACTGTAATCACAGCCTGTGCAGGACATAAGTGTCCTGATAATTTATCATAGTACGGATATAGAATATTATTCTTCTCCGTGGTTCAGTTCCAGATTGAGTTCTTTCAGTTTTGCAAGAACTTCTTCGAGAGACTTACGACCAAGGTTACGAACCTTCATCATGTCTTCCGGAGTCTTGTTTGTGAGCTCTTCAACTGTGTTGATTCCGGCTCTCTTCAGACAATTGTAAGAACGAACAGAAAGCTCAAGTTCATCAATGCTCATCTCAAGAACTTTTTCTTTCTCGTCATCCTCTTTCTCAATCATAACTTCTGCCTGCTGAGCTACCTCTGACAGGTCGATGAAGAGTTTCAGATGCTCACTTAACACTTTTGCTGCAAGGCTAACAGCCTCATCAGGAGCCATTGTACCTTTTGTCCAGACATCAAGTGTCAGTTTGTCATAATCTGTAACCTGACCTACACGTGTATCCTGAACTGTCAGGTTGACACGATCGATCGGTGTGTAGATAGAATCGATCGGAAGAACACCGATTGGCATATCTTCTGTCTTATTCTTATCTGAGCTTACATATCCTCTTCCTTTTGTGATTGTAAGTTCCATATAAAGCTTGCTGTCTTTGCCACCGCTTAATGTAGCAATTACCTGCTCCGGGTTTACAATCTCAATATCAGAGTCACACTGGATATCAGCACCTGTTACAACGCCTTCTCCTTCGAACTCGATATAAGCTGTCTTCACTTCATCAGACTCAGATGTGTTCTTGATAGCCAGAGATTTCAAGTTCATGATGATCTCTGTCACATCTTCTTTAACACCCGGGATGGAACTGAACTCGTGCAGTACACCGTCGATTTTCACAGAACTGATTGCTGCTCCCGGCAGGGAAGAAAGCATAATTCTTCTCAGCGCGTTACCAAGCGTAGTTCCGTATCCTCTCTCCAGCGGTTCTACGACAAATCTTCCGTATTTCTTGTCATCTGAAACATCTGTAATTTCAATATTCGGTTTATTAAAATCAAACACTACACAGACCCTCCTTATGGGCTTAATATATGTTGAGGGGGTACAAAACTGTATCTAATCAACTTATTCAGATTAGTTAGGATTGCCCTGCATAAATGCCTGCGCAATCCTTTCAAATCGTAATTATTATTTAGAATACAGCTCGACGATAAGCATCTCGTCAACCGGTACATCGATTGCTTCTCTGTTAGGAAGCTCTTTTACTGTACCTCTAAGATTCTCAGCGTCTGCCTCAAGCCACTCTGGTACCATGTTTCCAGCTGTAGCTTCAAGAATCTCTTTGTATCTCTGTGAACCTTTTTTGTTCTCTTTGATTTCAATAATATCTCCAGCCTTTACAAGGTAAGATGGGATGTTAACCTGTTTGCCGTTTACAAGAACGTGCTTATGATCAACGATCTGTCTAGCTTCTTTTCTTGTTCTAGCAAGTCCAAGACGGAAAACAACGTTGTCAAGTCTTGACTCAAGGATGATCATAAGGTTTTCACCTGTCATTCCTTCCTGCTGTTTTGCCTTTGCATAGTAGTTTCTGAAAGGTTTTTCAAGAACACCGTAGATGAATTTTGCTTTCTGTTTCTCGCGAAGCTGAAGACCATACTCGCTCATCTTTCTGTTTGCTCTTTTTAACTGTCTGTTAGATTTCTTATTGATTCCGAGGTAAATCGGATCCATTCCTAATGAACGGCATCTTTTAAGAACAGGAACTCTATTTACTGCCATTTCTATCCTCCTAATATTATACATGCCAGCGGTACTCATGCCGCTGCGTCAACATTTACTATTAAATAACTGCTTTTCTTATACAGCAGAGTATAATTACACTCTTCTGCGTTTCGGTGGACGACATCCGTTGTGCGGTACCGGTGTTACGTCCTTGATGCTTACTACATCAATTCCGCATGCCTGAAGTGCACGGATTGCTGCTTCTCTTCCTGATCCCGGTCCTTTTACGAATACATCTACTGTCTTAAGACCATGTACTAATGCTGCTTTAGCTGCTGTCTCAGCTGCCATCTGTGCTGCATATGGAGTAGATTTTCTTGAACCTCTAAATCCCAGACCGCCTGCACTTGCCCATGAAAGAGCATTTCCCTGAGCGTCAGTCAGTGTAACAATTGTATTGTTGAATGATGACTGAATATGTGCCTGTCCGCGTTCAACGTTTTTCTTGACACGTTTTTTTGTTACTTTTTTCGCAACTCTCTTAGCCATTTAAACTAACCTACTTTCTTTATTTTATACGATATTATTTCTTCTTATTTGCTACAGTTCTCTTAGGACCTTTGCATGTTCTTGCATTAGTCTTAGTTTTCTGTCCACGTACCGGAAGTCCTTTTCTGTGACGGATTCCACGGTAGCATCCAATCTCTTTAAGTCTCTTGATGTTGAGCTGAATCTCTCTTCTAAGATCACCTTCTACAACCTGAGTCTCATCGATCACTGCGCTGATCTTCTTTACTTCTTCACTTGTAAGATCTCTTACACGAGTGTCAGGATTAACTCCTGCATCCTTTAAGATACGTTCTGCACTTGTTCTACCGATTCCGTAGATATAAGTAAGACCGATTTCTACACGTTTGTCTCTTGGTAAGTCTACACCTGCAATACGAGCCATGTGTCTTTCCTCCATTTTCTTTTCTGGTTTTCTTGTTAATTGTCCCTAATTGAGGCTGCGAATGCGAAATGAGTCTCTTCTTTTTATAAATGAAGTCTGGTGTAACTCATTTACTGCTGCATCCTACCGGAATGTATCCTTCCGATATCCCAGCCCAGGTATGTACGGAAACTACATACCCTTTCCCGGCACGGATCATACTCTCATCCGCCAATGCAAATGCCGGGTATTATAAGCAATATACAATAGCATCTTCCCTCTTTAATATAAAGATGACAAACGTCTGTCAGATGCCCAGACTACACGCTCTGTCGGTACCTGCGGACAGATGCGATGTATCCTTACTGTATATTAAACAGCTCCACACACCTCCTGGCATGTCATGCTGTCAGCCGCTTGATAATTGCACAAAACATCAGTAGCATCACTCGACTAGGTTCGATAATACCTCACCAAGTCTCCTGATAGGCTTTCTCACTAAATTCGTGCTACGCTTACGCTTGCACTCATCAAGTGTTCAATGCCTTAGCCCTGGCGCTGTTTGTGTTTCGGGTTCTCACAGATTACTCTGATACTACCTTTTCTTCTAATAATTTTGCATTTTTCACAAATTGGTTTAACTGATGATCTAACCTTCATGTCAAATCCTCCTTCCCTACTTTGCTCTGCCTATATATTCCGGTATTTTTGGACACACCTCTCCAAAAATGACCATTTCATACTTTACCACAAAACATATGGTAAAGTCAAGACCTAAATTAAAAAAGATATTATTTTCTAAAAATACTTTTCAGAAAATAATATCTTTTTATCTTTTCAGATACGGAACGTTGTAAACAACAACATTCCCGTTATTTGATGTGTAGAATTCTTACTTGTCTCTCCAGACAATTCTTCCTTTGCTCAGGTCATAAGGTGACATCTCAAGTGTAACCTTATCTCCCGGCAGAATCTTGATGAAGTTCATACGCAGCTTACCGCTGATATGTGCCAGTACAATATGGCCATTCTCAAGTTCTACTTTGAACATTGCGTTAGGAAGTTTCTCAACTACAACTCCTTCAATTTCAATCACGTCAGTTTTTGACATTTTTAATCCTCCTGAATGAAATCAACAAAACTTACTCTCCAAGAATCTGAACGATTGCAGCAAATACATCGTTGATATCGATTGTACCATCAACTTCTCTGAGTACTCCTGCTTCTGTATAATAATCGATCAGCGGCTGTGTCTGCTCATGATAAACACCAAGTCTCTTAAGTACTGTCTCTGGTTTATCATCGTCTCTCAAGATAAGCTCTCCACCACACTTGTCGCAGATGCCTTCTTTTGCAGTCGGAGCATATACGATATGATAAGTAGCACCACAATCAACACAAGCTCTTCTTCCAGACATACGGTTTACAATATTCTCATCTGGAACTTCAACATCGATCGCATAATCAATCTTCTGTCCCATCTCAGCAAGTGCACGATCAAGTGCCTCTGCCTGTGGAATTGTACGCGGGAATCCATCAAGTACATATCCATTCTTACAATCTTCCTGGTTTACTCTGTCTACAACGAGATCAACAACCAGTTCATCCGGAACCAGAAGACCCTGATCCATGAAAGTTTTTGCTTTCTTACCAAGTTCTGTTCCGTTCTTGATGTTTGCTCTAAAGATATCTCCAGTAGAAATATGCGGAATAGAATACTTCTCAGCAATCTTCTTTGCCTGTGTTCCTTTTCCTGCTCCTGGGCCTCCTAACATGATGAGTTTCATATCTTTATCCTCCTTATACAAGTTTAACCCGCTCTGTTCGTCCTGCAATTGAGGACAGAACAAAGCGAGCTAAAAGACGTTTAATAGAAAACAATATCAATAACTGTTATCTCTTATTATTTAAAAATCCTGTGTAATTTCTTACAAGCATCTGTGATTCAATCTTCTTAATTGTCTCAAGTACAACACCTACAATAATGATAAGTGATGTTCCACCAAAGGAAACGTTTGCACCAAAAACACCATTGAAGAAATATGGAATCACCTGTACGATGATCAAACCACACGCACCAACAAAGATAATATAATTCAAAATCTTTGTAAGGTAGTCAACTGTTGGTTTGCCCGGACGAATTCCAGGGATAAATCCACCGCTCTTTTTCATATTATTTGCAATCTCCATCGGATTGAAAGTAATCGATGTATAGAAATATGCAAAGAATATTGTAAGTAAAATGTAAACCACAAGTCCGACTGAATAAATCGGATTCTCTGGATCACACCAGTTATTGGAGTTTAAACCTGCAAGGATCTTACTTCCAATTCCAGTTCCATTTCCTTTTCCAAGGAACTGTGCAATCACGATTGGTGTCTGCATCAGTGAAGAAGAGAAGATAACCGGGATTACTCCGGCTGTATTCACCTTCAACGGAATATGTGTTGACTGACCGCCATACATTTTTCTTCCCTGTACTTTTTTGGAATACTGAACTGCAATTCTTCTTTCACCATCCTGAAGAATGATAACAAACACAACTACAACCAGAAGAACTGCAATGATAATAACACCAGCAAGTCCTGCCTTTGCAATTGTTTTGCCTTTCATGAACTGTGTATACAGTGTCACGAAATCATCCGGAACACGGGAAATAATATTGATCAGAAGTACGATAGAAATACCGTTTCCAACTCCCTTTTCAGTAATACGCTCACCGATCCACATAAGAAATGCACTACCAGCTGTAAGCGTACATACAACGATTGCACAATTTACGAAATTATATTCTTCCAGAAGTCCCTGACGTCCAAATCCTACAGCCATTGCGATAGATTCAATCAGTGCAAGACCAACTGTCACATATCTTGTAATCGCTGCGATTTTCTTTCTTCCATCTTCACCATCTTTCTGCATTTCTTCAAGCTTTGGAATCGCTATTGTCAGAAGCTGCATGATAATAGATGATGTGATATATGGAGTGATACTCAGGGCAAATACTGACATTCTTGTAAATGAGCCGCCGGTGAACGCCTCAAAAAAGTTAAATACGTCACCGGTCTGCTGTGCAAAAAAATTCTGAATAAATGTCGGATCTACTCCCGGAGTGGGCAACTGTGATCCTAACCTAACAACGATAAGCATTGCCAATGTATAGAGAAGTCTCTTTCTGATATCCTCAATACTTAATGCTTTACGCAAGGACTTAAGCATTAGATCACCTCTGCTTTTCCACCAAGAGCTTCAATCTTCTCAGCTGCTTTTGCACTGAATGCATTAGCCTGAACTGTAAGCTTCTTAGTTAACTCTCCATTTCCAAGAATTTTTACTCCGTCTTTTGGATTCTTAACAATACCGCTTTCGATCAATGTCTCAACGGATACTGTAGCGCCATCCTCGAATACTTCAAGTGCGCTAAGATTGATTCCTACGATTGTCTTAGAGTTTCTGCATGTGAAACCTCTCTTAGGAATTCTTCTGTATAAAGGCATCTGACCGCCTTCGAAACCAGGTCTTGTAGCTCCTGAACGAGCCTTCTGTCCTTTGTGGCCCTTTCCGGCTGTCTTACCGTTTCCTGAACCATGACCACGGCCTCTTCTGAAATTATCACTCTGTTTTGAACCGTCTGCCGGTCTTAAGTTTGATAAGTCCATGACATTACCTCCTTATCTTAATTAAGCCTCTTCTTCAACTTTAACTAAATGTCTAACCTGCTGTACCATACCTCTGGTAGCTGCATTATCTGGCAATACAACTGTTTTGTTGAGTTTCTTAAGTCCAAGAGCCTCAACTGTTTTTCTATGCTTTGGTACGGCGCCGATTGTAGACTTTACTAATGTAACTTTTAAATTTGCCATTTCAATCTTACCTCCTATGCGCTTGATCGGGCTTCTCGGTTGATTAGCCTAAGATCTCCTCAATTGATTTGCCACGAAGTCTTGCAACATCTTCCGGAGTCTTAACTGCTTTAAGTCCTTCGATTGTAGCAAGTACAACATTCTGTTTGTTGTTGGATCCTAAAGATTTTGTACGGATGTTCTTAACTCCAGCCGCCTCAATTACGGCACGCGCCGGTCCTCCGGCGATAACACCAGTACCTTCCGGAGCCTTCTTAAGAAGTACGGAAGCGCTTCCGAATTTACCAATCACATCGTGTGTTACACTTGAGTTTTCATCAAGAGATACGCTGATCATTTTCTTCATAGCGTCCTCTTTACCTTTACGAATAGCTTCCGGAATTTCAGTAGCTTTTCCTAAACCTGCACCAACATGGCCATTTCCATCACCAACAACTACTAAAGCTGTGAAACGGAAGTTACGACCACCTTTAACAACTTTGGTTACACGCTTGATTGATACCACTTTTTCTACTAATTCCATCTGACTAGCATCAATACGTTCCTGTCTCATCTGTGTTCTCCCTTCCTTAGAAATTCAGACCAGCTTCTCTTGCTGCGTCTGCTAATGCCTTGATTTTACCCTGGTAAATGAATCCGCCTCTATCAAATACAACTTCATCAATACCTTTAGCTTTTGCTCTCTCGGCAATTACTTTTCCAAGGTATGCTGCTGCTTCAACGTCGTTAGTCTTCTCGAGCTCTGCTTTCACTTCTTTCTGAAGAGTGGAAGCGGAAACAAGAGTATTTCCAACAGTATCGTCGATGATCTGTGCATACATATGATTATTACTTCTGAATACAGCTAAACGCGGTCTCTGCGCTGTTCCGCTGAAACGGTTGCGTAATTTCATGTGTTTTTTTCTACGAACTTCGCTTCTAGATTTCTTACTAACCATTTTCACACTCTCCTTATTTATTTCTTACCAGTCTTACCGACTTTACGTCTGATTACTTCATCAGCATATTTGATTCCCTTGCCCTTATATGGCTCCGGTCTTCTCTTATCTCTGATCTCAGCCGCAAACTGTCCAACTTTTTCTTTATCGATACCTTTAACAGTGATCTTGTTCTGTCCCTCAAGTACAGTCTCGATTCCTTCTGGATCGATCATCTCAACTGGATGGGAATAACCAAGGTTCAGTGTCAGTTTATTTCCTGATTTAGCAGCTCTGTAACCTACACCGTTAACCTCAAGAACTTTCTCATATCCGTCTGTTACACCTACAACCATGTTGTTGATCAGTGTTCTTGTCAGACCATGAAGAGCTTTCATTTTCTTTAAGTCGCTCGGTCTTGTAACGATTACTTCTTCGCCTTCAACTTTGATTTCCATTTCTACTGGAAGCTCTTTTGTAAGAGTTCCCTTAGGACCTTTTACAGTCACTACATTGTTCTCAGCAACTTCTACAGTTACTCCTGCAGGAATTGCTACAGGCAGTCTTCCTATACGTGACATACCATTATCCTCCTTAACTTAGATTCTCGGAGAAGCTGCGTTGGCTTCTCTGTTTTCAGTTACATTTATAAGGAAGTTCTTTTCGCTAAGCAAGTAGTCTCGCTAGCTCAAAGAACGTACCTTTTATAATGAATCATCCACTCAACTCGATAGATGAGCAGATTTAAGGAAGTTCTTTTCACTAAGCTCGAAAGGACCTCGCTAAGTTCAAAGAACAACCTCGCACTAAGCTCAAACTTCGGCTACGCCTCGTTCTCACTAAGTTGCTTTCGGCTTACCAAACGAAGCAAAGAACCTCTCCGCCTACGCCGAGTTTTCTAGCTTCTTTGTCTGTTACTACACCTTTGTTTGTAGAGATGATTGCTGTTCCGAGTCCGCCAAGTACTTTCGGGATATCCTCTGTATTAGCGTAAACACGAAGTCCCGGTTTGGAGATTCTCTTCAGTCCGGAAATAACTTTCTCGTTCTTGTCAGCACCGTATTTCAGTGTGATGTGAATTGTCTTGAAAGCTCCATCTTCTACAAGGTCATATTTTGCGATATATCCTTCATCAACAAGAATGTTTGCGATAGCAAGTTTCATCTTTGATGCCGGTACATCTACTGTATCATGTTTTGCAGTGTTTGCATTACGGATTCTTGTAAGCATATCTGCAATTGGATCGCTCATAGTCATGTGTGTGATTCCTCCTATGTTATTTCACAGTATATAGTTGCTTTCGTCTTACCAGCTTGCTTTTTTAACACCCGGGATCTGTCCTTTATAAGCCAGTTCGCGGAAGCAGATACGGCAGATACCGTATTTTCTTAAATATGCATGCGGACGACCACAAATTCTGCAACGGCTGTATTCTCTTGTGGAGAACTTTGGTGCACGCTGCTGTTTGATTTTCATTGATGTTTTAGCCATGAATTTCTCTCCTTTTTACTTTGCGAATGGCATATTGAACTGTGTCAATAATTCACGTGCTTCTTCATCAGTCTTGGCTGTTGTAACAAAAATTACATCCATACCTCTGACTTTGTCAATCTTATCGTACTCGATTTCCGGGAAGATAAGCTGCTCCTTGATTCCAAGTGCATAGTTACCTCTTCCGTCAAATGCGTTCGGGTTTACTCCTCTGAAGTCACGTACACGAGGAAGTGAGAGGTTGATCAGACGATCAACGAACTCGTACATTTTCTCTCCTCTTAAAGTAACTTTACATCCGATCGGCATACCCTCTCTGATCTTGAAGTTAGCTACAGAATTCTTTGCTCTTGTTACAACCGCTTTCTGTCCTGCGATTTTCTCCATGTCTGCAATAGCTGACTCCAGAAGTTTAGCATTGTCTTTTGCCTCACCGACACCCATGTTAATTACAACCTTGTCAAGTTTCGGCACTTCCATGATGTTTTTATATCCAAATTTTTTGATCATTGCATCAACGATCTCATTCTGATACTGCTCTTTCAGTCTACTCAAAGTCCTGGACCTCCTTCCTTGAATTAATCAATAACTTCGCCTGTTGCCTTAGCAAAACGAACTTTTTTGTCTCCATCCATCTTGAAGCCTACTCTTGTTGCTTTTCCGTTATGAAGTAACATAACGTTTGATGCATCAATGTAACCTTCCTGATGTACGATTCCGCCGTTCTGGTTTGCCATGCTTGGCTTTGTGTGCTTTGTCAGCATATTGACGCCTTCAACCAGGACTCTTCCGTCTTTTTTATCTACGGCAATAACTTTGCCTTCTTTATCTTTATCTTTTCCGGCGATAACCTTAACCATATCACCTTTTTTAATTTTCATAGTTGACATTCTCAGGCACCTCCTTACAGTACTTCCGGAGCCAGAGAAACGATCTTCATAAAGTGTTTCTCTCTAAGCTCTCTTGCTACTGGTCCAAAAATACGTGTTCCACGTGGGTTCAAATCGTCTTTTATAATAACAGCAGCATTTTCATCGAATCTGATATAGGAACCGTCTTTACGACGAGCGCCTTTTACAGAACGGACAACAACAGCTTTAACGACATCACCTTTTTTAACAACGCCGCCTGGTGTTGCATCTTTAACAGTTGCAACGATCACATCTCCGATGTTGGCGTATCTTCTTGTAGAACCGCCAAGAACACGGATACACAGTAACTCTTTCGCACCTGTGTTGTCTGCTACTTTAAGTCTGCTTTCTTGCTGTATCATGCAGGTAAACCTCCTTCAAATAATTATTTCGCTTTCTCCATGATTTCCACAAGTCTCCATCTCTTGTCCTTGGACAGCGGTCTTGTTTCCATAACTTTTACTGTATCTCCAACTTTACACTCGTTGTTCTCATCATGAGCTTTAAGCTTGTAAGTTCTCTTTACGATCTTGTTGTAAAGTGGATGTTTTACATGGTCTTCAACAGCAACAACAATCGTTTTGTCCATCTTGTCGCTGACAACCTTACCCGTACGGGTTTTTCTTAAATTTCTCTCTTCCACGGTTGCTGCTCCTTTCACTATGCTCTTTTAGCCTCTGTAATCAGAGTCTGGATACGAGCGATATTCTTTCTTACTTCTTTGATTCTGCTTGTATTATCCAACTGATTTGTTGCGTTCTGGAATCTCAGATTAAAGAGTTCCTTCTTAGCAGCTACTAATTCTTCATTTAATTCCTCTACGGATTTTCCTTTTAACTCGTTTACAAATGTATTAATTTTCACTGTTATCACCGCCTTCTAAGTCTGCGCGAGAAACGATTTTGCATTTGCAAGGTAATTTATGCATTGCAAGTCGAAGTGCCTCTCTAGCTGTTTCCTCTGGTACTCCTGCAATCTCAAACATAACACGGCCTGGTTTAACTACTGCTGCCCAATACTCAACAGTACCTTTTCCACTACCCATACGAGTCTCAGCCGGTTTTGCTGTGATCGGCTTGTCTGGGAAGATTTTGATCCAAACCTTACCACCACGCTTGATGTAACGTGTCATAGCAACACGGGCTGCCTCGATCTGGTTAGAACGAATCCAGCATGGTTCCATAGCTACGATACCAAATTCACCGTAAGAAATCTTATTACCTCTAAGAGCCTTACCTTTCATAGTACCACGGAACTGTTTACGACGTTTTACTCTTTTTGGCATTAACATTATCTATCTCTCCCTTCCTTATCTGCTTTAGTCGGAAGAACTTCGCCTTTGTAAATCCAAACCTTTACACCGACTTTTCCGTAAGTTGTATCAGCTTCTGCGAATCCATAATCGATGTCAGCACGAAGTGTCTGCAGCGGAATTGTTCCCTCGCTGTAGAACTCTGTACGAGCCATATCAGCACCGCCGAGACGTCCGGATACGGAAGTCTTAACTCCGAGTGCTCCAGCCTTCATAGTTCTGGACATGCATGATTTCATAGCACGTCTGAAGGAGATACGGTTCTCAAGCTGCTGAGCAATGTTCTCAGCTACAAGCTGTGCATCTTTGTCCGGTCTCTTAACTTCTTTGATGTCAACGATGAGCTTCTTATCTGTGAACTGTGCAAGCTCTGCTTTCACCTTTTCGATCTCGGAACCACCCTTGCCGATTACGACACCAGGCTTAGCTGTATAAACGATGATCTTAACGCGATCGGATGCTCTTTCGATTTCAATCTTAGAGATTCCAGCGCTGTATAATCTCTTCTTTAAAAACTTTCTGATCTCGTGGTCTTCAACCAGATTGTCAGCGAAATCTTTTTCTGCGTACCATTTGGAATCCCAGTCTTTGATAACGCCAACTCTCAGGCCATGAGGATTAACTTTCTGTCCCATATTGTCCTCCTATCTCTCATTGAGCACGATTGTGATGTGGCTCATTCTCTTCTCGATTCTGTAAGCTCTACCCTGTGCTCTAGGTTTGATTCTCTTCATTGTCGGTCCTTTGTTTGCGTAGCATTCCTCGATGTAGAGGTTCTCAACGCTCATACCGTTGTTATTCTCAGCATTTGCGATTGCTGATTTCAGTAACTTCTCTATAACGCTTGAAGCATATCTTGGATTGTATGCTAAAATACCAAGTGCTGTCTGTACATCCTTGCCTCTGATGGCATCAAGAACGAAACATGCCTTCTGAACAGATACTCTTGCGTAAGAAATCTTAGCTGAAGGTCTTGTATCTCTCTGCTCGTTTCTTTCTCTTTTGATTTGGGATCTATGTCCTTTTGCCATGGATGAACCCTCCTTTCAAAATATATGAAAATTATCTAACTTTTGACTTCTTCTCGTCTTTTCCGTGTCCTCTGTAAGTTCTTGTTGCAACGAACTCACCGAGCTTGTGGCCTACCATATCCTCTGTAACATATACAGGCACATGTCTTCTTCCATCATGTACGGCAAATGTATGACCTACAAATGATGGGAAGATTGTAGAACGGCGTGACCATGTCTTTATAACTGTTTTATCACCTGCAGCATTCATAGCGTCTACTTTTTTAAGTAAGCTTTCGTCTGCAAATGGTCCTTTTTTAAGTGAGCGAGCCATAGGTTCTAACCTCCTTGTGAATCTGATTATTTAATCGCTTTACCATCTCTTCTTCTTACAATCAGCTTGTTAGAAGATTTGTTCTTCTTACGAGTCTTAAGACCAAGTGCCGGTTTACCCCATGGAGTACACGGTCCTGGACGTCCGATACTTGTCTTACCTTCTCCACCTCCGTGTGGATGGTCGTTAGGGTTCATTACGGAACCACGAACTGTAGGTCTGATTCCCATGTGACGCTTACGTCCTGCTTTACCAACATTGATCAGGTTGTGATCACCGTTTCCTACAACACCGATAGATGCGCGGCAGATGATCGGAACCATTCTCATTTCTCCTGAAGGAAGTCTCAGTGTAGCGTACTTTCCTTCTTTCGCCATCAGCTGTGCGCTGTTACCAGCGGAACGAACCAGCTGTCCACCTTTTCCCGGGTACAGCTCGATGTTGTGGATCTGTGTACCAACCGGAATCTCTGAAAGTGGAAGGCAGTTTCCTACTCTAACCTCAGCGCCAGCACCGTTCATAACTGTCATGCCGTCTGTAAGTCCTTCTGGAGCAAGGATGTATGCTTTCTCACCATCTGCGTAGCAGATCAGTGCGATGTTAGCACTTCTATTTGGATCATACTCGATTCCAACAACTGTTGCCGGAATTCCGTCTTTCTTTCTCTTAAAGTCGATAATTCTATATTTCTTCTTAGCTCCGCCGCCACGATGTCTTACTGTGATTTTACCCTGTGCGTTACGGCCAGCTTTTCTCTTCTTGGATTCGAGGAGGGATTTCTCTGGAGTTGTCTTTGTGATCTCTGAGAAATCAGAACCTGTCATCTGTCTTCTGGAAGGTGTATATGGGTTATATGTTTTGATTCCCATTACTGTCTCTCCTTTCGTTTGCTCTGATTATTTGTTTCACGGGTTTGCACCGTATAATGTCTTATTTTTTACAGACCTTCAAAGATTTCAATATCAGCGCTGTCTTCTGTCAGTGCTACTACAGCTTTCTTTGTCTTAGCTGTCTTTCCGAAAGTCATTCCACGTCTTTTGTTCTTACCATCAAGGTTCATTGTGTTGACGCTTTTTACTTTTGTACCGTTGAACATTTTTTCAACAGCTTCTTTGATCTGAGATTTTGTAGCCTCTGTGTGTACAAGGAATGTATATTTCTTGTCAGCCATAAGCTCCATGCTCTTCTCAGTTACAACTGGTTTAAGGATTACATCATAATACTGAATGTTTGCCATTATGCGTACACCTCCTCGATTGCTGCAACAACAGCTTTCGTAGCGATTACTGTGTTGTATTTCAGGATGTCATATACGTTGATTGTGTTTGTATGTGCTGTTTTAACATCCGGGATATTCTTTGCGGAAATCTCAACATTCTTGTTTCCATCTTCAAGAACTACCAGCGCTTTGTTAACGTTCAGGTTGTTCAGTACTGCCTGGAATTTCTTTGTTTTGATTTCGTCGAAATTAAGTTCATCAACAACGATGAATTTGTTCTCTTCTACTCTGGAAGTAAGTGCAGACTTAAGAGCTGCTCTCTTCTCTTTCTTATTCATTTTGAAGGAATAGTCTCTCGGAACTGGAGCGAATACAACTCCACCGCCTGTCCACTGTGGTGATCTTGTTGATCCCTGTCTTGCGTGACCTGTTCCTTTCTGTCTCCATGGTTTTCTTCCGCCACCGGAAACTTCAGAACGTGTCTTGGCTTTCTGTGTTCCCTGACGATTGTTTGCAAGCTGATTTACAACTGCCATGTGTACGAGGTGCTCATTAACTTCAACACCGAATACAGCATCGTTCAGTTCGATTGTATCAACTTCTTTACCTTCGATATTGTAAACAGATACTTTTGCCATCTGTATGTTCCTCCTTTCTTAGCTGTCAGACTAGTTTGCCTTCACTGTCTCTTTGATTGTTACCAGGCATTTCTTTGGTCCCGGTACAGAACCTTTAACGAGGATGAGATTGTTCTCTGCATCAACTCTTACTACTTCAAGATTCTGAACAGTGATCTTCTTGTTACCCATCTGTCCTGGCATCTTCTTACCTTTGAATACCTTACTTGGATCAGATGCTGAACCGTTAGAACCAGCATGACGATGGAACTTGGAACCGTGAGTCATAGGTCCTCTGCTCTGGTTGTGACGCTTGATTGCGCCCTGGAAACCTTTACCTTTTGAAACAGCAGTTGCATCAATCTTGTCTCCTGCTGCAAAGATATCAGCTTTAATTTCCTGAGCAAGTGTATACTCTTCAGCGTTCTCAAATCTGAATTCTTTTACATATCTCTTTCCGGATACGCCTGCTTTGTCAAAATGACCTTTTTCAGCTTTTGTCACACCGTTTCTGTGAGCGATGGACTTCTTTCCACTGTTGTCTTTTGTGACAATCTTTTCTTTCTTGTCAACATATCCAACCTGTACTGCGCTGTAACCGTCATTCTCAACTGTTTTAACCTGTGTTACTACACAAGGACCAGCCTGCAGAACTGTTACCGGAATCAGAACTCCGTCTTCTTCATTGAAGATCTGAGTCATTCCAACTTTTGTAGCTAAGATAGCTTTCTTCATTATAATTACCTCCTGTGATTTACAGCGGAACGCTTTCGCGCTCATCCTAAATTTTAGGAATACTGTTTAAAATTAAGATGTCCTTATTATTTGGACTTCATCTTGATGTCGATAAATACACCAGCTGGCATTTCTAATCTAGAAAGTGCATCAACAGTTTTCTGTGTTGGTGTGATGATATCGATCAGTCTTTTGTGAGTTCTCTGCTCGAACTGCTCTCTGGAATCTTTGTACTTGTGTACAGCTCTCAGAATTGTTACAACTTCCTTCTTAGTCGGAAGTGGTACCGGTCCACTCACCTGTGACCCGTTCTTTTTTACAGTTTCGATGATTTTCTTTGCGGATGCATCAACAAGCTGATGATCATACGCCTTCAATGTGATTCTCATTACTTGACTTGCCATAAAAAAAGTCGCCTCCTTTTCGTACTTTTCACATCAGTACGACAAGCGGTGACTGTACACTCTCCCGTGTGTGTCGTGAGAAACTCACACGTTGTTTCATACTCCTACCCTGGTTATCCCATTGGGGCAAATAGTAATCAGTTTTTGATTCGTACAGTGACTTGTCGCCAGTTTCCTAACTTGACATTCGCTCCACGGAAAACCTGCACCAGCTTATTCATTTGCCGGGCAGCAACCTCGCGCTTCATTGCTATCATGTCACAGCTCTCTTAGTATATCCGAGAGAGTGCAAAATTGCAAGTACTTTTTTTGTTTTTTTTCAAGTACAATCTTTTTCTTCTTTATTCTTGTGTTTTCTCATGTATATATATTTGATTATTGATCGATTCACTTCCTATTATATATAGAAGAAACTCGTTTTATATCATTATTGTTTCCCCCTTTTATTCAATACATGATGTGTTTAAACTGAACCCCATTTAATATTCTCATAATTCTCATATTTTTTTCTTCTCAAATACTTGACATCACTCTGTGCGAATGATATTATTATTTCGACTTGTAAGACCAAAGGCGGTTTTCCTATTTACCGAGGAGAAACTGTCTTTTTTTATTCGTTTTTACAGGTCAGATACTTCAGTTATCATGCAGTACGCTAACGCCGGATGTTTTCCCCAAGAATATCCCTGCCGCAGCAGTACCGTCAGCGCACAGCCTCTTTGTAGGAATTCCCCAGTTTCGTGTGCAGATGTTTCTGTCTGGTAACTAAAGGATCCTCTCAATTACATACCATAGAAATGACGCCGCCTGCTGGAGTTGCAGATCCAGCAAAGCGGCGTCATTTCCGTTATAATGCATTCTTGTTACTGTTCACACGATGTGCGACCAGCAACGCATTCTTTACTTTTATAAGAGTTTTTCTATCTCCGGAAATGGACTCAGACTCCTTTTCAATATTCCATGAATATATGCGATCACCATTCCATAGTTTGCAATCGGAATTCCCTGATCCTGTGCGCAACTGATCCTGTATTTCATTTCGCGTTCATTCAGCATACACCCTCCACAATGAATGATCATTTTATATGAACCAAGGTCATCTGGGAATTCTGTTCCTGAAGAAGTCTCTATTATAAGTTCTTTCCCTGTATACTCTTTCAGCCAGCGTGGAATCTTCACTGTACCAATATCATCACACTGTCTGTGATGTGTGCACCCTTCACTGATCAGCACTTTATCACCGTCTTCCAGAATATCCAGTGCCTTTACTCCGTGTACCATTGTTTCCAGATTTCCTTTATATCTTGCAAATAGAATCGAAAAGGAAGTTAATAAGATATCCTTTGGTGTATCTTTTGACACTCTACCAAACACCTGACTGTCTGTAATAACCATCTTCGGCTTTCTTCCAAGTGAAGCTAATGTTCCTGCAAGTTCTGTTTCTTTTACAACAATAGCAGATGCATCTGCATCCAAAATGTCACGAATCGTCTGCTGCTGTGGTAAAATCAGGCGTCCCTTTGGTGCCGCACTGTCAATCGGCACAACAAGCACTACAAAATCGGATGGTTCAAGAAGATCTCCAACAATCTTTCGTTCTTCCTCTTCCTTTCCTTTCAATGCTCCAAGTTCTTCCTTCAGCTCATAAATTCCGCTTTTATCCGCTGCACTTACAAGAAGAATCTTCTCTTTCTCTGTTTTCAAATAACTTGCGGTATTTTCCTGTACCCGCAATCTCTCATCTTCTTGTGTAAACCGTTCACATTTATTCAGTACTATTATATAAGGTATGTTCTTTTTCTGAATCCGCTCTGTTATCTTGAGATCTTCTTCACTGACGCCACACGTTCCATCAATCACAACAACAGCAATGTCTGTCTTATTCAACACCTGATAACTCTTCTTCACACGAAGTTCACCCAGTTCACCTTCATCATCAATTCCAGGAGTATCCATCATCACAACAGGACCCAACGGAAGAAGTTCCATTGTCTTATAAACCGGATCCGTTGTTGTTCCTTTCACATCAGAAACTACCGCAAGATTCTGTCCTGTTACCGCATTCATCACGCTTGATTTTCCCGCATTCCGCTTACCAAAAAAGCCGATGTGCACTCGTTCGGACACCGGCGTCTGATTCATACCCATATTCTTTTTCCTTTCTTTTGGCGGAGACATGTGGGAATCGAACCCACCCGGGACGTACCACGCCCCACACTGGTTTTGAAGACCAGGAAGCACACCAGTTACTCTTCTGCCTCCATAATACTTAGACAATTCATCATTGATCTATTTATTAAGAAACGGAGCAAACGCCAGCTGATATCTGGTCATCCGCTCCGCCATCTGATTCTATCCTAACAGAATCTTTCTTTCCTGTAAATCACAATTGCTTACATCAATTCCTCTGCCATCTTCTCGATGTCCGCTTTATTCTGCTCATCCATAGAAGACATAATCTTTACTGAAGTCTCAAGCCATGTGATATTCTTGCTCTTCTCAAACATTCCTGTCATCACTTTACCAGCCATAGAAGCCCAAGATCCGTTCTCAATCAGACCAATTGTCTTATTCTGATAGTTACGTTCTGTCAAGTGCTCGATAAATGTCTTCATGAACGGGAATACATCTCCGTTATAAGTTGTTGAAGCAAGAACGATCTTACCGTAACGGAACGCATCTTCTACAGCCTCTGCCATATCCTCACGGGCAAGGTCTGTTACTACGACCTTAGGGCATCCTTTTTCTTTCAGCTTCTCAGCAAGAAGTTCAACTGCCTTCTTTGTATTTCCATAAACAGATGTGTACGCGATCATAACACCTTCAGATTCTGTTCCATAAGAAGACCATGTATTATACTGTCCAATGTAGTGCTCCAGATTCTCTGTAAGAACCGGTCCATGTAGCGGGCAGATTGTCTGAATATCCAGTGTTGCTGCAACCTTCAAAAGATTCTGAACCTGTGCTCCGTATTTTCCAACAATTCCGACATAGTAACGGCGTGCTTCGCAATCCCAGTCTTCCTCTGCATCAAGCGCTCCGAACTTACCGAATCCATCCGCAGAGAAAAGAACCTTATCCTTGCTATCGTATGTTACCATTACCTCCGGCCAATGTACCATCGGTGCAAATACAAATGTAAGCTCATGTTTTCCAAGTGTCAGTGTATCTTTATTCTTCACTTCCAGCTTGTTCTCGTCTGCAAGTTTCAGGTCACGGAAGAAGTTTCCGATCATTGTAAATGTCTTTGCATTTCCAACCACCTTTATATTCGGATATACTTCCAGAAATTTCTGAATATTTGCTGAATGATCCGGCTCCATGTGCTGAATGATCAGGTAATCAGGTGTTGCTCCATTCAATACATCTGCAATATTCTTCAGCCACTCATCGCCAAAAGCTGCATCCACTGTATCCATAACCGCAATTTTCTCATCATTGATCACATAGGAATTGTAAGCCATGCCATTCGGCACGATATACTGACCCTCGAATAAATCAATGTTGTGATCATTTACACCTACATATAAAATGTCATCTGTAATTCTCATATTATGCTCCTTCTCTGCCGAACTATCAGCAGTCTTTTCATTACCGCTCCCACTGATCTGTGAGCAGCACTTTTTTCGTTACTGCACACTCCCGTGTGAACAGTAACCTTTTTTTTCTTTTATTACTGAATAGAGTATAGCGCAAACCGCCCTCAGAATCAACGTTCATTCTCATATTCTCGTTTCTTTTTTGGAAACATGATTACTTTTCCTTCCACATTTATCACTCCACTGTTCAACACAGATTATGCGCATTTTGCCTTGAATCCAAAGATTAGACCATGCACTCATGAAGTTCTTCTCTCTCAATCCCCTTTTCCTGCATTACATGCTTGATCTGTTCTACCGCCTCAAGCGGTGCCGCCCAGGCAAGTCCACAACCGGCCGAGATTACTCTTGGCACCGGAATCAGTCTGCCCGGTACCTCCTCTGCCTTGCACGCTTTTTCCATCGCCATCGCATCCGCAGTTGTGTGAAATGTCACCACAAGTTTTAATTCTTTCTTTCTCATTTATGAGATCTCCTGTTTTCCTCTTATCTTTCTTAAAAAATCACAGATTGCCCAGGCAATACTCATACCTGCCGCAATCCCCAATGCATATAAAAATGTATCTCGTCCATAATTCCATGCCTGATGTAAATTTCCTTCAACAACACTTCTCATACAATAATAAAGCGTGCTTCCTGGAATCAGTGGAATCACCGATGTTACAAAAAATGAAGTCGAAGTACTCCTGCAACTACGCGCAAGTATCTCCGCATATAAGTCGATTCCAAAAGCTGCTGCCAATGTCGGGAAGAACACACCTCCCCAGAATCCTCTACAGATGATAAATAACAGCCAGCCCAGAAAACCGCCAAGTGCCGCCAATGGAAGGTGTTTCTTCTTCATATGAAACAATATGCCAAATGCAACCGAACCCGCTGCACCTGTAAATAATTGAACAATATACGTCATCAACCAATCCTCCCAATCAGAAATATTGCTCCGATAAATCCAAGTGCAAGCACTGCTGCAAGAAGCATTGCCTCTATAAAACGCATAACCCCAGATATCGTATCTCCAATCAATATATCACGAATTGCATTGGTTGCCATCAATCCCGGGATCAATAACATAATATCACCAATCATAATCTTATCCACGTGCAGAGCCGGAAAAAGCCTCGCCATAACACAAATAAAACATCCCGCAAGAAATGATGCCACAAATTGAAACGTCACTTCATTCATGCAATACTTTCTTATATGTCTCTGTGCTCCCCAGATTAAGATGCCTGCTAATCCGGCCAGTAATGCATCCCAAAGATTTCCTCCATAGAAAAGCGCAAAACTAAAAGCTGCCAGAATACTCCCTGCGAGTTTTCCTGTCTGTGTCGGAACAACTTTGTCAATCTGATCGAAGATTTCCCTAAGTTCTTCAGGAGACATAGGATTCTGGCAAAACTGTCTACTCAAATTATTCAATTTCTCCAGCTTCTCGAAATCATTTCCTCCGGTCTTTCGGATTCTCCTTGTCTGAGTTCGTACATTTTCTTCTGGAAATTCCATTGTAATAACAATACTCGATGTGATCACGAACACATTCATCTGTGTTGCACCGCATGCATATCCCATACGGTTCAATGTATCTTCTACACGAAATATCTCCGCCCCGCTTGAAAGCAGCGCATCTCCGATATCAAGAAATACATGCAGATATTTTGTTGAAATATACATGCTGTTATCCTCACACTTTCCTTTTTCTCAACTCTCTTATTATAACCGAAACCAGACAAATAGAAAACATTTTTCATTACTAAAATGCTCCCTTTACCAAATTCACATTCAGTAAAGGGAGCAGGGCTTTTTACTATTTCATTTTACTCGATCACAACAGCAAATCCATCTTCGATTTCTTCTACTGTTGTTTTCTTTCCGTGATCCTTTGCAAATTTCTCCACATTTGTTTTCTGATGTGGTTCTGTCACAAGAACCTTTACCGGACTATTGTCACTTTTAATCGCTTCTGCTGTCAGCATCAATGGTTCTGGACAAGATAATCCTCTTGCATCTACTTCTCTCATAACTATTTTCTCCTTATTTTGCTTCGCTTCTCTTGTTTGTAAATGCGATTACAAAACATACAATAATACAAATAATTGCTGCGATCTTACCTGCTGGCGGAACAGCTCCGGCTACAATCTCACCTGTCTCAGCATTCAGTGCTGTTCCACTTGCTGCCAGGCCAAGGTTATGTGCAAGTGCTCCACCTGCAAACATACCGATCACTGTTACTCCTGCATCAGATGATCCCTGACCTGCAAGTACAAGCTGACGCAGCGGGCATCCTCCTGCAAGAACTGCTGCAAATCCTACTGCATACATTCCAAGAATGCTCCACAGGTGCTGGGAGTGAGCGATCACTCCAGGTGTATTGAATGCAAGAACAAAATGTCCTGTTGCAACATTATATACAAGCATAACTGCGAAGAATCCTACAACGATTGTGATCAGGTCAAAGTTCTTCATAAGAATGATATCACGGATACTTCCTGCGAAACACATTCTTGATTTCTGAGCAAATGCTCCAAAGAGAAGTCCACCGATCAGAGAAATAATGATTGGTGCATGCATACTTCCCGGACCCGCTGTACTACTCTTTAAAAGATTTGTTCCAAGTGCAAGTACAAGCACTCCGATCATAAGAAGTGGAAGTACACTTCCACTCACTTTATTTGTCACATGTGCACGCCCAAGGCTGAAACCTTTCTTCAGTGCAAACACGCCTGTAGCAACACCAAGAGCAAATCCGATCAGTGCTACCCATGCATTCAGATCTCCGGCTGACATACGTATCACCATACGAAGCGGACATCCAAGGAATACAAGTGCTCCGATCACAAGAATCATTCCGAGTACAAAACGTACGATTGTGGAAGATCCTGCTGTTGCACGATATTCTTTTGTCGCAATTGAAATAATAAATGCACCGAGGACGATTCCGATGATCTCCGGTCTTGCATACTGTACCGGCTCTGCGGAATGAAGTCCAAGTGCCCCTGCTGTATCACGTACAAAACACGCAATACAGATTGCCATGTTCGCTGGGTTACCAAAATAAGCAAGTGTTGCTGCTACCAGACCCATTACGACACCGGCGATTCCCAGTTTCTTCTTTGAATCAAACAAATTCATTTCCTTTTCCTCTCTTTCTCTACAACTCTTTTATTGCACGAATTGCAAAATCGACCTCTTCATCTGTATTGTAATGAGAAAAACTGAATCGGACAGCTCCCTGTTCTACTGTACCGAGTGCTTTGTGCATCAGTGGTGCACAATGTGCTCCCGGTCTGGTCGCAATCCCATAAACTTCATTCAATTCATCACTGACTTCAGAAGAGTCATAATCTCCCAGATTGAAAGTCACGATCGGAGCTCTTTCCTCTGCTGTAAAATCTCCATAGACTTTCACATCCGGGATCTGAGAAATCCCATCATAAAACCTGCGCATCAGATGAAGTTCTTTCTCACGGATCACATCAATTCCTGTACGGTTCAGATAATCAATCGCTGCGCCAAGTCCTGCAATCCCATGCCCATTAAGAGTTCCGGCCTCAAGTGCCGTCGGCATCTGGGACGGATGATGCATGTTATAAGTATCCACGCCACTTCCTCCACACAGAAGCGGACGAATTTCCACACCTTCCCTAACATAAAGCCCTCCGGTTCCCTGCGGTCCAAGCAAACCTTTATGTCCTGTGAAGCACAATACATCAACCCCAAGTTCCTGCACATCAATTGGATAAACACCTGCTGTCTGAGAAGCATCCACAACAAACAAAATATGCTTCTTCGATGCAATCTGTCCTACCCGTTTCAGATTGATCATATTTCCTGTCAGATTCGAAGCATGCGTACACACAATTGCTTTTGTGTTTTCCCGCACTGCATTCTCCATCTCTTCATATGACAGATTTCCCTTTTCGTCACAGTTTAGAATTGTAAGCTCTACTCCCTGTTCCTGACACCAATACAGCGGACGCAATACTGAATTATGTTCCAGCACTGTTGTGATCACATGATCGCCCGGTTGAAACAAACCTTTCAGTGCAATATTAAGACTCTCTGTAGAATTTGCAGTAAATGCAATTCTTGTCGGACTTTCTGCATTGAAAAAATCTGCAAGCTTTTCCCTTACTGCATAGATACTTCTCGAAGCATCAAGTGCAGCTTCTGTTCCGCCTCTCCCCGCATTTCCCATATGCTCGAGAGCATAGAGAATCGCCTGTTTTACTTCTTCCGGTTTCTGCAATGTAGTTGCCGCATTATCCATGTAGATCATAGGGCTTCTCTTCCTTTCTGTATGTGTTTATATCGTTTACTTTTCAGATACAAATCACTAGTTATAGTATACTTCTCTTTTCTGTTTCCGTCTAATAGGAATCCGTAATGGATCTGCCCTATTTATAGACTTTTTCTATAAATAGGGCGTGTTATTTGCATTCACCTATCCCTGTATTTTCTTTCTTCAAATACATTCTCTTTATCATCTTTATAAAACGCTCTGCTGCCGGAAGCAACGGATATTCTGCATCATAGACAAGGTTGATCATTCTCTTTCCACCTTGACTGCCCAGTGGAAAAGCCAGAAGTGTTCCATTTTTCAATTCCTCTTCTGCCGCAAGTTTAGACAAAATCGTAACTCCCATCCCTTTACTTACAGATCTTTTGATCGTCTCCTGATTCTCCATCAAGGCTGCCAGCTTCAATTTTTTCATATCAATCCCTTGTTCTGCCAGCATTTTTTCTGCTTCTTTCTTTGTTCCGGATCCTTCTTCTCTTAAGATCACCGGCTCGTCCATGATCCAATCCGCCAATATTTGTCCACCACAAAGCTTTTCAACAAATTTCTCATTTGACGGAGTAAGCACAACTAATTCGTCTTCATAAAATGGAAGATATTTACAGTTTCCTTTCTCAATCACGGTTCCTGTAAATCCAATATCAATATGATGGGAAAGAATCATATCGATAACTCCTTTACTGTCTGTCTCAAAAAGCTTCAATTTTTCACCAGGATATTCTGCATGAAATGCAGACATTACATTTGGAAGAATATATTGCGCCGGTATGGTTGAAGCACCAATACGAAGTACATTTCCCTCCGGTTTTATTTCTTTTCCAAACCGTCCTTTTATTGTCTTTTCGATTTCAAGCATTTGTACCGCATAAGCATAAAGCTCTTTTCCACTCTCTGACAGATCAACTCCTCTTGTATTTCTTATAAGGAAACAGGTATTCAGTTCTTTTTCTAATGCAGACACATGTGCACTGATAGTTGGCTGCGTAAGGAATAACTGCTTTGCCGCTTCCGAAAAACTTTTTGTTTCTGCTACTTTCACAAATGCTTCCAGTTGTTTTAAGTTCATTCACTCTCCCCTTACTTTCCTCTGATTTGTTCTCTTTGCAATTTACTTCCTGCGGAGCGTTCTGTCTGTGCACCTTCTTTTGCTGTAAATCTGATTCGATCTGTATATTCAAAAATCAATCTGGCATTTTTTCTGCTTGTCTGAAATACTTCTTTCACCTGACTCAGTGTAATCACTTTAGATACAGATAACATACGGCTTACTTCTGTTCTAATTTTAAACGTAATCTCTGTTGTTGTATAGACACTCTCACAAACCTCTGTAATTTCGTTTTCTTCCTGCATATAATTCAGAATTTCCATCAATTCATCCTGACTTTGTATTCCACTTTTCTTTTTCGTTTTTCTTGCTGACTCAAAAAATGTTTCCAATTCCACTTTGTTCAAAAAGAAAACTTTATTCTCATCTGATTGACTGGCAAAGATTTCTCTTAATTTAGAAACTTCTTCCGTCTCTTTTACTTTATATCCCTCCGGAGAAATCAGCTCTATACTGGAATTTTCCTGTTGCAACCTTATACAACCGACATTTCCATGTTCCTCCAATAGTATAAGACATTTCTGAATTTCCCGATTCTGTTCCTTTTTCCCTTTGCTGATCTGATTGAAAAGAACTGTCTTTGGCATTCCTCTTCGATATGGATGCGCAGACAACCAGCTTTCCAATTCATCCATAATTCTCTTTTCTAAAGAAATCTGTTCCTGCAGGCTCTTTTCTTGATCTGGGATTTCCTTTGAACACTTATTTTCTTGATTCCAAAGATTGTTTTCCAACAGTTCCAGTCTTTGTAAAACCCCATCATGATATTTTCGCTCTTTTTTTTCTCCCATTTCAAGGATAATTCCTCCACCGATTGTCTCGAGTGGTGAATAAAATCGGACAATAAACCTGTCCCCCGGACAAAACGCAGCAGGGTCTTCTAACCTTAATTGGACATAGGCTGATTCCCCCGGCTCAACTTTCTCACAGGACAACGGAACTGCTCTGCACAGAACTTCTGTTGTTCCGCTATAAAAATGTAATCGAGTCTGATGTTCAATACTTCTTTTACTTTGTGGAAGAAGTGTCAGTTTTGCATTCACATAGCGGCTGACTTTCATACTTCCTTCCGGTGCAATCACATTTCCTCGATACACAAACTTCCCATCACTGCTCTGTCTTCGGTCCGTCTGAACCAGGTTCAGTGCGCTTCGCTGACCTGCTTCACAAGCTTCTGCCTCCTGCTCATGCACCTGAACTCCACGCACTCTGCACGAAGTTTGTTGTGGATAGATCATCACCCGATCTCCCGAATGAATTTTCCCGTCAAGAAGTGTTCCCGTCACAACTGTTCCGCTTCCTTTAATTGAAAATACTCTGTCCACAGGAAGTCTTGGAAAAGCAGGAATTTTCCACATTTCTTTCTGCTTTTTTACACATTTCAGGATTTGACTTCTTAATTCTTCTATTCCGGCTCCTGATTTTGCTGAAACACGTACAATGTCCACATTATATTCCAGCTTATCTTCTACCTGATCATTTCTCTGACCTACTGTAAGCAACTGTTGCATTTCTTCACAGATCTGCTGTTCTACCATCTCCAGCCATTCCTCATCCACAAGGTCACATTTATTCAAAACAACAAGGATATTCTCAACACCGAGAAGGCGTAAAATCGCAAGATGTTCTCTTGTCTGTGGCATAACTCCCTCATCTGCAGCAATTACAAGAAGAACAAGGTCCATTCCCACCACACCCGCAGTCATATTAGAAATGAACTTTTCATGCCCGGGAACATCAATGATTCCGACACGCTCTCCGTCTGTCAAATCCATCCATGTAAACCCTAGATCAATTGTGATTCCACGTGCTTTCTCTTCTTTCAGACGGTCTGTATCTCTTCCCGTTAATGCCTTGATCAGTGTCGTCTTACCATGATCGATATGTCCGGCAGTTCCGATGATCACATGTCTTTCCATCTAATGCAGTCCCTTTCTTAATGCTGTTTTTCTTTCTTAGTTATGCTTTCTTTCCATAACATGTCTGATCTGTGTCGCCAGATATTCGATTCCTTCTTCCGAGAAAGTTCTCATATCCAGAAGGAAACGCCCTTCCTTTATTCTTCCAATTACCGGAACTGAAAGATTTCTCATCCTGCTTTCTAATTCTTCAACGGTGATCTCAGTTGGTTCCAATGCTACTCCATAACTTGGAATCTCCGTCTCAGGAAGTGCACCGCCACCAGCCTTAGAAATACATTTTTCCACTTGAATCTGAACGGACGCTCCCTCTTGATTCCATCTATCAGCACAGACTCTTGCTTTCTCTTTTATTTCCTCCACAGGTCTTGTCAGCATTCTCAGTGTTGGAATCTTTTGAACCGCTTCTTTCTGATCCAGATAACATTTCAACACTTCTTCTATTGCTGTCATTGTAAATTTATCTGCTCGAAGAGCCCGAAGCAATGGATGATTACGCATCTGATCAATATATTTTTTCTTTCCTACAAGAACTCCGGCCTGTGCTCCACCAAATAGTTTATCACCACTAAAACAAACAACATCTGCACCGGCCTTTACTTCTTCCTGTACGGTTGGTTCTTTGGATAAACCATATTCCTCCAGATTTATAAGTACACCACTGCCCAGATCTTCAATCACTGGAATTCCGCTTCGTTCCGTATGATTCTCGAAGTTTTCAGGCGGCAATTCCTGCGTGCACTCTATCAGACCAGTACTTAATTCATACAATTCTTCTGCACTTACCGATTCTGTAAACCCGACAATTCTGTAATTACTTGTGTGGACTTTCAAAAATGCTTTCGTCTTTTCACTGACTGCTGCTTTATAATCTTCTATCCTTGTACGATTGGTTGTCCCGACTTCTTTCAAAATAGCACCGCTTAATTCAAGAACTTCCGGAATACGGAATTTCCCTCCGATTTCAACAAGTTCTCCTCTGGAGACGACCACTTCTCCTCCTTTTGTCAATGCACTCAGGGCAAGAAGTACAGCTCCGGCATTGTTATTCACAACAATTGCCGCTTCTGCTCCTGTGATCTGACAAAGCAATTCTTCTGCATATCCGGTCCTGTTTCCACGTTTTCCAGTCTGTAAATCATATTCCAGACTGGAATAATTCTCTGCAACTGCTTTCAGTTTTTCCGCAATCTCATGACTAAGCGTTGCACGTCCAAGCCCGGTATGAAGGATTACTCCTGTTCCGTTATAAACTGGTTGGATCTCCTTTTTCTGTTCTTGTTCCAGAAGATGGTTCACTTCTGATTTCTTTGAACTTGATTCTATCTCATACAGAAATTTCTGAATCATTTCTTTTGCTTCATGCTCACTGATTCCCTTTTTGATTCCTTGTGAGATTTCATTTCTCAGATTCTCCACAGAATCTCTGACTGCTCCGAGAACACGCTCATATCCTTCTTTCTCTGCCAGTCTCTGAACATTTTCTTTCTTCATCAAGTCATCTACTCGCGGAAGCAGGCGGAAGATCTGATTCTTTTCTTTCTGTAAATTTTCTCTTTTCTTATTCTGATCTAACTGTTCCAACTACTGCTGCTCCTTATTTTCTCTTTCTACAGCGAAATGCCGCAAGAAACCGTTACTGCTCACAGAGCACTGTGAACAGTAACAAGAAATCTCTTACAGCATTTCCATTTTTCCTTTTTTTAGTTGGATGAGTTTTTCCTGCCGCTCTTTGACGCAGCCTACAACTGAAACTTTCGTTTCCATTCCCACTGCCTCAAAGTCTGCTAACAGACAATCTAATTCTTCTCTTGGGACACTGACAAGAAGTCCTCCTGAAGTCTGCGGATCGCTGATCAGATCTAAATAGACCTCTTCTATATCTCCTGCATCCAGTCCTTCTGCTGCAAACTCCCGGTTCTTATATGCTCCTGCCGGAACGAGTCCCATCCTTGCATATGCAATCGCTTCTGTCATATATTCAATCTGCTCCGGATATAATTCCAGAGTCATGTCACTTGCCTCAGCCATCTCTGTACAATGTCCTAGCAATCCAAATCCCGTCACATCTGTACATGCGTGGATCGTGTGTTTCTCAATTGCTCTTTTCGCTCTCTGATTCAATGAAGCCATTACTTTCGCAGCTTCATCTGCGGCTGCTTCGGAAGCCATCTGTGCTTTCACTGTTGTATTCACAATACCACTTCCAAGCTGTTTGGTCAGAACCAGCACATCTCCCGGCTGACACCCGTAATTCTTATAAATCTTATCCGGGTGAACGAAGCCTGTTACCGAGAGTCCGTATTTCGGTTCATCATCCTGCACCGAATGACCTCCGACCAGAACGGCTCCTGCTTCTAACACCTTGTCTGCTCCGCCTCGCAAGATCTCCCCTAAGATCTCCGGATCCAGACAATTTGGAAAACATACAATATTCAATGCAACCTTCGGCTCTCCTCCCATTGCATATACATCGCTTAAGGAGTTCGCCGCTGCAATCTGTCCGAACAGATACGGATCGTCCACAACCGGTGTGAAGAAATCCAGTGTCTGTATCATGGCAGTCTCATCCGATATTTTATAAATTGCGGCATCATCTGATGTCTCAACACCGACAAGCAGACGCTCATCGGAAAATTTAGGCAGCTTACCCAGAACCTGGGCAAGGGTCTCAGGACCGATTTTGGCCGCTCAACCAGCTGTCTTTGTCATCTGTGTCAGATGAATCTCTTTGAGTCCCTTACTCATTTCGCCCACTTCCTTTCGAATATTTTTTCAAAATAATTCCCTCGGTATACGAAAAAGCTGTTGCAGCAGCTTTTCCATCACATTTTCAAATTACTGTAACTGTTCCTATGTTTCTAACAAGGTTTCACAATCTTACCTGCATTATTCATAGACTCGACAATGTCATACATATTTGTAACTGTTCCTACTGCAAGCTTGTCTTTCATTCCATAATAATCCAGACATGTTCCGCAAGTCACAATCTCAACGCCCTGGCTTTCCAGATTCTTCAGATCCTCCAGAGAGTCAGATCCTTCACATGTGATCTTAGCGCCACCGTTGTAGAAGATCATCTTCTTTGGAAGCTCATCAAGCTGTGTGATTGCAAAGATGCAACCTTTAATCAGCACTTTTCCGAGCTCATCATTTCCACTTCCCATCTTGTCAGAAGAAATCACAACTACCGTATCCCCTGTCGGAACACAATCGCAAACCGCACCCGCCGGTGCTGTCTGAGTTCCTTCTCCTGCAAGCGCCTGGATTGTCACTTTATATTCATCCTCTCCAAGCTTCTCCTGTGTTACTGTTGCGCCTGTACTCTGTGCCATCTTTGTCACATTAGCCACTGCTGTCTCATTATCAACGAGAACTTCTATTGTCTCCGGAGCTGTCAAAGCATCTAATGCTTTCTTTGTCTTAATTACCGGAAGTGGGCATTTGTCTCCCATAGCATTTACTGTTACCATTCTATCGCTCTCCTTTACCTATTCGTTCAGGTATTTTAACCTCCAGGCTTCTGTTTTTCAGTATAACATTTTTACTATGGGTTATCAAACTTTTCTATAGAAATTTTCTATAAATTGCCTTCTTTCTGATTCACATTTTTACGCAAAGCTTCTCCCAGTTCCGTAATACACAGTAATGTGATTACAAGCACGATTCCCGGAATCAGAATGATCCACCAGGAGTTTGTCATCAATGCCTTTTCAGAAAGCGAGAGCATACTCCCCCAGGAAATGATTTCCATCGGAAGACCAATCCCAAGAAAGCTCAATGTTGACTCTGCTATGATTGCACTTCTGATGTTCATCACGACCATAAACATAATCGATGAAACAAAATTCGGCAGCAAATGCACACGTAAAATATGCCAGAAACTTCCACCCATACATTTTGCAGCAATCAGATATTCACTCTCACGGAGCTGTCGTACCTCAGTGCGTACCATTTTTGCAATATTCATCCAACTGGTAAACCCAATCACTACGGTGATTGCAACAACTGAGTTCTTTCCTGCCAGTGCCTGAAGAAAGATAATTAACAGAATTGAAGGAATACTCAATAAAATTTCTGTAAAACGCATCATCAGTTCATCAATCCACTCCGGTGCGATTCCACTGAAGGATCCGTAGATCACCGCAATCGTAGTCGATAACACGGTGGATATCAACCCGATAAACAACGAGATTCTACCACCGTATAAAATCATTGAAAAGATATCTCTTCCCATCGTATCCGTTCCAAAAAAGAACTCTCTATTCGGTGAAATGTTGCAGTTCTTCAGATCCATGTATGTAGGGTCTTTCGTCATAAAGAAACGACAGAAAACACAGGCAAATATGATGACTGCAAGAATACTTCCGGCAATTACAGAAGACTTGTTTTTTCCAAAATCATTCATTTTGAATATCCTTATTCTATTTTCGGATGAACTATTATTCTTCTCAGCTTTTCTCATCTTCTCCACCTTATATTTGACTTGCCTTTCCTGTCATGTTTATCTCTTTCATTCTTGGATCGATCCATTCACTGACAGACTGTCCGATCACATTTCCTGCAATAACAAAAATACCGGTAAATACACAAAGCACCATCAGCATATTATAGTCATGATATTTTGCACTTTCAAAAGAAAGCGTTCCGATTCCCGGATAGGAAAATACCATTTCCACGATATACGTCCCTTCGATCACATGCTGAAGTGAAATTGCCATCAGACTGATGAACGATGGCATAATATTTTTCACACAGTGAAAGAACAATACTCTTTTTCGCGACATTCCTTTTGCCTTTGCCAGTAAAACATAGTCTTTTCTAGTTTCTTCCAACAATCGGTTACGGATCAGATACGCATAATACCAAAGGTGGCTCAGCACAACAACTGTCAGCGGAAGAATCAGATGAGTCAATCTGCTCAACGGATTTGCCGATTGGCCAAGATCATATGCCCCACTTCCCGGAAGGAGCTTTAGATTCACACTAAAAATCAAAATCAATATAAGTGACAACCAGAATTCCGGAATACAGCTTGTGATTGTTCCCACCTTACGCAAAATCCGGTCTGGAAGCTGATTTTCATAATACACACAGAAAATTCCAAGCAAAAGTGCCAGTCCAAATGTCAGGATAAAACCAATTCCGCCAAGCAATAATGTATTGACTAAACGTCCCTCGATTACTGTAAGAACGTCTTGTTTATATTTATAAGAGATTCCGAAGTCCCCCCGAAATGCATTTCCAAGCCATTTCACATACTGAACAGGGATAGGTTCGTTTAATCCAAGTCGTTCCATTGCATGCTCATGTTCTTCCACCGACATTCTCTCCGCACGTTCTCCATAATAAGAAAACAGCGGATCCCCGGGTGCCAGCCGCGACATTACAAACACAAGAAGTGAGAGCACAAAAACAGATAGCAAGATCAGTCCGATTTTTTTAAGCCATTGTTTCTTCATCACTCTGCTCCTCTCCTGAAATCTCCGGAATCGGAATCGCCTCCAAAAGTTTCTTCGTATATAAATGCTGTGGATGTTCAAACACCTGCTCGGTTTCTCCTATCTCCACAAGTTTTCCATCCTTCATCACTCCGACACGGTCGCACAACAGACGCACCATTGAAAGATCATGCGCAATAAAAAGGATTGCACAGTCATGTTCTCTTTGTAAATGCCGAAACAGCTTCACCATCTGTGCCTGTGTAGTTACATCCAACGAAGCGATTGGTTCATCTGCGATCAAGAGCTTCGGCTTCATTGCAAATGCTCTTGCGATTGCAACTCTCTGTCTTTGTCCGCCTGACAACTCCGGTGGCCACACGTGAAGCTGTTCTTCCTGCAATTCCACTTCTTCCATCATTTCACATAAAAAATCATGTTGTTCTTTCTTGTCAGAAAATACTTTATGTATTTCCAATGGCTCTGCAAGGATCTTCTCTACCTTCATTTTCTGGTTTAAGGAAGATGTTGAATCCTGAAAGATCATCTGCCGCTCTTTTTGCAGTCTTCTCGCATTTTTCTTTTTTGCTTTTTTATCAAGAAGATTTATCCCATCATAAGAAAATGTTTCTGCTTCCGGACTTAGAATTCCCATCAGACATTTTCCAACCGTTGACTTTCCAGATCCTGACTCACCTACCAGTCCAAAAATCTCGTCTCTTCTTATCTCAAAGGACACATCTTTCACCGCTTGAAACACGCTTTTTCTATCCAAAGGGTAGGCATAGGACAAATGTGAAATCTCTACCAGTTTTTCATGCAATTTCGACTCACTTTTTAATTCTGATTCATTTCTATGCATATAATAAGGATGATCTTGAAGCAATTTCTTTGTATAAGAATGTTTTGGAGCTGTGAAAAGCTGTTTTGCTTCTTCCAATTCCACGATATTTCCATCCTGCATTACAGCAACCCGGTCTGCGATCTGAGCAACAACTCCGAGATCATGTGTGATAAACAGAATACTTAAATTCAATTCTTTCTGTAATTTTTTCAACAGTTTCAGAATCTCCGCCTGGATTGTCACATCCAAAGCTGTCGTCGGTTCATCCGCAATTAAAAGCTTTGGATTTGAGGCAAGTGCTGTTGCAAGCACACATCTCTGACGCATTCCACCTGAAAAATAATACGGATATAGATCATAACGCTGCTCTGCGTCTTTGATCCCAACGAGCTTCATCAGTTCGATTGCCCGCTCTTTTGCTGATTTCTTCTTATTTTTCTCGAAATCTTTCTCTCTTTTCTTCTGATTTAAAGCTTTTTCATGCAACAAAATAGCCTCTTCCATCTGACTTCCAACTGTCATCGTCGGGTTTAACGTACTCTGTGGATCCTGAAAGACCATCGCGATTCCCTGTCCTCGGATCTGCTGCATCTCTTTTTCATTATATCCGATCAGGTTCTGATCTTTATATTGAATGGCTTCGCCTGTCACAGAGGCACTCTTTGGCAGTAATTTCAAAATTGATCGGCACAGTACAGTCTTTCCACATCCTGACTCTCCAACAAGAGCAAGGACCTCCCCTTGTCTTAACGACAAGGAGACGTCCTTTACTACTTGTTTCTTTCCATCTGAAGTTTGAAATTCAACTGACAAATGCTTCACTGCCAGTATTTCTTCTATTTTCATTCGATTGTCCAATCCTCTACATTCCAGAAAATTCCAACACCATGATGGCCAAGAACTGTATCCTTTGTAATTCCATGGATCTTCTTATTCGTCACATAATCTACATCGCAATAACAGAAGAATGTATATGCCGGATTTTCTGCAAGTGCAACCTGAAACTTTGCATATGCTTCTTTTCGCTCATTCTCATCACTTGTCTGTCTTGCCTGTGTCAGATAAGTGTCTACTTGTTCATTGGAATATCCACTGTAATTACTTCCTTTATCTGTACCAAACACTTTATATGTATGGTCATCAGCATCAAACGGGCTTCCCCATCCGATCAAAAATGCTTCCTGATTTGCCCAGTCGATTTCTGACTGAACCTGTGCTTTTGCATCAACTCCAACTTCTTTCAGCTGCTGACATGCGATAGCCGCAAGATCTGCGCGCACCTGATCACCTTCCATCACATTGATTGTAAAAGAAAGCTTCTCTCCGTTTCTCTCATAGATTCCGTCATCTCCCAATGTCCAGCCAGCCGCTTCTAACACTTCTTTTGCTTTTGCCGGATCATAAGAGTATTTCTCTACATCTTCATTATTATATTTATTTCTCTGAAGCGGACCATAAGCTACAATTCCTTCTCCCAGAAGAACGCTGTCTACCATCTTCTGACGATCGATTGCATAGCTGATTGCCGGAATTGCATCTTTGTTCCTCTGCCAGAACTCATTATTAAAGTTATAAAGGATACCTCTGTAATCTGCTGTCTTCATATCATATACTGTAAAAGTATCATCATCTGTAAAATTCTGTGCATCCTTCGGTGTCACCTTTGCCAGATTGATCTCACCGGATTTTAACTGAAGTGCCTTTGCATTATCATCCGGTACAATCTTAAACACGATTGTATCAATCTTCGGAGCTCCTTTATAATAATCCTCATTCTTTACAAGTGTAATACTCTGTCCTTCATCCCACTCCTGAATCTTATACGGACCCGTTCCGATTGGATTATGGAAATATTCATCTGTCTGCATATCCTTGCCTTCCAGTAAGTGTTTCGGAAGGATACCAATTGTCATATAGTCGAGAAATGCCACATTCTTATCCCGAAGTGTAAAAGAAATCGTCTTATCATCGATCACATTGATTGCTGTAACATCCTCGTAATTAGAAGCAATCTCTGACTCATTGTCCGGATCCATGATTGCTTTGATCGTAAACTCAACATCATCTGCTGTAAATTGCTCTCCATCATGCCAATTTACATCATCCCTAAGATGGAATGTATAAGTATTTGTCGCGTCATCCAGCTCCCATGATTCTGCCAGTCCCGGTACTACCTCATTATTCTCATCATGTGCTGTCAGACCGTCAAACAGAAGTAAATTAATCTCTCCATGCTCATCAATAGCCGGATTGATCCTTGTGTAATCATTACTTCCATAGATTAATGTAGATCCGCTTTGTGTAGTCTCTTTATTTGCATTGTCTGATTTACTTCCACAGCCTGTAAGTACACAGCCTGCCAACGTGCAGACTGCTAAGGTTACCACGATCACCTGTGATAGTTTTCTTCGTTTCATCGTTTTCTCCTCATGATGTCTATTTTCTTTCAATGCAATTTATTGTATAAGAAACAGAATAAACCCACAAGCCAGGTGGGGGGATATAAGATGTTTTTTATTGCTCAATTAAAAAAACTCCGGTGATTTCAAAAAACACCAGAGCTTTAAATCTTCTATATCTAGTTTTATTTTTAACTTTCTTTTCCTTCACCCGCAAAGTATTCTTTCACAAGCTTTACAACTACACCTGACAACAAGAATACTGCGATCAGGTTCGGAATTGCCATCAGACCATTGAATGTCTCGGCAATATTCCACATCAATCCAAGTTCCATCGTTGCACCGATGATTGCAACGAGTGCATAGAGTACCATGAATGGCTTATTCGCTTTTGTACCAAGAAGGAATTCCACACATCTCGTTCCGTACAATCCCCATCCGATAATCGTAGAAAATGCGAAGCAGCACATTGCAACCGCTGTAAAGATAGATACCCAGTTTCCATAAGTGGATGTAAATCCAAGAATAGTAAGTTCTGCTCCTGCTGCCTCTCCATATCCAACCGGAACACCGCTACACAGAATAACGAGTGCTGTCAATGTACAGATTACAATGGTATCAACAAATACTTCGAAGATTCCAAAAAATCCCTGCTTTACAGGCTTTTTCGTATCTGCACATGCATGCGCGATAGAACCTGTACCAAGTCCTGCCTCATTAGAGAAGATTCCTCTGGAAACACCTTTCTTCATACTCATAAAGAAAGATCCCACGGCGCCTCCGGTCACAGATGCCGGTGAAAATGCGCCTTCGAAAATGGATCCAAATACGCTCGGAATGTTCTGGAAATTCAGAACAACAACGCCAAGTGCCAGAATCACATAAATTGCTGCCATGAATGGGACAAGCTTTTCTGTAACCTGTCCAATTCTCTTAATTCCTCCAAGAAGGATCATGCCGATCAGGATAGCAAGTACAATTCCGATAATCAGATTCAATGTTCCAACAGAATCCTTTTCTATGATTCCATAATTAAAAAGTGCAGAATCGATTGCTGTTGTAATTGTATTCACCTGTGTTGCATTTCCCGTTCCAAATACAGTCAGAACTCCGAATGCAGCGAACAGATAAGCCAGCCAGTGCCAATGCTTTTTCAGACCATTTTTGATATAATACATCGGTCCACCGACACGATCTCCTTCCGCATTCGTCTCATGGAAATGAACTGCAAGAGTAACTTCTGAAAACTTTGTACACATTCCAAGAAGTGCTGAGATCCACATCCAGAACACTGCGCCCGGCCCTCCGATTGCGATAGCACCGGCAACCCCAGCGATATTTCCGGTTCCGACCGTCGCCGCCAATGCGGTACAAACTGCCTGGAACGGAGTCAGTGCACCGTCAGATGCATCTCTTTTGCGGAGCATTCTTCCGATCGTCACTTTCATCGCATACGGAAATTTTCTGATCTGAAGGAAGCCGGTCCGGATACTTAAGTAAAGCCCGACTCCAATAATGCAGATCATAGCCGGAACACCCCAGATAAAGTTGTTCACAGCACTATTTACTGATTCTATCGTAGATAACATACTTCTCTAATTCCTTTCTTTTATGATATTATTACGTCGACTGTTCATCACATTAAATCGATAAATCATTAAAATAACTTTTAAATTATACCATAAAAGTGGGGAAATGTATAGAATTATTCCAATACTTCTTTCGAATCAAACTGATCCATAAACTCCGCATACTTTGCTGAATTTTCAAATACCGGCTTATAATTTTTAACAAGTTCTCTGCTTCTTGCTGCTTTTTCTTTCAAAAGTCCATAGGCTCCAAGTGCAAACATCTTCGCAGTGACAATATAAGCTTCTTCCTCATCCGTCACTTCAAATTCTACCTGATGGAGTCCACCCTTTACACCCCCTGTATTAAATGTATATACAGGCATTAAGTGCTGGACATCACCGACATCTGTAGATCCTCCCGTATGTCCTGAGGCCTCGATCACATTTGTTTCCGGTGCAGAAAGTTCTGCTGCTCTTTTTAATTCTGGGAGTGCTTCTTCCGCAAGTGTCGGAAGGTATCCCGGAAGTGTTGTGATTTCAACCTTCGCTCCCATTGCAGTAGCTCCTGCGTGAAAGGATCGGTCTGTTTTCTTCGCTGCATCTGTAAATGCCTCGATTGTTTTAGCTCTTACCAATGTCTCTACTACAACTTCATCAGGCACTACATTTACCAGGTTGCCACCCTTTGTAATGATCGGATGGACACGGACACAATCCTCATCACGGAATGTCTCCCGATTCAGACCGAGTGCCTGCAGACCAAGTGACGCCGCCGACAGAGCATTTACACCTTGTTCCGGTGTTCCTGCCGCATGGGCTGCCTTACCTAAACAACGGATCACTTTAGATACAAATCCATTTCCGGTTCCACTTCCTACTATGATGTCATCCCCCGGTGCAATGTGATGTGTAATACAAAGATCAATATCATCAAATGCGCCGATACGAAGCAGCTCACATTTTCCACCGCCATATTTTATTTTTCCCTGTGCACGCAGTTCATTTTTGAATCCAATTTCACCATACTCTTCCGCCGGTGTTGCAAAAAATACCACCTGTCCATCCAGTTTTTCCGCGATCTCCGGAACTGTAAGAGCCAGTGCCGCACCAAAGATTCCAGCCATCTGTGCATGATGTCCGCAGCAATGTGCCGCATCTGTCTCTGGATTCGCATGAGCATGCTCCGGAATCCTAAGTGCATCAAGTTCTCCAAGAAGTGCAAGGCTTGCTGTATCTTTCTTTTCTTCATTTAAATACGCTTTTGTTCCTGTAATTGCAAGTCCGGTTTCTGTGCGCAGACCTAATTCTTTCATCTTCTTTATGAATTTTTCTACTGTATTGAATTCTTTATATCCAAGTTCTCCATGATCGTATATATCTCTGGCAAATTCAATGATCTCATCTCTGTGCTGATCGATTGCTTCTAGGATTAATTTTTCTGTCTGATCCATTTTCATCACTGCCTTTCTTAATTATTGAAGCTCCTCCGGGATCCACCATAATCCATCATTGTTTTCTTTCATATACTGTTTGAATTCATCTGAATGGTATGCGTCCACGATTGCCTGTGCCCAATCTGCATCTTTGTTCTCTTCTTTTACAACAACCTGAAGTACAAGATAATCTGAAATATCTTCATTGGCCAGTGCTGTAGAAGCATCAATGCCTGCATTATATACAACACTTCCTGTGATTGCAATATAATCAAAATCAGATTCTGCTGCCGGAATTGTCATGCTGTTCATTTCTGTAAATTCAATATTATGTGGGTTCTCTACAATATCATCCTGTGTAACTGTGGATGGATCAGCATTCTCGTCAAGCTTGATCCAGCCGATTTTCTGAAGCATCAGATAGCAGCGTGCTGTGTTGGACGCATCATTTGGGACTGCAACCTTCGCACCATCCGGAATTTCATCTACAGAATCATATTTTTCTGAATAAACGCCTGCCGGAACAGTTGGAATCGGACTGATTGCAACCAGATCTGCGTTATAACTCTGATTGAAACTGTCCATGTATGCTGTATGCTGTTCTACATTGACATCTACATCTCCATCATTTAGTGCAACATCTGCTGTCTGAAGATCTGAAAGGTCAACAGCTTTCAGAGTATATCCTTCTTTTTCAAGAATTGGAACAATTGCATCTTCGAAAAGTTCTGTATATGGTCCCTGGGATTTTCCATAGACGATTTCCTTTTTCTCTGATGTATCCGCGTCACTTTTCTTCGTATCTCCTGAATCTGAATTTCCGCATGCCGCCAGGCTGAATGCTGTTGTTGCTACTAATAATCCTGCAATAATTTTCTTGATTTTCATAATATAATTCTCCTCGTTCTTTCTTAATCAATTATCTATGTTGTCTGAGTTTTCTTGAAATTGTATTTCCTGCAAGCTGAAGGATCTGTACAAATACAACCAGTACAACTACAGTAAAGATCATCAATGGTGTATTCATCCTCTGATATCCATAAGTCAGTGCCAGGTCTCCGACACCTCCTCCGCCTACATATCCAGCCATTGCTGATGCTCCAAGCAACCCGATCGTACCTGTTGTCAATGCGAGTACGATAGATCCAAGTGTTTCCGGAAGCAGAAAATACCGAATCGTCTGCCAGGTAGATGCCCCCATTGCTTCAGCCGCTTCCAGAATACCCGGATTAATCTCCAGTAAGCTATTTTCCATCAAGCGTGCAAGATATGGACTGATATAAATAACAAGCGGGACAAGTGATGCTGTACTTCCGATGGTCGTTCCAACAATTGCCCTTGTCAACGGCATGATCGCTACCAGTAAGATCACAAATGGAATACTTCTTACTATATTAATATAGATACTTACAATATTGTAAAGGATCAGATTCTCTATCAGTCCTCCCTTACGGCAAAGTACAAGGATCAGTGCCAAAATAATTCCTATGATTGTTCCAATAATCAGTGACCATGCAACCATATATAAGGTCTGTCCACCACTGGTCAGTAACTTTTCCAGTGATACTCCAAAATACTCTTGTTCCATTAAATCGCCTCCACTCTTTCTCTGATTACTCCATTCTCATCAATCTGTTTCTCAGCTTCTAACATTTTCTCTTCCGTTCCGATCAGCTGCAAAATGAACACACACATTACATTCTCCTGCAATTCCTGCACGGTTGCTCCTAGAATATTTACTACAATTCCATCCACATGACAGATATCTGAAATCACAGGTCGTTTTACACTGCTTCCGATAAACTTAAGCCTCTCTACCCGGAAATGTTCTTTCTGTTCTTTCACAAGACTTAGAATGCTTTCCGGAATCTGATCATTTACTACAGTCTGAACGAATCTTCTTGTAACAGGTGCCTGTGGCTTTCCGAATACATCAAGCACACTTCCGGCCTCTACTACTTGTCCGTTCTCCATAACTGCTACTTTATTACAGATCATCTGAACGACCTGCATCTGATGTGTGATCAGAAGGATTGTAACTCCCATCTCCCGGTTGATCTTCTTAAGCAGTTTCAGAATGGATTCTGTAGTTTGCGGATCCAGTGCACTTGTCGCCTCGTCACAGAGCAGAATGTCCGGTGTTGTTGTCAGTGCCCTTGCGATTCCCACTCTCTGTTTCTGTCCTCCCGAAAGCTGGCTTACATAAACATCTTTCTTATCTTCCAGTTCTACAAACCGGAGTACTTCTTTTACTTTCTTATCAATCTCTTCCTTTGGTGCCTTTTCAAGAATCAATGGCAATGCAATGTTGTGATACACTGTTTTTGATTCAAGAAGATTAAATTGCTGAAAAACCATTCCGATTTTTCTTCTAAGCTTGCGAAGCTGCGTTTTTTTCAGATTCCCAAGATTTTCTCCCTGGACTATAACATTTCCCGTATCCGGTGTCTCTAATCCATTTACCAACCGGATCAAAGTTGATTTACCTGCTCCGGAAAATCCGATAATTCCGTAGATGTCACCTTTCTCTACATGAATGCTGACATCCTGCAGCGCATGTACTGTACCGTATTTCCCGGAAAATGTTTTGTTTGCATGTTCTACTTTTATCATACTCATCACTCCATCTATCATTTGATGTAACTCTGTTACTTTTTCGCATCTCAGATTCGATAGGCGTATAATACATCTTATTAACCTACCTTGTCAATATGTTTTATATGTTTTCGGCGTTTTGTTTTTATATTCCTATGTGTTTAGTAGGTTTATAGTGCATTTTAACCAGTCCATTTATAAGAATGCTGTTCACACATCGTGTGAACAATACCGGCTGGCAACACTTGATTTCTGAATCTGAAAATTTTCATTGCATTACCATAGGACTTTCTATTATAATAGAAATGTTATAGACGATATAAAACGAAACAATTTCAAAAATGTATCGTTCTTTGAGATTGTCTCTGTATGATTACAAGTATTTTTTGTAGAAAGGATTAACTAATTCATGTGGATTGCAGATAATTGGAAAGATTACGAAATTCTTGACTGCTCAGGTGGCGAAAAGCTTGAGCGTTGGGGAAATTATCTTCTTGTCCGTCCGGACCCGCAGGTCATCTGGGATACTCCTAAGAAGAACCGCGGTTGGAAAGAGATGAACGGACATTATCACCGTAGCAAAAAGGGTGGCGGTGAATGGGAGTTTTTTAGTCTCCCACAGCAGTGGCAGATCCATTACGGTTCTCTCACATTTAATTTAAAACCATTTAGTTTCAAGCACACAGGACTCTTCCCTGAGCAGGCAACTAACTGGGACTGGTTCTCTGAGAAGATTAGGAATGCTGGACGTCCGGTCAAGGTGCTGAACCTTTTTGCTTATACCGGAGGTGCTACACTTGCAGCGGCAGCTGCCGGAGCGCAGGTTACTCATGTAGATGCATCTAAGGGTATGGTGACATGGGCAAAGGAGAATGCGGTTTCTTCCGGTCTGGGAGATGCACCGATCCGCTGGCTTGTCGATGACTGTGTGAAGTTCGTTGAGCGCGAGATTCGCCGTGGCAACACTTATGATGCAATCATTATGGATCCGCCGTCATATGGGCGTGGACCAAAAGGCGAGATCTGGAAGATTGAAGATATGATCCATCCACTCATCAAGCTTTGTACAAAGATTCTTTCCAAGGATGCACTGTTCTTCCTTGTGAATTCTTATACAACAGGACTTGCTCCTGCCGTACTTACCTACATGATCTCAACTGAATTAAAACCTTGGAACGGACATGTAGATTCTCAGGAGATCGGACTTCCTGTTACAGATTCAGGATTGGTTCTTCCATGTGGTGCTTCCGGTCGTTGGGAACGTAACTAGCAGAATCCCAATTATAATTCGTTTGTTACTGGCTTCAAATTTCTGAGTCAGTGGCTATAAATTGTACCTGTGCAAAACGTTACTGCTCACAGTAACTGCAAAACAGCTACAACAATATTCTAAACAGCAGAAAAGACCAGAGGTTCTTGTTTCAACTTGTGAAACAAGCCTCTGGTCTTTTCATTTATTTATGCTGTTCTTGAACTCCCCTGACAGATTTCTTCAAACTCTTTTAATTTCTGTCTTGCCTGCGGACTTAAGTTTCTTGGCACTTCAATCTGAATTGTCACATACTGATCTCCGTGAACGGATGAATCTTTCATCGAAACGATTCCCTTGCCTCTCAGACGGATCTTGGAACCTGACTGTGTTCCCTCTTTGATCTTGCACATAACATCTCCGTACAAGGTGTGTACCAATGTCTCTCCTCCGAATACAGCTGTCGTATATGGAACAGATACGGTTGTATACACATCCATGCCTTTCCGCTCATATCCAGGTTTCGGAGCAACTGTTACTTTCAACAGAAGATCTCCGGCTTCACCGCCACCGGTTCCCGGCATTCCCTTTCCTCTTAAACGGATCGACTTTCCGCTATCAATACCTGCCGGAATATGAACCTTCAGTGACTGTCCCGGTTGTCCCGGATTCTCCGGATTACTCAGGGTAATAACCTTATCTCCACCAAATGCAGCCTCATCAAATCCTACAGTGATACCTGCCTTGATATCAGAACCTTTTGATTTGAAGCTTTCTCCTCCAAATCCACCGGTAAATCCTGATGTCCTTCTGCTGCGTCCTGAAGCACTTCCTCCATGGAACATATTTCCGAAAATGTCATCAAACATATCATCCATGTCGCCACCTTCGAAATGATACTCCTGATATCCCCTTCCCGGTCCACCATAACTACGGTAAGTACCGCCTTTGAATCCGCCGTTTCCGCCGAATCCTCCAAAGCCACCTGTACCGGCATTTCCGTATCCGGAACCTGCAGCACCGCTCTGATCAAATGCAGCATGACCGAACTGGTCATACAGTTTCTTCTTCTCCGGATCACTCAGTACAGAGTACGCCTCCGTCACTTCTTTGAATTTCTTCTCCGCTTCTTTATCCCCAGGATTCGTGTCCGGATGATACTTCTTCGCCAGCTTACGATATGCTCTCTTTATTTCTTTATCCTCTGCGCCCTTTGACAGTCCAAGCACTTCATAATAATCTCGTTTCATTCTTTCCACATCCTTCCGAATCTCTTATTGTTTTGAACATATATAGTTTATTATTTCTCTGTGTTCTACTTGTAATATAGCAGACATTTTCCAGACTGTCAATATATCAATCTTAATTTCAATATTAGGTCAATAAATGTATCTGTTCCATTTACAGGAATCCTAACAGGCAAATCAAATTTTATTTTAACAACTCCCGCAGCACCTGGTTCACCATTCCTGGGTTTGCTTTCCCCTTCATGGCACGCATTGTCTGTCCAAGCAGTGCTCCGATTGCTTTCTCTTTACCGCCTTTGAAGTCTGCGACTGCCTGTGGGTTGTCTGCGATCACTTTAGCAGCTGTCTCACGGAGTGCACCTTCATCGTTCACCATCTTAAGCCCGTGTTCTTCGACATATTTCTCAGGATCTATATCCTCATGGAAAATCTGCTTGAATACATCTTTTGCCACAGAACTGTTAATGGTTCCTGCCTCCGCAAGATCAATTAATTTTGCCAGGTTCTCCGGAGAGAATGTTAAATCTTCCGGCTCCATTCCATTGTCTTTCATCAGACGGAAGGTCTCTCCGATCAGCCAGTTTGCAACTTTCTTCGGTTTCTCACAGATTGCTGTTGTTGCCTCAAAAAGATCGGCCATTTTCTTAGAACCTGTGATGATCTCTGCGTCATACTGCGGAATATCAAACTGTTCCTTGTAACGCTCCAGCTTCTCCGTACGAAGTTCTGGCTGCTGAGATTTGATTTTCTCGATCCATTCATCACTGATCACGATCGGAACAAGGTCTGGTTCCGGGAAATAACGATAATCCTGTGCATCCTCTTTGGAACGCATTGCATAAGAATGCTCTTTGTTGTCATCCCAGCGTCTTGTCTCCTGTACAACCTGTTTTCCTTCTTCGATCAACTCAATCTGTCTCTGACGCTCGCCTTCAATTGCATGTGCGATTGCCTTAAATGAGTTCAGATTCTTCATCTCTGTTCTTGTACCAAACTGATCGGATCCGACTTCACGGACAGACAGGTTGACATCAGCACGCATAGAACCTTCCTGAAGCTTACAATCTGATGCGCCTAAATACTGCACGATCATACGAAGCTTCTCAAGATAGGAAATAACTTCTTCTGCGGAACGCATATCCGGTTCAGATACGATCTCTACAAGTGGCACACCGCTTCGGTTATAATCGACAAGTGACGTATCGTCCCACTCATCATGAACCAGCTTACCTGCATCTTCTTCCATATGCATCTCGTGGATTCTTACTTTCTTCTTTCCTGAACCACTCTCGATCTCTACATATCCATCTCTGGCAATCGGGAGATACAGCTGGGAAATCTGATAGTTCTGTGGGTTATCTGGGTAGAAATAGTTTTTACGGTCAAATTTGCATACCTGTGTAATCTTACAGTTTGTTGCAAGACCAATCGCCATAGCATATTCTACGACTTGTTTATTCAACACCGGAAGCGATCCCGGCATACCGGTACATACCGGACAAGTATGTGTATTCGGTGCGCCACCGAATTCTGTGCTGCATCCACAGAAGATCTTTGTCTTTGTAGCCAGCTCAATATGCACTTCCAGTCCAATGACTGTTTCATACTGCTTTGCCATTGTTAACGCACCTCCTTTTCTGACATAAGACCGACATTTGCCGGTGTTTCATGCATCTTCTTTGTCGCACACTCATAGGTATATGCTGCACGGATCAAAGTTTTTTCTTCAAATACATTTCCAATCAGCTGCATACCGATTGGAAGTCCTTTGCTGTCTTTTCCAACCGGAACGCTCATTCCCGGAAGACCTGCAAGATTGACTGAGATTGTATAAATATCTCCCAAATACATCTTCATCGGATCACTTAAGCTCTTTCCAAGCTCCGGAGCAGTTGTCGGTGCTGCCGGTCCGAGAATGATGTCATAATTACGGAATGCACGGTCAAACTCTTTCTTGATTAAAGCTTTTGTTCTAAGTGCCTTCAGATAGTAAGCATCATAATATCCTGAACTTAAGACAAAAGATCCAAGCATGATTCTTCTCTTTACTTCAGGGCCAAATCCTTCTGAACGTGTTTTCTTGTACATGTTATGAAGTCCATCGTAATCTTTCGTACGATAACCATATTTCACACCATCAAAACGTTCCAGGTTAGAACTTGCCTCTGCATCTGCGATCGTATAATAAGCAGGGATTGCATATTTTACAAGTCGCAGATCAAACGCCTCAACAATCGCACCCTTTTCTTCGAGTACTTTTGCTGCCTTCATCACAGCATCATTTACTTCAGGATCCAGACCTTCTCCCATATAGTCTCTTGGGATTCCAATACGGAGTCCTTTCACATCATCGACAAGTGCTTCTGTGAAATCACAATCATCACGATCCATGGAAGTGCTGTCCTTCGGATCATGGGATGCAATTGTTTCAAGAATTGCCGCACAATCCGATACATCTTTCGCTACCGGTCCAATCTGATCTAAAGAAGATCCATATGCGATAAGTCCATATCGGGAAACGGTTCCATAAGTTGGTTTTAGTCCGACAACTCCACAGAAAGAACTCGGCTGACGAATGGATCCGCCGGTATCAGATCCAAGTGCATAATAACATTCGGATGCTGCCACTGCCGCACAGGAACCACCGGAAGAACCTCCCGGAACATGCGCTGTGTTGTGCGGATTGCGTGTCGGTCCGTAATAAGACGTCTCTGTTGTACTTCCCATGGCAAATTCATCCATATTTGTCTTACCAATGATAACCGCTCCTGCTTTTCTGAGGTTCTCAACTGCCTCTGCCGTATAGGTCGGTTTGAAGTTGGAAAGAATCTTTGAACTACATGTGGTAAGCTGTCCCTCGATACACATATTATCTTTTACTGCAACCGGAACTCCTGCAAGTGGACCTGTCAGTTCGCCCACATCTATTTTCTTCTGAATTTCCTCCGCTTGTGCATAAGCACCTTCTTCATCTATCGTCACAAAGCTATGAATCTCTGACTCCGCTTCTTTGATCTGTCCAATCACTGCATCGACTGCTTCTCGTACAGTTACTTCTTTTACTTTGATCTTCTCGCCCAGTTCAAGGGCTGTAAGTTTTAATAAATCCATCTGCTCTCACTCCCTTAACCAATTGTCTTCGGCACTTCAAAACTGTCCTCTTTACGAAGTGGTGCATTCGCAAGTGTTGCCTCTTTGTTATCGCCATTTGTCACCACATCTTCACGGAACACATTCTGTACCGGAAATACATGAGACATTGGTTCAATCCCTGTTGTATCAAGTTCATTTAATGTATCTATATAATCCAGCATCTGCTCCATGTCTTTTTTCGCTGCTTCTTTCTCTTCCTCTGAAAGTTCCAGCTTTGCAAGGATTCCTACATACTCGATTGTTTCATCGGATATTTTATTTGCCAATTTAATCATCCTTTCTTTCTACTCTGTCTTTGCTAATCCTGACAATTTCCAAAATCAGTATCATAAATTTCTCAGCTTATTGCGACCTATAGCGGTACATATCATAGAAACTGTCATAATTCTGGTTTTTTACTGAGCCGGACGGCGTCAGGATTAAGTCCCCATCATCCACTTCCAGCTCCGTTCCTTCCGGGAAAACTGCATTTCTATAAGATTCTGATCCATCTGTATCATAAAACCAGAGTCCATAATTTTCATAATTGAGATTTTCATTTTCCTTATCATAAAAATCACCAAGATAAATCTTGTAATGAAGCTCCGCCCAGTCGACTCCTGATGCCTCGGTCACATCATACCATCCTGCCGGGAAATCTGTTCCCGCCGTATAAGTGTTTCCGGCTTTCAATGTTACCTGTTCCGTCAGCGGATTTTCTTCCAGCTGCATCTGTTCCGTCTGTGCATTCTCAGAATGAAACTGGACAACCAGTCCTGTATCAATCTTCAGATGACCTCCTGTATACAGTCTCACATCATCCAGATAATCTCCTGCATCCGTATCTGACTCATCTTCACTAAAATAAGAATAGTAATAAATCGAATTCTCAGGATCATCCTGCTGCATGGAGCCTTCTCCTGAGACAAGCTCCACTTCATAAGTTCCTTCCGGGATCTGTGCTCCGATCTCATACTCCCCATATCCTAATACACAATCATAAGTTGCTCCTGTCTCAGAAAGTTCTCTCGTTGTATTCATATATGGATCATACTCAGAATCCACTTCGCTACCATCATCATTCCAGTCATAATCTGAGGAATGAAAATCATCCCCAAATGAGGAAATGAAATCACCAAAGGAACCTGCAATGCTTGCAAATGCTACGATTGCTACGATGATTCCCGCAAGAATTCCACTGATTTTCCTTGCCTTTTTCTGTTCCTCGTAAGATCCTGCATGAACCTTCCTTGCCGGATTAAATACCGTCGGCCCACCCAGCTGCATCTGCCCTGTCTGTGGGATTTCAATCCGCGGATTTTCTTTTTGCTGATATTCTGTCTGCGTTCTTTTCCGTCCGTTATGACTCTCACAGAGATGTCCCGCATCCTGCTTTTTCTCCCGTTTTTTTGTCTCTCCAGTCTCATTCTGTCGTTTCTGGGAATATGTCATTTTTTTCTTGCGGTCAAAGCTGCTCTCATTCAGCCTGTAATTCTTTTTCTCCAGCTTTGTGTTATCCAGCCCACAGGAACTGCAACGGCCATCAATTAATTTACCTCCGCAAAGATAACATTCTTTTTTCTTAAACATAAAGATCCTCCCTCGTTTCTACTCCTTAAGTTTCTGACCACAACATCCTGTGGGCAGTTCTCTTTCTCAGTTCAGACCTTCACATCCAACAGTTTTTTCGTTCAATCCAGGGGGATTGACCCGTTTTTTGTATTTTCTTCTTATGGTTCCAGACGACTTAAGTCTCTTGGGAATAATGTTGTTTCTCTTACATTGTCTTCGTTCATCATCTTCATTGTCAGACGTTCCATACCTATTCCAAGACCTCCGTGTGGTGGCATTCCATGCTTAAATGCACTTAAATACTGCTCCATGCCTTCATCTGTCATACCTCGCTTCTCCATCTTCGCAAGAAGTTCATGATAATCATGAATACGCTGTCCGCCGGTTGTGATCTCCATTCCTCTGAAAAGCAGGTCAAAACTGAGCGTGTAAGTCGGATCCTCCGGATCATCCATTGCATAGAATGGACGTTTCTTTGATGGGTAATGAGTAACGAATACAAAATCTGCATCCCATTCTTCCTTCGCATAACGGCTGATCAATGTCTCTTCCTCTGGTTCCAGGTCAAATGGGTTCTTGATCTTTCTGTCATACTTCTCGGATACCAGTCGTTTGATCTCGTCGAATCTTACTGCCGGAATATTATCTGTCTTCGGTACTTCAATATTCAGAATCTGAAGTTCTCTTGCATACTCTTTCTTCAACAGCTCCATCGTATACTGAAGAAATCCCGTTTCCATTGCCATGATATCTTCAAATCCATCAATATATCCCATCTCGAAATCAAGGCTTGTGTACTCATTCAGATGACGCTTTGTGTTGTGTTTCTCTGCACGGAATACTGGCGCTGTCTCAAAGACTCTGTCGAATACTCCGACCATCATCTGCTTATAGAACTGTGGACTCTGCTGAAGGATCGCCGGTCTGTGGAAATACTCCAGACGGAAAAGGTTCGCACCGCCCTCTGCACTCTTGGCACCGATTTTCGGAGTATGGATCTCTGTAAATCCTTCTTTATAAAGGAAATCACGGAACCCTCTTACGATTCCTTCCTGAATTCTGAACTTCGCACGCTCTCTGATATTTCTCAGAGAAATCGGTCTGTAGTTTAATTTTGCTTCCAGAGATGTGTTCAGCTTCCACTTTGCAATCGGAAGCGGCATTGGCTCTGCCGGCTCACTTAAGATCTTCAATTCACCAAGGCGAATCTCAATCCCATTCGGAGCTTTCGCAGACTCTACAAGCACACCTGTTACCTCTACTGTATCTGCTTCCTTCACATCTTTCAAGTCAAATTTGGAAATATCTTCTTCATATACACACTGAACAAGTCCTTCTCTTTTTCTGAGAATAATGAATGCAATTGTTCCCATATCACGGATCGTATGGATCGCACCATTTACTTTCACTTCGGTTCCAATTCTTCCCTCTTCGAGAAGTTCACTCAGTTCCAATGTTTCCTTCTTTTTTACACCTGTTACAAATTCCATAATTCTTCTCCTTTCAGATTCCAGCATCCCGGGAAGAAGCTTTCTAAATAAAAAAGCCCCGGGATACATCAGTATCCCGGGACGGAAATTACAATCATAATATCCGCGGTACCACCCGCATTGAATCTCAGTCTTCACATTTCAAATCTTATCCCTGTGTAAGCCAGATTCCACTCTTTGCATGTAACGTATGCTCCACGTGCTGCCCTACTTCATCTGTTCAGACAGCCAGCTCCCAAGTGTTCCCTTAATCCGCTCCGCTGTCCGGCGCTCTCAGTCGGTGACGCCAACTTCCTGTCAGTTTCTGTGAATCAGAGTCTTGTTCTTAGCCTTTTTCTGGTTCAGCACTTTAGTCTGCTAAAACTTGTTTCCAATATTAGCACATCATTTTTTGATTTTCAAGAGTTTTTATCTGAATTGTCACACATTTTAACATTTTATCAGAATGAGGCTTTTTCAACCTATCGGTTTTGTGTACTTTCAACAATTTCTTCCTGTACTGTGCTTAATGCCTGATCCAGCTGGTTATCCGCTTTGGGATTCTCTTCGTCATACTGATACTCCACCTCGACATCCGGCTCAACACCTTTCCCATTGATGCTTCTTCCATTTGGAGTATAATACTCTGCAATCGTCACTTTCAGACAGGTTCCATCTCCCAGATCCATCAATTGCTGCACAACACCTTTTCCATACGTTGTAACTCCGACAATCTTTGCTGTTCCATAATCCTGTACTGCACCGCTGAAGATTTCAGATGCGCTGGCACTGTACTGGTTTACAAGAACTGCCATTGGTTTCTTAAATTCATGAGTTCCGTCACAAGTGATTTCGTCTGTCTTTCCATTCTTGTCCTTTGTTGATACAATTGTACCTTCCGGAAGAAGCAGACGCAGCATATTTGTAACTGTATCAAGACTTCCGCCCGGGTTGTTTCTCAGGTCAACAATAAGACCCTGCATTCCCTGATTTTCAAGATCATCCAATGCTTCTTTGAACTGATCATAGGTTACTGTATCAAATTCAGACACTCTGATATATCCAATCTGATTCTCTTTCATCTCATACGAAACTGTCTTCACTTCGATCGTATCTCTTGTAGCAGTCAGTTCCAGCTCTTCTCCGTCTCTGAGAACTGTAATCTTTACCTCTGTTCCCTTTTCTCCTTTAATCCAGGACACCACCGTGTCAAGCTGCTCATCACCAACCTCGTGGTCATCGATTTTCTCCAGAATATCTCCTGCTTTCAGTCCTGCTTTCTCTGCCGGAGAGTCTTCATAGACATTTACAATTGTGGCATAGCCCGTATCCGCATCTTTTGTCAGCGTTGCACCCACACCTGAAAATGTTCCGCTTGTTGATTCCATCAGAGCTTTCGTCTCATCTTCATCATAATAAACAGTGTACTTATCTCCCAGTGCACTCGTATATCCGGAATAAATTCCTTCTGCCAGCTTATCTGTATCAATTTCATCTTCATACAGATAATATTTATCAATCAAAGCATTCAGCTTATTCAGTTTTTTTGATACCTCTTTTTCTGTCACTTTACCAGATGCATAACTGCCGGCTGTGTTCGTAATGACCCTGAATCCCACAAGGAGAAGCAGGCTGACAAGAACTGTTGCAAGAATTCCGGTAACAATCCCGGCTCCATATCCCTTTTTCTTTTTCTGTTCCATTGTCTGTCCCTTTCGCTGTTATTTAAAGAAAAGGACAAAGCAGAATCTTCCACTTTGTCCCCCTTTATTCTTTGAATCACTTTCATGTAAACATGAAAGGAAGATTTTGAATCCCTTTGTCTTACATATAATTATTTGGATTCACTGGTGTTCCGTTAAGCTCCACCTGGAAATGTAGATGTGCTCCGGTTGAATATCCTGTAGAACCAACATATCCGATCTGTTGTCCTTTTTCCACTCTCTGACCGGCACTCACACAAATTGAGCTGTGATGCATATACTTTGTCACCAATCCGTTTCCATGGCTTATAACAACCCAGTTTCCCGCACTGTTGCTCCAGCCTGCCGTAATGACTGTTCCGGCTGCTGCTGCATATGTAGGTGTTCCTGTCGGTGCGGCATAATCATTTCCTTTATGTGGTCTTGAATCGAAAGATCGAACCTCTCCAAAATAACTGGACTGATACGTCATTCCCGGACATGGATGTGTAAAATATCCACTTCCGCTCACCACGTTTCCGCTGGAAGCCGGTCTGGAACTACTGCTTCCGTTACTACTGCTTCCGCTATTGTTCTTCTTTGCCGCCGCAGCAGCTGCAGCAGCCGCCGCTGCCTGCTCTTCCTGAAGACGTTTTGCTGCTTCTGCTTTCGCCTTGAGGTCTGCAAGAAGGTTCGCATTATCTGTAATCTGATTCTGAATCTCCGCAATCTGTGCTTCCTTACTGCTGATCAGATTCTGCGCTTCCGTCTGCTGACTTACCAAGCTTGTCTGTAATGTATTCAGCTTCTCATACTCATCTTTAAGCTTTGCTTCCTTTTCTTCTACAACTTTCACCGTTTCCTGAAAAGCAACAAGCATATCTCTGTCATAGGAAGAAAGCTTTGATACATACTCCGCTTTATTGAGCAGATCACCAATATTGCTGCTGGACATCAGTATCTCAAGGAACTGGGTATTACCACCCTCATACATGAATTTGATTCTCTTCTTCATGCTGTTATACTGATCATCCTCATCAACCTTCGCCTGTACAAGCTCTTCCTCAGCTGTTGAAATTTCAGTTTCCTTGGCACTTAATTCTTCCTGCGTCTTGTTCATCTGGTCAATGATGGAATTAAGTTTCGCAGCAAGTGTATCTTTTTCAGCCTGAGCTGCACTCTTCTGTGATTGCAGCTCATCTGCTTTTTTCTGCGCTTCATCAATTGTCACAGCACCGGAAGTAATTGTCATTGACAGCATCATTCCGACTGACAGAACCAGTGCTGTCACCTTTCTCATCCGTCTTTTCATAGGTATCTCCTATTACACTCTTAAGTGCTTACGAACAGTGAAGTAACTTCCGAGGAATCCAATTCCAATTCCCATTGCAAGCCCGATTGGCAACAAATAGATATATACATTTCCAACCGGAAGGAATGTAATGATATTCTTCAGAATGCTAAACTTCTCCATAATATATACTACAGCCTTGTCATAAAGGAAATATAACAGAGCAAGCGGAATAACTGCACCGAATAATCCGATGATCAGACCTTCGATCACGAATGGTGATCTTACTACAAAGTCCTTCGCTCCGATATATTTCATGATTGCAATCTCTTCTTTTCTGACTGTAATACCTGTTGTTACCGTATTACTGATCAGGAAGATCGATACTCCGAGAAGAATTGCGATAATTGCAATTGAAACATATGCAACAAGCATATTCACACTGGAAAGTGTGTTCGCTACAACATCTGACTTATTGACCTGTCTGACTCCGTCCAGACTCTGTGCAAATTTAACCAGATCCTGCTGCGTAGCTGAAAGAGACTTACTCTTCGCGATCAGATCCTTATTATCACCTTTTACCGTCTTCATGTAGACTTCATAGTTATCCGAACCTGCCAGCGGGTTATCATCCTTAAAACCTTCTGCAAGTTCCGGGTTGTCTCCAAAATACTCTTTCTGGAATTCTGCCCATGCATCATCTGATGACACATACTTCACTTCTGAAACATCATCACGGGACTCAAGCTGTTCGCCAATCTCTTTCTTCTGTTCCTCTGTTGCGTCATCATTAAAGAAGACGGTGATCGCAACACCTTCTTCTGCACTTTTGATAATATACTGGAAGTTAACAAGTATCGAGAAAAACAATCCAAACAGGAAAATACATGCTGACATCGTCGCTATGGATGCGAGTGAAAACATCTTGTTTCTCCAGATATTCTTAACGCCCTGTTTTCCAACGTATCCAAATGTACTAATCCTCATTTATATACCCACCTTTTTTCTCATCACTGACGATTACGCCCTGCTTCATAGTAATGACGCGCTCGTTCATCTCGTTTACGATCTCCTGGTTATGTGTAACAACAAGTACTGTTGTTCCACGCTCATTCGCCTCTTTCAGCAGACTCATGATCTCCCATGAGTTTGTCGGGTCGAGGTTTCCTGTCGGCTCATCCGCCAGCAGAATGGCAGGTTCATTTACAATTGCTCTTGCAATCGCTACTCGCTGCTGCTCTCCACCTGAGAGTTCCTTTGGGAATGACTTGTATTTCTGTGCAAGTCCTACCAGTGACAGAGCTGCCGGTACCTTCTTCTTGATCACACGGGTCGGTGTCTCAGTCACGCGCAAAGCGAATGCAATATTCTCATAAATATTACGATCCTTCAGAAGACGGAAATCCTGGAACACAACTCCAAGTCCTCTTCTGTATTTAGCAATGTTTCTGTGTTTCATACGGTTCAAATTCTGGCCGTTGACGATAATTGTACCCTCGGTCGGATTCAACTCTTTCATGATCAATTTGATCAATGTAGACTTACCTGATCCACTGTCACCAACGATGAATACAAATTCTCCGCGCTCAATCTTCACGGAAACTCCATTCAAGGCTGCGTGACCTTTGGAATACTCCTTCGTCACATTCCTTAATTCAATCATATGTTCCTCCTAAAACTTATCTATACTCCTACGGTTCTAGTACTCTAATGTCTCCATATACTTCATATACTTTACTACCATTAAGGCAATCTTGAAAGTAATGGCATCCTCAAACACACGCAGATCCAGACCGGTACTCTTCTGAAGCTTATCCAGTCTGTATACCAGTGTATTTCTGTGGATATAGAGCTGTCTGGATGTCTCTGATACATTAAGGCTGTTCTCAAAGAACTTATTGATCGTTGTCAATGTCTCTTCATCAAAGTCATCCGGAGATTTTGCTTCGAAAATCTCTTTAATAAACATCTTACAAAGTGGCAGCGGCAGCTGATAGATCAGACGACCGATTCCAAGTGTTGTATAAGCAACGATATCCTTCTCATCAAAGAAAATCTTACCTACATCAAGTGCAAGCTTCGCCTCTTTGTATGACTTGGATACTTCCTTGATATCACTTACGATGGTTCCGTATGCAATATGGATCTGCTCGTCGCCTCCCTCTGCCTGGAGCGTATCCAGCATCTCTTTCGCCATCTTCTCAAGTTCCTTATTGCCGTCCTTATCTGAGAGTTCTTTCACAACAATAATATTCTTCTCATCAACAGCTGTGATAAAGTCTCTTGACTTTCCTCCCAGAAGATTTCTCACATTATCAAGTGCAGCACTGTCTTTCTCGTGCGATGTTTCAATAATAAAGATAACACGTTTTACTTCTGTGTCAATATGTAATTTCTTTGCACGATTGTAAATATCAACCAAAAGAAGGTTGTCTAAAAGAAGATTTTTGATAAAGTTATCTTTGTCAAAACGCTCCTTATAGGCTACAAGCAGACTCTGGATCTGAAATGCCGCAATCTTACCGAGCATATACACATCTTCTGTCTCGCCATCTGCAAGCAAAACATATTCCAAACGCTGTTCGTCAAAGATCTTAAAGAACTGGCATCCCTGGATCACCTGGCTGTCTGCCGGGGATTCAACAAAAGAAAGAACCGCTTCCCCACAATCTTTTGCCATATCAAATGTTGCTGCAAGTTCCTTGCCTTCTGTGTCGAGTACACAGAAATCAACCCTTGATATTCCCTTTAATCCTTCAATAGTGTTTTGAAGTATCTGATTCGAAATCATCCTTTTTTCCTCCACTCTGTACGATGTATTGCTGATTACAGCAAACTGTAAGTAGTAACACGCATGTGCATATTCCACAATTTTTTTGTATGCATTATTTATCCGTACACATACCCTTATATTATATTAAGGCAAAACAGCAAAAAAAGAAAGAGGAAATCCATCTTTTTTATGCATTTCTTAGTCGAATCTATGAAATATTCACATTTTTATCTTTTAGCATTCTTCACAAAGACTAATTCTGCTTCTCTACTTTATAGCGAAATACTTTCTTTACTAACATTCTCTTTATCCGGCTTGTCATCTTTCTGTCGTCAAAGCTGCGCATCAGAACTGATCCACAGCCAATCCAGACTCTTGTGTCGATCAATGCCCGGTTCTGTTCAATAAAATCTTCCTGCGCCGGCGATGGAAGGACTGATAAAATACAATCTGCCTCTGAGCCATTGACTGCATTCACTATTCCATGGATCCTGTCTGCATCTGTCAACTCTCCGTCTTCCAGATGGATCACGGCATCTCCTACCACACGGATTCCCTGATTATACCTTGCAAGAGCTTCCTCTGCTTTTACCAGTTCCTCCTGACTGGCTGCCAGAAGATAGATCTTATGATGGTTCTTCTGTAAATATTTCAAAAACATTCTTAAGAATAATTTATTATCCGTCTCACGCAGCAATCTTGCATCATCCGTTTTCGCTGCCTCAAGAATCTCTACACTTCCCGGAAGGACAAGATCCTGCATTGAAACCTTTTTTTTCCACTCCGGATTTTCATGTTCTTTCATCAGAGATTCCATCGATACAAGTTCAATGGTATTGACGGAATCGCCTTTCATGAATCCGATTGCCTGCATCATTGCTTCTTTTGCCTTGATGCAGGAAATCTCCACATCAAATATTGAAATTTTTTCTGTCATTTATGCCACCAAAGTTATCACTTTCCAAAAGCTCTGCGAATTCTAACGCAAAATAATTTCTCCCCATTCTGTCTATTTTACCAAATTTATCCTGATTTGTCAAAAGCTGTGTCATTCAAAATTTTACTTTTGTTTATCTTTCATCATTTTTATCCGCAATTTTTGTCTGTTTTTTTATCTCTCGTCTTCTTCCGGTGACCATTCCGCCAATTCGTCCTGTCTCTTTTGATGTTAATGACTTCCACCCATCCTGCATCACGCGATCTAAAAGGCCTAATTCTTCTGCTATCTCATACTTCAGTTTTTCTTCCGGTTCAAGTTCTGTAAGATTGATTGTCTTTTCCTTTTTTCTTCCCATACTTCTTATTGCTGCATACAGCATCCTCCTTTTCAGAAGTATTTACAGGAAAAGAAATTTTATTCGCCACTTACATGAATCGCACCAAGAACCTCTCCGATCGAAGCCGATATTACAAGCTCTGCCCGGACAGTTCTGGCTGTTTCTGATTTATTAATCACAACAAGGTGTTTTCCGTGAAAATAATCAATAAAACCGGCTGCCGGATAAACAACAAGGGAAGTACCTCCGATGATCAGCATGTCGGCTGATGAAATTGCTTCGACTGCCCCTTGGATCGTCTTCTGGTCAAGTCCCTCTTCATAAAGTACTACGTCCGGCTTAATCATCCCGCCGCAGCTGCATCTCGGAATTCCTTCTGAATTCTTCACATATTCCGCATCATAGAACTTCCCACATTTCATACAGTAATTTCTGTGGATGCTTCCATGAAGTTCATAGACTTTTCTGCTTCCTGCCGCCTGATGCAGTCCATCAATATTCTGTGTCACAACAGCCTGCAATTTTCCGGCCTGCTCCAATTCTGCCAGTTTCAGATGGGCAGCATTTGGCTTCGCATCCAAAATCATCATCTTCTCTTTATAAAACTCATAGAATGCTTCCGGATATTTCATAAAAAAGCTATGACTGACCACCTGTTCCGGTGAATACTTATATTTCTGATGATAAATTCCTGTTGCACTTCGAAAATCCGGAATATTACTTTCTGTTGATACACCGGCTCCTCCGAAAAACACGATCCGGTTACTCTCATCAATCATTGCCTGCAGCTGCTCAATCTCTTTCTCGTACATCTTGCATACTCCTTTCTCAAACCACACTTGCCAGATTCCTGTCACCTTAAGGCACACTGCCTTCTGCACCGGCGAAATGTTTACAAGGACTTTCCTAATATAGAACAAAGAATGTGCAAAGGCACATTCTTGCGCCTGCGGCGGTCGCTTGCGACACCTACCTTGTACGCCGCAGTGCGCATCCTTAGCGGAGCGTTTTTAATATATTAGGAAAGCACTTTCCTAATATATTAAAAAGACAGGTCCGTCCTTCACCTGCATTCAGCTGTGTCTGACTCCCTGTCTTTTCTTAAGTAAACCTGTTCCCGGTACGTCCGGAAAGCGATCTTATATCTTTTATTTATATCTTACAGATCGATTTTTCCTGTTGTATCTCCATTAACAACATAATATGCTGCTGACTCTTCCGGTTTCAGATAAATCTTAACATCTTTCATGTCTCCGACTTTATTCTTCAAATCCTTTGTCCATACATCTTTGACTTTCTTAAGAATCTCTTTCTCTGTATACTCTTTACCAGAGAACTGAAGGAAGAATTCTGTCTTCAGATCAGCTTTCTTTGTAGTCTTAGTTGCTGTCTTCTTAGCTGCTGCTTTCTTTACAGTCTTTACAGCCTTTTCAGCTGTATCTTCTGCTTTTGCTGCAACCTTCTTAGCTGCCTTCTTCACTGTCTCTTTCACTTCTTCTGCCTGAACTTCTGGTGTATCTACCAGCACTGCTGCCTTTGTTTCAAGTTTCTTTGTTGTGTCTTTCTTTGTCTCGATTGCTTTCGCAGCTGCTGTCTCTTTCTTCTCTGCCTTTACTGTTGCTGTTTCAGCTTTTGTTGTTGAAGATGTCTTCTTTGTTACCATACTTGTTTCCCTCCTAAAATATACACCCAAGTATATTGGCACTACCTCATTACAATGTTATTCTTAACGCGAAATAATAACAAGAACTTTTGTCCGTAATGATAAATTATTCACGATACAGATTATTGTAACTCATTTTTGACAAAACGTCAAATTTTCCTTGATAATTATCATTTTATTCCTCTGAAGAATATCCCCTGAAAAATTCTGAAAGTCCGTCCAATGTCTTCATAAGAACCGGAATCTCTTTTTCATCCAGTCTGTTCAGCACAGCATTTGTCATCTCCCTGTGAAACTCCTCGTGATGATAGTAAGCCTTCTCCCCTTTTTCTGTCAGCCAGATATACACCACTCTTCGATCCTCTTCACCGCGGGCACGCATTACATACTTCTTGTTTACCAGCCCATTCACCGCTGTGGTCAGAGACCCTGCCGTAATCTTCATCTTCTTTGCCACTACAGACATCGTTGTCTTTCCTGAAACACCGATTGCTTCTATTATATGCATATCGTTGTTTGTGATGTCTTTAAACTCCTCTGTAATGATTGCCTTTTTCTCCAGCTCCCAGATTTCATTAAATAAATGTACCAGAATGTCATTGATGGTATTATACGCATCCATCTTTTTTCCTCCTCGTCTTCTACTGTTCTCTGATCTCTTCAAACAGCTCTTCTCTATTGAATCTTCCGGGATCACTTTCATTCTGGTCTGCTATCTTAATTCAGACAATACCATGTTTTCTATCTCTTACATTCGACGAAATCTGTCGTATCTTCTATCTGTCAGTTGTTTTTCTGAAAGGCTTCCATATTGTTCAAGGAAATGTTCCATCTTCTCTTCCAGTTCACAGAGCACAGGAACCATCGTATCTTCCCGGTACACTTCAGGCTCGCAAATTATTTCTTCGATCACCTTAAGTTCCTTAAGATCTGCTGCTGTCAGACGCATCACTCCTGCCGCCTCTGACGCTCTCTTGCTGTCTTTCCACAAAATGCTTGCAAACCCTTCCGGTGAAAGTACTGAATACACTGCATTCTCCATCATCCACACTTCATCTGCAACTGCAAGTGCAAGCGCACCGCCGCTTCCACCTTCTCCGATTACAATTGAAAGAACCGGCACTTTCAAAGCTGACATCTCATACAGATTCCGGGCAATTGCCTCACCCTGTCCACGCTCTTCTGCCTCCATTCCGCAGAAAGCCCCCGGAGTATCTACAAAACAGATGACCGGACGCTGGAACTTCTCTGCCTGTTTCATCAGACGCAGTGCTTTTCTGTAACCTTCCGGAGACGGCATTGCAAAATTCCGTTCCAGATTCTCTTTCGTTGTCTTTCCTTTGCACTGGGCGATCACAGTAACTGCTTTTCCATGAAAATACGCAATTCCTCCTACTACTGCCGGATCATCCTTATAATATCTGTCTCCATGTAATTCTACAAAATCTGTAAACAATCTGTCAATATAATCCTTACCGACCGGGCGTTCTTTTTCCCTGGATTTCAGAACACGCTCCCAGGCTGACACATTTTCTTTTACTGCAGATATGTTTTTTCTGTTCTCTTTTTTCTTTTCCGGACATTCTTCTTTCTTTTCATCTGTAAACGTATGCATTTTCAGAATCTGCCCCAGTACTTCCTTCATCTCATCCCTGGTTACGATCTGATCAACAAATCCATGCTCAAGAAGGAATTCAGCTCTCTGGAATCCTTCCGGCAATTTCTGTCCGATCGTCTGCTCGATCACACGCGGACCGGCGAATCCGATCAGTGCTCCCGGTTCTGCAAGAATGATATCTCCAAGCATAGCAAAGCTTGCTGTGACACCTCCCGTAGTTGGATCAGTCAATACCGGAATATAAAGAAGGCCTGCATCACTGTGGCGTTTCAGTGCTGCTGAAGTCTTTGCCATCTGCATCAGGGAAATGATTCCCTCCTGCATACGTGCGCCTCCGGAACAGGTAAAAAGAACAACAGGAAGCCTCTCCTCTGTTGCACGCTCGACTGCACGGGTAATCTTTTCTCCTACCGCATGTCCCATACTGGCCATCATAAATCTTCCGTCACAGACCCCGATCACAACCGGATATCCACAGATTGTTGCTTTTCCTGTAACAACCGCTTCATCAAGTCCTGTCTTTACTCTTAAAGCTTCGACTTTTTCTGTATACCCCCGGAAATCCAACGGATTCTCCGGTCTTTCCCCTTCATCGATCTTTGCATCCCATTCTTCAAAAGAGCCTGCGTCTGTCACAAGCTCAATTCTCTTATATGCCGGAATACGAAAGTATCCATGACATTTAGGACAAATATATTTTCCGTTGATTACTTCATCTGTCAAGATTGCCGCACCGCATTTATTACATTTTTTCAAGATTCCTTCCGGTGCTTCCGGCTTTCTTCTGTTTCGTGAATGAATCGAAGTGATCTTCTCTCCGGTCTTTTTAAACATATTATGCAGTCTCATTCATCATTCCTCCGATAAACTCCACATCAATATCTCCAGATATGAATTTTTTATGATTCAAAATCTCATACTGATAATCAATATTTGTATCCACACCTTCAATAATAACTTCGCCAAGTGCGCTTCTCATTTTACGGATAGCCTCTTCTCTGTCGTCAGCATGTACGATCAGTTTTGCAAGCATGGAATCATAATAAGGCGGAACTTCATATCCTGTGTAAATCGCACTGTCTACACGTACGCCTTCACCACCCGGGAAATGTACATCTGTGATTTTTCCAGGAGACGGGCGGAAATTCTTTTCCGGGTTCTCTGCATTGATCCTACATTCGATCGCGTGACCTGTGATCTTGATGTCTTTCTGCTGAAGTTTTAGTCTCTGTCCGTCTGCAATCTTAATCTGCTCTTTGATCAGATCGATTCCTGTCACCCATTCTGTCACCGGATGTTCTACCTGGATTCTTGTATTCATTTCCATAAAGTAAAAGGCTCCACTCTTTTCTAAGAGAAATTCAATCGTTCCGGCATTCGTATAATGAGCTGCCTTCGCCGCTTTCACAGCCGCTTCTCCCATCTTCTGTCTCAATTCCGGTGTCAGTGCTTCTGACGGAGATTCCTCGATCATCTTCTGATGATTTCTCTGAATGGAACAGTCTCTTTCTCCAAGATGGACCACATTTCCATACTTATCTGCAAGAATCTGAAATTCTATATGACGCGGATGTTCTACAAAATGTTCCAGATACATTGTTCCGTCTCCGAATGCCATCTGCGCTTCTTTCTGTGCTGTCTGGAAACTTGCCTGGAACTCGTCCGGTGTCTGTGCGACACGCATTCCTTTTCCTCCACCGCCAAGTGCTGCCTTAACGATGATTGGATAACCAATCTCACCAGCGATCTTCTCGCCTTCTTCTACGGTATAGACAGGCTCCTTGCTTCCCGGAATAACCGGAACACCTGCTTCCACCATCGTATTTCTTGCAACGGATTTATTTCCAAGAGCACTGATCACCTTTGAATCCGGTCCGATATATGTGATCTTGCACTGTTCACACAGTTCTGCAAATTTGCTGTTTTCAGAAAGGAATCCAAATCCCGGATGGATTGCATCTGCGCCGGACACAAGTGTTGCACTGATGATATTCTGCATATTCAGATAACTTTCTGCGGATGGAGCAGGACCTATACAGACTGCTTCATCTGCGAGCTGGGTATGCAGCGCATCTTTATCTGCCTCAGAGTAAACAGCAACCGTACGGATTCCCATTTCTCTGCAGGCGCGGATCACCCGGACTGCAATCTCCCCTCTGTTCGCAATTAAAATCTTCTCTATCATTTCTTCTGCTCCTGATTTTTTTATTCTCCAACCATAAATGTAAGTTCTGCCGTAACAACGACCTTTCCGTTAACTGTTGCCACAGCTTCTCCTACGCCTACCGGTCCTTTTCTTTTAATAATCTTTGTCTCTAATTTCAACTGATCTCCCGGAAATACCATTCCTTTGAAGCGACATTTTTGTACACCACCGAAGAATGCAATCTTTCCCTGATTCTCCGGTACACTTAAGATTGCCACAGCTCCTGTCTGAGCAAGTGCCTCAAGAATCAGAACTCCAGGCATTACTGCTTTCTGTGGGAAATGTCCACGAAAGAAATCCTCATGATAAGAAACACCTTTGTATCCAATTGCATATTCTCCCGGAACATAATCTTCAATCTTATCAATCAAAAGAAATGGATGTCTGTGCGGAATGATTTCCTGAATCTGTTCTACATTTAAACTATTCATATCTGAATTCCTTTCTTAAACAATTCTAAAAATCGGCTGGCCGTATTCTACCGGTTCTCCGTTCTCTACAAGAACTTCTGCAACTGTACCGGCACATTCACTCTCAATCTCATTCATAAGTTTCATCGCTTCTATGATTCCGACAACCTGTCCGGCTTCGACCTTGTCACCAACCTTAACAAAACTCGGTGCATCCTCTGCCGGTGCTGCGTAGAAAGTTCCAACCAGAGGTGAAACGATCAGTTCACCTTCTGTTTCTTTTATCACTTCCTGATGCTCTTCCTGTGTGTGATCCGCTTCATTTCCTGGATTTTGCAGAATTTCTGCTGTCTGAAGACCTGCTGTGACAGTTCCTGTCACCGGAACTACTCCCGGACTCTGTATAATCTCCACCTTCTGCTGTTCTTTCTTCAGATTCAGCTTTGTTCCATTTTCTTCATATTTAAAATCTGTAAGCTCAGAAGCAGAGACTGCTTCGATCAGCTTCAATATTTCTTCCATCTTCATCTTCGCTTCTCCTTATTCTTCGAAACGTTTTACAAGAAGAGACACATTGTGCCCACCAAACCCAAGAGAATTAGAAATTACACAATTCACTTCTTTCTCTACCGGTGCGCCTACTGCATAATTCAATCCACATTCCGGATCTACATTCTTTGTACCAACTGTCTGATGGATGAAATTATCCAGAATACTCTTTACGCAGACAACAAATTCTACTGCTCCTGCTGCTCCAAGAAGATGACCGATCATAGATTTTGTTGAATTGACAACTACATTTTCGGCTGCATCTCCTAATGCATAACAGATCGCACGCGTCTCAAAAAGGTCATTGTGATGTGTACTTGTTCCATGGGCATTGATATAATCCACTTCTTCCGGTGCCACACCAGCCTCTTTCATTGCAAGTTTCATCGCCATTCCGGCTCCTTCTCCATTTTCTGCCGGAGATGTAATATGATAAGCGTCTCCTGTAGAGCCGTATCCAGCGAGTTCTGCGTAAATCTTCGCGCCTCTCGCTTTCGCGTGTTCAAGTTCTTCCAGAACTACGATTCCGGCTCCTTCTCCGAGGACAAATCCATCCCTGTCCTGATCAAACGGACGGGAAGCTGTCATTGGATCTTCATTTGTAGACAGTGCTGTCAACGCAGTAAATCCTGCAATTCCGGTCGGACAGATACAGCTCTCTGTACCCCCTGCAACACAGACATCCAAGTCACCATATTGAATCGCACGGAGTGCATCTCCGATACTGTTAGATCCTGATGCACATGCTGTCACGACATCTGTACATTTTCCTTTCAGTCCAAGCTGGATGGATACATTTCCTGCTGCCATATTGGAGATCATCAACGGAACCATCAATGGATTTACACGCGCTGGTCCTTTTGTCTGGATCTTGTCGTAATTCTGCTCTACACAGCTGAGACTTCCGATACCTGAACCGATGATCGTTCCCACACGGTAAGGATCTTCCTGCTCCATATCAAGTCCCGCATCCGCAAATGCTTCCTTTGCTGCTGCAACCGCATACTGGGAGAACAATTCCATTCTCTTTGCTGCCTTGAAATCCATTCGTTCTTTTCCAACGAAATCTTTCACTTCTGCTGCCAGCTTAACCTTATAATCTGTTGTATCGAATTTTGTGATCGGACCAATTCCAACTTTACCTGTTTTGATTCCGTTCCAGAATTCTTCTACTGTATTTCCAATCGGTGTCACCGCACCCATTCCGGTTACAACAACTCGTCTCTTCATTTTCCTACTCCTTCTATTTTTACATCGCCATTCCGCCGTCGACATGCAGCGTCTGGCCTGTGATATAACGTGCTTCATCAGAAGCAAGAAATGCCGCCGCATTCGCAATATCTTCTGTCTCTCCAAACTTTCCGAGAGGGATCTGGGCGATTGCTCCTTCTTTCACCTTCTCTGAAAGTACTTCTGTCATCTCTGTGTTAATAAATCCCGGAGCGATCGCATTTACGGTAATTCCTCTGGAAGCCAGTTCTCTTGCCGCACTCTTTGTGAGTCCGATCACACCAGCCTTTGATGCAGAATAATTAGCCTGTCCTGCATTTCCAAGAACTCCTGATACAGAAGACAGGTTAATAATTCTTCCGGATCTCTGACGTAGCATCTGTCTTGAGACTGCACGGATACAATGAAAAGTTCCTTTCAGATTCGTATCGATCACAGCATCAAAATCTTCTTCTGCCATTTTCATAAGCAGTCCGTCTCTTGTGATTCCCGCATTGTTCACAAGGATATCTATTCTTCCAAATTCTTTAATGATTGTCTGAAACATCTCATCACAAGATGCTGCATCTGCCACATCACACTGCATGATCTGTGCTGTTCCGCCTGCAGATTCAATCTCTGTTTTCACTTCCTGCGCGCGCTCTTTCGATCCATTATAATTGATCACTACTGCTGCGCCCTCCTGTGCCAGACGCAGCGCGATCGCTCTTCCGATTCCTCTGGAAGCACCTGTCACTACCGCAACTTTCCCTGTCAGTCTGTCTAACATAATTCATTTACCACCTTATCTACGTCTTCCCAGGTTCCGACGTTATACACTTTCACCTCACGGTTTATCTTTCTCAAGAAACCAGCCAGTGTTCTTCCAGGCCCGATCTCGACAAATGTATCTACACCATCCGCGATCAGGAGTTCCATACTCTGCTGCCAGCGTACGGAAGATGCTACCTGACGTGCGAGCAGTTCTTTTGTCTTTGTAATATCAGTTACATATTCTGCTGTCACATTCGTCACATATGGGATCTGGAGATCAGAAAAATCTACCTGTTCCAGTTCTTTTCCAAGCTCTTCTCCGGCCTGCTCCAGGAGGGAAGAATGGAACGGTCCACTGACATTAAGCGGAAGGACTCTCTTTGCTCCGGCTTCCTTCAGTGCATCTGCTGCCTGTTCCACATCTTCCTTCCATCCTGTAATCACAATCTGTCCCGGACAATTGTAGTTGGCGATCATTACACCACTTCGATCTGCCAGCACTTCCTCAATCTTTCCGGCATCCAGTCCAAGAACCGCTGCCATGGCTCCCTGACCACCCGGTACTGCATTCTGCATCAGAATACCGCGTTTTCTTACTGTTGTGATTGCATTTTCTGTGCTCATTCCTCCTGCTGAAGCAATCGCACAATATTCACCCAGGCTTAAGCCTGCTGTGACATCCGGGGCGAGTCCCCGTTCTCTTAATACCTTCTCCATTGCCATACAGACAGTCACAAGTGCTGCCTGTGTATATTCTGTCTGATCCAGAAGATCATTTTCTTCAAAACAGAGTGCTTTCATATCCAGTCCAAGCAGTTCACTTGCACGGTCGATCACCTCTGCTGCCGTCTTACTGTTTTCATAGAAATCTTTTCCCATTCCGGCTTTCTGTGCTCCCTGTCCCGGGAAAATAAATGCGATCTTACTCATAGAATCCTTTTCCTCCGATCAGTTCATCTGTCTGTGAGACCAGCTTCTGGATCACTTCCTGACAGGTAAGCTTCTCCTTGATCATACCTGCGATCTGCCCTGCCATCACGCTTCCGCTCTGAACATCTCCATCAACAACAGCTCTCCTGAGTCCTCCTAGTGTCAGATGTTCAAGTTCTTCGAATGTTGCTCCTGCCTGTTCTTTCTCAAGATACTCTTTCGTCATTTTATTACGAAGAGCACGAACCGGATGACCTGTAGATCTTCCTGTCACACGAGAATCAATATCCCTTGCTTTCAAAATGCATTCTTTATAATTCTCATGCACCTGTGCTTCTTCTGTCACAACAAAACGTGTTCCGATCTGAACACCCTCTGCTCCGAGCATAAATGCCGCTGCAATTCCTCTTCCATCTGCAATTCCTCCGGCTGCGATCACCGGGATTTCAACTGCATCTACAACCTGCGGAACGAGAACCATCGTTGTATTCTCACCGATGTGTCCGCCTGCTTCTGTTCCTTCTGCCACCAGAGCATCTGCTCCACAACGCTGCATTCTCTTCGCCATCGCTACAGAAGCAACTACAGGGATCACTTTGATTCCGGCTTCCTTCCACATCTTTATATATTTTTCCGGAGATCCTGCACCTGTCGTGACAACTGCGACACCTTCTTCGACAGCCACCTTTGCAACTTCATCTGCATAAGGACTGATCATCATAATATTGATTCCAAACGGCTTATCCGTCAGCTTCTTTGCCTCACGGATCTGTTCTCTGACCCACTCGGCCGGTGCACTTGCTGTTCCGATCAGTCCAAGTCCACCGGCATTTGAAACTGCTGCCGCCAGATGATATTCTGCAACCCATGCCATACCGCCCTGAATGATCGGGTACTCAATTCCAAGTAATTCTGTTATTCTCGTTCTCATAAGAACTCCCTTCTTGATCACTTCTCTATCAACGGTTCTCTCGGATCGGCTGCCGAAAAGGAACCGAAATGCTTCGTTTTCTACTAGTTCTATACTTCTACTTGTGTGATTCGATATATTTTACAACATCACCCACTGTTGTGATCTGCTCCAGATCTTCAGATGGGATCTCTACTTCAAAAGCTTCCTCAAATGCCATTACCATCTCAAAAAGATCCAGGGAATCTGCTCCAAGATCCTCTTTGAAAGATGTTGTCTCACTTAATGTGCTTTCCTCTACGTTTAATGACTCTGCTACGATTTCTTTTACTTTTTCTAACATGATTTTGTTTTCCTTTCTTGAATTTACCATTCCATCAGGCATCCTGCCCATGTAAGTCCTGCCCCGAATCCGGCAAGTATAATTTTCTGACCTCTTTTCAGCTTTCCATCCCGATTCATTTCATTTAAAAGGATTGGAACTGACGCCGCCGACGTATTCGCATATTCACCAAGATTCATTGGGAACTTCTCAATTTCTACGCCAACCCTCTTTGCAGCCGCTTCAATGATTCTTCTGTTTGCCTGATGCAAAACAAAGTAATCCACATCTTCTCTTGAAACATCTGCTTTTTTCAACATTTCTTCGATGATTTCCGGTACTTTTCTCACAGCGAACTTAAAAACTGCCTGTCCATCCATCCGAATTACCGGCGTTTCTTCTGTTCCATATTGTAAGGTCAATGCCTCTCCCTTGTCTCCTGCCGAATGTGCCATGGCCGTGTAGACTGCTTCTGCACTTTCACTTTCTTCTCCCCGGAGAACCACTGCACCTGCACCGTCTCCGAATAAAATGCAAGTTCCTCGGTCTTTCCAGTCTACAATTCTGCTCATCTTCTCTGCACCGATCACCAGTGCGGTCTTGACAAGACCCGAACGGATATAAGACTGCGCCGTATTCAATGCGAGAATAAATCCCGAACAGGCTGCATTCAGATCGTATCCCCATGCATGAACTGCACCGATTGCTTTCTGCACTTCACAAGAAGTATTCGGAAATACTGTTTCTGAAGAAGACGTCGCTACAAGGATCAGGTCAATCTCTTCTGCTTTCAGCCCACTGTCTGCAAGAGCTTCTTCTGCTGCTTTTGCAGCCATAAAAGATACCGTCTCCTGTTTTGCGAGATGTCGGCTTTGAATTCCTGTGCGTTCCCGGATCCATTCATCACTTGTGTCGACCAGAGAGGACAATTCCACGTTGTCCATTCGATGGGACGGTATGTACGATCCTGTCCCGCATATTCTTCCTATCATATCTCTTCTCCAACTCTGTCAAAATAATTGTCACTCTTCACAGTATGATTCTTTCCAGATCTGAACCATAATTGTTTTGACCTTTAAATACTTTGACTCTCAAAGTATATCATAAATAAAATAGATGTCAAGATAATTTTTAGACAGTTTTTCTCTTTTTGTCTATTAGTTACTGTTTGCACGATGTTACTGTTCACTCCCGTGTGAACAGCAATGCATATTTTATTTGAATCTGTCTTTTCTGCGCAGTATAATAAAATAAGCATCTATAGAAAGGGAATTTGTTATGAAATACAAGAATATTGTTTTTGACTTTGGAAATGTCATCGGACGTTTTGATGGAAAAGCGATCCTCTCAGAATTCTGCCCATATGAAGAAGAACTGGATTATTTATCCGAAATCGTTTATAAACGCTGGGCAGAACTTGACGCCGGCACACTTGATTATGATAGTTACATAAATGAAGTCATTGATCAGGTTCCGGAACATTTGAAGGACTGCATCCGCCGGTTTGCAAAAGAATGGCCACGCTGCACTACTTTACTTCCGGATACCATTACATTTATCCATGAATTAAAAGAGCGCAATATACCAATCTATCTGCTGTCTAATGCTCCAACCTATTTTGCAGAATACTATGAAGGAAGTGAACTTCTTTCTCAGTTTGACGGAATCTTATTTTCCGGACCGATCAGACTTGCAAAGCCGTCTCCTGAAATCTACAGTCATTTTCTCAGGAAATTTGATTTAAAGGCAGAAGAATGTTTCTTTATTGATGATCTTGAGCCAAACATCTATGCAGCAAAAGAAGCCGGAATGGGTGGACTTGTATTTACTGGCGATATCAATGAAGTAAAAAAAGCAATTGGTTTCTGATCCAATTGCTTTTTCTATTCGCTCCTGCTTCAATCCCTTATCGATTGAACGCTTTGAATTCTCTCTGCGCTTCACGCTTCTGATCTTTCTTTGCGATCGTCTCACGCTTGTCATATAATTTCTTACCTTTGGCAAGTCCAATCTCAATCTTTACAAGACTTCCACTGAAATAAACCTGCAGCGGAACAACTGTAATTCCCTGTTCTTTCATCTTACCAAATATTTTCAGTATCTCCTTCTTATGAAGAAGCAGCTTTCTCACACGAAGCGGATCTTTGTTAAAGATATTCCCCTTCTCATAAGGACTGATATGCATACCATAGATATACATCTCCCCGTCTTCCACACGGATAAATGCTTCTTTGATACTACACTTTCCCATACGAAGAGACTTTACTTCTGTGCCATGCAGCACAAGTCCTGCTTCGTATTTCTCAAGAATAAAATAATCATGATATGCTTTTTTATTATTCGCAATAAGTTTTTTCTCTGTCTTTGCCATCTGATTCCAACCTCTAACTCATCTATTTTAACCGCACTCCTGCAAGTATTATGCCAGCTCGAAATTAATCGTTCGTAGCAGCTTATCTGCATCACTTACGCGGACACGCACCTTTTCACCAAGTTTATATGTCTTTCCTGTATGCTCTCCGACCATTTCATATGTCTGCTCTATAAAATTATAATGATCGTCCCGCAGATCCACAACATGAACAAGACCTTCTACTGTATTCGGAAGTTCTACATAGATTCCCCATTTTGTAACACCGGAAATGACACCTTCGTACTCTTCTCCAATATGCATGCGCATATACTCTGCTTTTTTCATCTTCACAACTTCGCGTTCTGTCTCTTCTGCCAGTCGTTCTCTGTCACTACACTGCTTCGCTACTTCCGGGAGGATCTTGTCATAATGTTCTATACGATTCTCATTCAGTCGTCCGCGCAGGTTCTCCTTAATGATTCTGTGAATCTGGAGATCCGGATAACGGCGGATCGGAGAAGTGAAATGTGTATAATACTTCGCTGCCAATCCAAAGTGTCCTGTATTATCTGTTGTGTATTTTGCCTGGCACATGGAGCGTAATGTAAGTCTGCTGATCAGAGCTTCTTCCGGGGTTCCTTCCACCTGACTAAGAAGTTTCTGAATCTCCTTTGGCTTTACTTCATCATGCACATGAATATGATAACCGAAATTATTGATAAATGTACTCAGTTTCTTTATCTTCTCTTCGTCTGGAACTTCATGCGTTCTGTAGAGAAATGGAACCTCTCTCCAAAAATATTCTTCTGCCACTGTCTCATTAGCAAGAAGCATAAAATCTTCGATGATCTTCGTTGCACTGTTTCTCTCATAAGGTTTGATATTAATTGGTTTCCCCTTCTCATCCAATTCAATCTTTGTCTCTGGAAAATCAAAATCAATCGAACCTCTCTTGCCGCGTCGTTCTCTGAGAATCGTTGAAAGTTCCTGCATCTTCTGAATCATCGGAACAAAATCCTTATCTTCTTCCAGTGCTTCCGGTTCTTCTGCCAGCACCTTAGATACACCTGTATAACTCATACGCTTGTCTACCCGGATCACAGTCTCCGCGATCTGATGATCGATCACCTCGCCTTTCGGAGACACTGTCATAATACAGGATAATGCCAGACGGTCTTCCCCTGCATTCAGAGAACAGATGCCATTCGACAACACATGCGGTAGCATCGGTATGACACGGTCAGCAAGATAAACACTCGTCCCACGCTTCAGTGCTTCTCGATCCAGAGCACTTTTCTCCTGTACATAATTGGTAACATCCGCAATATGAACTCCCAGCTGATAATTCTCATCCTTCATTGTCAGAGAAACCGCATCATCCAGATCCTTCGCATCTTCACCGTCGATCGTAACCATCTGCCAGTCACGTAAATCCAATCTTCCTGCACAATCTGCTTCTGATACATCTTTTCCAACACGAACCGCCTGATTCAATACCTTCTCCGGAAATTCTGTAGGAAGATCATAATCCTTTACAATAGATAAAATATCTGCTCCCGGATCATTCACATGACCGATGATCTCAACAATCTTTCCTTCCGGCTTAGCATGTTCCTGTCCATAAGATGTCAGTTCTACCACAACCTTATGACCGTCCATGGCACCCATCTCTTTTCCGGCCGGAATATAAATATCTTTCAGATATCTCTGATTATCCGGACGTACAAATCCAAAACTCTTACTCTTCTCATACAATCCGACAATCTTCTTCACCTGATGCGACACGATTCTTACGATTTTTCCTTCTTTTCTCTTACCTCCAGGCGCACCTGTAATAATACATTCCACTTCATCTCCCTGGAATGCACCGTTCACATTCTCTCCCGGAATAAAGATATCCTCATCTTCACCCTCTAGCATAACAAATCCAAATCCACGGATATTCGCCTGGAAGGTTCCTGTGATACGCTTCGTCTGCCCTTTACTGTATTTTCCTCTTTTAGAAAGTGTAATCTTCCCTTCCTCAACAAGAGCGTCCAACACTTCCTGAAGCTCTCTTCTCTGTTCTTTCGATACCTGAAGAACTGTCGCAATCTCTTTGACTTTCATTGGGATATAAAAATCATCACAAATAAAGTCATAAATCACTTTTTTTCTCTTTTCAAATGTCTGATCCATTCTGTTTCCTTTCATCGTTACTGTTCACACGATGTGCGACCAGCAACGCATCTCGCCATTTTAAATCGCCTTTGGCGATGGGGCGAGATGCATTCAAGTCAAAACATGCATCCTCCGTGTCAATCAGCGGAGTGATTGACACGGGAGTGAACAGTAACCTTTCATCACTACTTAAAGTAAAAAAAGACATTCTATAGTCTTATTATAGAATGTCTTATACTTACTTCATCATCTGTTATTAATTAAAAACCTTAAGGTTCAGTACTACTGCAAGCACCAGGAAAAGGATAGCAAGAAACTTTGTAGACTTTACAAGTGCACCTTCCATAGAACGTCCCTTGTTCTGTCCCCAATAAGTATCCGCCATACCGCCAATTGTTCCCAATCCGGCTGACTTTCCTTCCTGCAAAAGAATAATCGCTGATAATGCGATACAGTCTATAACAAAGATAATGTATAAAACAATCTTCAAAATGTCCATCTTCTATGACCTCCTACACACTAACGTAACAGCACACTTATTAAACCATAAAAATATAGCTTCTAAAATCTTCTCATGCCATTACATGAATCTTAATTATTCTATCACAAGTAAGGTTGATTTGCAAGTATTAAAAGATTCCAAATATCTTCTCACGGAATGAAACATATAGGGAATCATAATCTGTATACTGAATCTTACTGTTCTTAAACTTTTCTCCCCATCTGCTGCAGAGATGGTCTGCGATCAGTTTCGCATCGTCATGCTCTGTCAAAAGAATTGCCGGAAATACATAATAGATCATAAAGAAATTCAGATCTGTCTGAATTGCACTGTCTATTTTTCCTTTTTTCGGAGAAACATATGCATCATAAACCTTATCTGTAAAGTCTACTGCAAGCTCTTTGGCTGCCGTCTCTTTATCAGAAGCATTCTCCGTATATTCTGTCATCTCACGGAAATAATGTCCATGATTCTCTATAAAAGCCTCCATATTTACTTTATAAGAAGCCTTCTTCAACTTTTTCATCATCGGCTTCATATCTGCAAATATTTTTTCTACATGATCAAGCATATTGTTCCTCCATTACGTTAAAAAATGTGACTAGTCTGTTACAACACCCTTCTGAAGCATTACATTCGCATAAAGTGCTGATTCACCTGTTGCAATGATTGCATAAGCTGTCTTAGCTTCATCATAGAATGCAAAACGCTCAATGTTTCCAACAACAGCATCACCTCTGTCATCATATTTACGGATAATCTCTTTATATGTATCCCAGATTGGTGTCTCCACAGTATCTCCAGGCATAACTTCCATAAGATTTACCGGATGCTCCACATAGCTGTCCAGAGGGAACACCTGAAGAATCGCATCAAGAATCTCCGGTACTCCGTGTCCGTCGCAACGGATCACAATCGCGTCTTTTCCCATTGATTCAGCCGGGAAGTTTCCATCAGAGATAACCAGTCTGTCACTGTGTCCCATCTCAGCAAGTACTTTCAACAGTTCTGGTGATAAAATTTTTGGAATTCCTTTTAACATATTATCTTCCTCCTTGATATAATAACATATTATTTTAAAAAAGGAACCGGGAATTTCCCGATTCCTTTCTTTTCACTTTAATAATTCAGCTTCTCTTTACAGATATGAATTAGTCATACAGGTTTGGAGAGATATCCTCATCATCCATGTTTGTAGAATCATACCAGTAACCATCTGTTGTAACGTCTTCTACAGACTCACCATCACAGATCTTAGCAAGAGTCTCGATGGAGATTTTACCCTGCATCAGAGGAGACTGTGTAACAGCACCAAGTAATGTACCATCTTTAACAGCGGCTTTGATAACTGATCCAGCATCGAATCCAGCTGCAACGATCTTATCATCATCTGTTCCAAGTTTGTTCAGGTTCTGGTTAGCTGTGAGAACACCCTCTGCAGATACCTGGTTTGATCCGAACATAGCGATTGTATCGTCTTTGTTCATGATGTTAGAAGCCTCTGTAGCACACAGCTCAACTGTTGTCTGTGCCGGAACTGCAACTTCGAGAACTACGTCAGCAGATGCCTGATCGCCATTATCTTTTACCTGGTTTACATAGAAGTCATTTCCTACAACTGCTACTGTCTTTCCATCAGCTTTAGCAAGCTCGATGAACTTGTTGATGAATCCCATACCACGCTCAGAAATGTTAGCAGATGTTGCATCCTGGTTAACTTCACCAACACGAACCTGTCCGTTTCCGATTCTGTCTTTGATTGCTTCATAAATATGCTCTGCTGCGATTCCACCAGCCTGCTCGTTGTCTGTTACAACTGTTGCGTATACAGATCCTTCTGGAGCGTCCGGAACACCTGAGTCGAAACATACAACCGGAATCTTCTTGTCAAGTGCTGACTGCAGTGAATCAAGAACTGAGTTCTGGTCACAAGCTGCAAGAGCGATTCCGTCTGGATTTTTGTTGATTGCGTTGTTCAGCATGTTAACCTGGTCAGCGATATCGGACTCAGCGTTCGGTCCTGTTGTGTTAGCTGTAACACCGAGCTCATCACAAGCCTGATTGATTCCCTGTACAGCTGCCTGCCAGTATGAAGACTGGAAGCTCTTTACAACAACTTCGAAATGATATCCCTTGGAATCTCCTGATCCATCTGTCTTAGTGTCGCCATCTGCTTTCTTAGTGTCATCTGCCTTGGATCCACATCCTGCGAGCATTCCAACTACCATACATCCACCAAGTAAAACTGCTAAAACTTTCTTTTTCATAATTATGTCCTCCTGACAAAATAAATTTGTGACTGCTTGTCTGAGTTTTCTTCCAGTTTTCCTCTCCCTAATGCCGGGCCTCTCTGGCAGAGCCTCTTTCGTGCATTTCTTAAATCGCTCTGCAGAAGTAGTTTGCCCAGGCTTCTTTGTCCGAAAACTCTTTATACAGTCTGTTTCGTTTAGCTTCTATAGTAACAGCTTTCTTTTTCACGCTTTTTTAGCATATTTTCCCGCTGCTATCTATCCGCACACATTAATAATATAACACATTACCAATGGTTTTGCAATTAATTATTGCTTTTTCGTGATTTTTCACAAATTCTAAATTTAAGTGGAAAAAATTACTCTTTTCCTGCTTTTCTCTTAAGAATATCAACAAGTACGGCTGCGATCAGGACAAATCCTGTAATGATCTGCTGCCAGTTAGCTGTCAGTCCGATGAATGGAAGACCAGTCTTCAGAAGACAGATAACGAATACACCAAACAGTGTTCCTGTGATGCTTCCTACACCACCTGTCATGGATACACCACCGATGATTGCTCCACCGATAGCCTCAAGCTCGAATCCAGCACCACTTCCTGGCTGAACTGTAGCGAAGATAGCGGAGTATGCGATAGAAGCAAGTCCTGCGAAGAATCCACAGATTACATATGCTGCAATATGATAGAATCTTACATTAACTCCGGAAAGTCTTGTTGCTTCTTTGTTACTTCCGATTGCAAGTGTATAACGTCCAATTCTTGTATGATTCAGTACAAATGTCATAACAACAACCAGAAGAATTACCCATAAGAAACCGATCGGGATATTCTGTCCGCCGGACTGAATCTTGAAGATACTTCTGAACCATCCGCCCGGTGCTGCTGCTGCCGGCCATGAGATTCCGAATCCACCTACGATAATGGAACCAAGTCCACGAGTAATCATACAAGTACAAAGTGTTGCCAGGAATGCCGGCAGGTCCATGATTGCTACCAGTACACCATTCAGAACACCAATCAGCATTCCAAGAATAATTGCTGCAAGGATACCAACGATTGTAGGCATTCCTTTGTGAACGATCAGATATCCACCAACGAGTGAATAACATACAAGTCCAGTACCGATTGACAGGTCAACACCACCTGTCATCAGTGGAAAGGCTACTCCAATTGCCATCAGGACAATATAATAGGAGAAGTCCAGAATGTTAATAAATGTTGTATATTTTCTGAAGTTAGGGCTCATTGCACAGAAGAAGATAAACAGTGCAATAACAACGAGCAGGACGATGAATTTCTGTCCTCCCATTCTGTCAATAAATGACTTATTAGAGCCGGCCTTCTTTGTTGTATTATTTGCCATTACTTTTTCCCTCCCTACTCAATCTCACGTGTAGCCATGTTCATGATATTTTCCTGTGTAGCTTCGGAAATATCCAGCTCACCTGTCTTCTTACCTTCGCACATAACAACGATTCTGTCACTCATACGAAGGATCTCTGTCATCTCGGAGGAAATCATAATAATGGCTTTTCCTTCTGCTGCCAGCTGATTCATCAGCTTGTAAATCTCATTCTTAGCTCCAACGTCGATACCTCTTGTAGGCTCATCGAAGATAAGGATGTCACAGTCTCTTGTCAGCCATTTTGCAATAACGACTTTCTGCTGGTTACCACCTGACAGGTTAACTACCAGCTGATCTGTACCAGGAGTCTTTGTTGCAAGCTGCTCAACATATTCCTGAGCAATCTTGTTCTCTTTCTTCTTATCGATAAAAGGACCGCTCATGAATTTTTCAAGTGTTGCCATTGTTGTATTCTCAGCAACTGATTTCTGTACAACAATACCATATCTCTTTCTGTCCTCTGACAGATAACCGATACCGCACTTAACAGCATCCTGTGGGCTCTTGATTGTAACCTTCTTACCGTTGATATAAATATCACCGCTGTCGATCGGGTCAGCTCCAAAGAGTGCTCTGGCTGTCTCTGTACGTCCAGCTCCCATCAGTCCGGAGAATCCAAGGATCTCACCTTTGTGAAGTTCGAAGCTTACATCCTGTACCATCTTACCAGCGTTCAAGTGTTCAACTTTAAGAACTACCGGTGCTCCCGGAGGTGTCATGTTCTTCTCCTTCGGATCTTCGTAAATAACACGTCCAACCATCATGTTGATGATGTCGTCTTTTGTACTTTCTTTTGTGATCAATGTTCCAACATAAGTACCATCTCTCATGACTGTAACACGGTCTGTGATCACTTTAATCTCATCCATACGGTGGGAGATATAAACAATTCCCATTCCCTGACTTTTCAGGTCACGGATGATCTTGAACAACTGCTCAATCTCTGTCTCTGTCAGAGCTGCTGATGGCTCGTCAAAGATGATGATCTTTGCATCATGTGAAATAGCTTTTGCGATCTCACACATCTGCTGCTTACCTACTGTAAGTTTTGACATTGTCTCTCTCGGATCAATATCAACGTTCATTCTGTCGAACAGTTTCTGTGCTTCTTCGTTCATTTTCTTGTCATCGATCTTGATGCCCTTCTTGAACTCTCTTCCGATGAAGATGTTCTGAGCAACTGTCAGATGACCAAGCATGTTCAGCTCCTGGTGTACGATGATAACACCATTGTCCTGTGCTTCACGAGCACTATGGAACTCAACTTCTTTACCTTCATATGTAATTGTTCCTGAATCTTTTGTATAAATACCTGTGAGAACTTTCATCAGAGTTGATTTTCCGGCACCATTCTCTCCCATAAGAGCAAGAACTTCGCCTTTTCTGATCTCAAGATCTACATGGTCAAGTGCGTGAACACCTGGGAAAGATTTATCAATCCCTTTCATTTCCAATATAACTTCGCCCATTTTATTACCCTTGCCTTTCTTTCAATCAAACATTTCGTTCATCATTCATAAAGCTGATCTCTTAATATAGAAGAGAAATTAGTTCTTTCTGCGTCTTGCAAGTACGTCACTGAATACTGCGACGATAACAATAACACCTGTAATGATAAGCTGATAATCTTTTGTAAAGCCAAGAGCCAGAATTCCTTCCTGAAGAAGAGCGATGATAAATACACCAATGATTGTACCGCTGATGGATGCAAGTCCACCTGCCATGGATGTACCACCCATTACACATCCGGCGATTGCTTCGTTGTTGTACTGATCTCCATAACCAGGCTGTACTGTTGTATATGCAGATACATAGAAGATAGCGCCTATTCCAACGAGAACTCCACAGATAATGAATGCAAGCATTTCCCATTTCTTAACATCTACACCTGAAAGTCTAACAGCTTCTTTGTTACTACCAAGGCAAAGGATGTAACGTCCGATTCTTGTCTTGTTCAGGATAATCGCACAGATAACTGCAGCTACCAGAAGAATAACAAGTCCAACCGGGAACCCGTTATATCTTACAAGATTTCTGAACCATCCGTTGTCCGGATCTGCTGCCTGCGGCCAGCTGACTGACTGTGTCTTTGTGTAAACTGACGCAAGACCTTTTGCAATATTCATACTTGCCATTGAAGTGATGAATGAAGGTACTGACCAGTAAGCTACCAGGTATCCATTAAAGAGCCCAAAAGCAAATCCCACAAGGATACTGATCAGGATTGCAACCGGCATGGAAATTCCATGTGTTGTCAGTGTATAACCTGAGATAAGTGCACAACAGAACATAACCGGTCCAATAGAGAAGTCGATCTCTCCTGTAGCAATTACAAATGTAACACCCAGTGATAAAAATCCAAGGAAATAAGCATAATTGAGTGCGCTCATGATTCGGTTCATTCCTGCGAAGCTTCCTCCGGTCAGTGCACAGAAGAGTCCGTACATCAGAAGAAGGACACAGCACAAAACAATTCTGTTAAATCCTACCTTTTTTACAAAAGGATTTTGTTTAATTTTTTCCAATTTTCTTCCTCCCATCTTTTACTTTGCTGGTGTTGACTGGATTGTCGATTAACTCTTACGATACCCCCATTCCTCTTAACCTCAGCGTAACGGTTCGCTTTCAAAGCTTTAAGATTTTTTTGTTTTTCAAAGTGTGTTTTCAATTTTCCCGCACACCTTTAATACAAGAATAAATTATAGCCTTGTTTTCATATTTTGTCAAGATTTCCCACCGTTTTTAGAGCGAAACGGTTCGTTTTTGTTTGTTTTCACTATTTTTTTATCCATTCTCACAACAAAAACCACGCTTTTCTGTGCATTTTGCTTATGCACTATCCAAGGTCTCGTATTGAGTCTCCCTCTCTTACAGAGGTACTGAAACTAATTTTTACCGGCATACCGTTTTGCTCTCCGTTTACTCGCTCCAGGAGCATAGCTACAGCCTTCTCGCACATCGTTTCCATTGGCTGGACAATCAGCCATAATTTAGGGCGCAGCACCTGGGTCATCGGAAGATTATCCACTCCGATGAGCGAGACATCTTGCGGACAGGAGAGTCCTGATTCGTTCAATGCCATAATCCCACCAAGCATGGTGTTATAGTTTCCTAAGATCACACCGGTCGGACGGTCTTCAAGCTCCAAAAGTTCTTTCATTCCTCTGTACCCATGTTCAAAAGAATGCCTTCCCAGCTTACAGTATTCCTTTGGAATCTCCAGTCCTGCCTGGTTCATCGCATCAGAATATCCTTTCACACGTTCCCTTCCGGTATATTCAATATTAGAGGCAATCACAGCTATTTTCTTGTGATGGTTCTCAATTAATTTATTCGTTGCACGATAGATTGCTGTCCGGTTATCAACCTCAACGCAATCATATTCTTCATCCTGGAATGATCTGTCAACCAGAACAACCGGAACATTTGCTGTTTTCGCAGCGTGAAGAAACTTTCCATGCATACCTACAGCAAATACCAATATTCCATCTACTTTCCTGCTCAGAAGAAACTGCAGATTTTCTTTCTGTAGCTTCTCGTCATTGCAGGAATCACAGATCAACATTCCATATCCCTTTTTATGAAGTTCCATTCCCAGATAATGCAGCATACTTCCTACAAAAAGACACTGTATATCATAAGCCAGAACTCCAATCGTCTTTGTCTTGTGGGTAACAAGCCCTCTTGCGAGCTCGTTCACTTCATAATGCAGTTCGTTGATTGCCTCCTCAATCAAGATACGATTTTCCGGCAATACATTACCGCCATTCAAATACTTCGATATCGTTGCAAGGGATAATCCTGTCCTTTTCTTGATATCGCGAATAGTAGCAGCCATAATCTTCTCCTCCCAGGCCAATCAGCGAACCGTTATGCATTTTGCCCAACTCAACTGCTCATTCCATTAAATCATACAGCAGATTGACAGTCAAGTGTTTCTGAAGAATTCTTTTTTATTACGTTGCCAGCCATAATTATTACAACTGGCAACCCATTTCCCCTTAGTCCAAAGCACTATACTAAAATTTTCTTAAATCTCTCGTATGCTTCGTCCCATGCTTCTTTGTCCTGTGGCTCGTAGATCTTGATGTCCTGAGAACGTTTGATAATTTCTCTTGCTTCTTCGATAGATTTGATATCTCCGGAAGCCATGAGCTGCAGTGCAATATTTCCAAGAACAGTTGCCTCGATCGGGCCTGCACTAACTCTGCATCCACATGCATTTGCTGTGAACTGGCAAAGAAGAGCACTCTGTGTTCCACCGCCTACCATGTAGACTGTCTTATAATCTTTACCTGTACACTCTTTAATCTCTTCCATCGCATGACGATATTTCATTGCAAGACTCTGGTTGATGCAACGAACAACTTCTCCAACTGTTTCCGGAACAGGCTGTCCTGTCTTCTTGCAGAATTCACGGATTCTTGTCGGAATATCTCCGGCAGGTGTGAATTCCGGTGCATCCGGATCAATAAAGCTCTGAAGTGCCGGAGCTTCTTTTGCCATAATCTCAAGCTCGCCAAATCCGTACTCATTTCCTTCACGGATCCACTGACGACGGCTTTCCTGAATACACCACAATCCAATGATATTCTTAAGGAAGGAAATCTTTCTTCCATATCCACCTTCATTCGTGATGTTGTAATGCTCAGATTTCTCATTGATGATAGGTTCTGCAAGCTCTGTTCCAAGCAGTGACCATGTTCCACAACTCAGGAAGATAAAATCTTCTTCTGATGTTGGTACAGATACAAGTGCGCTCTGCGTATCATGTCCTGCAACAGCCATAACATCAATCTTATCCAGACCAAGCTCTGTACAGATTTCATCTGTAAGAGTGCCGATCTTTGTACCTGTAGGTACAATTTCCGGGAAAATATGTTTCGGAATTCCCAGTGCTTCGATCACTTCATCTGACCACTCGCCCTTTTTCGCATCAAGAAGCTGTGTTGTAGAAGCGATAGAATACTCAGCTTTTTTCTCCCCTGTAAGGAAGTAGTTGAAAAGGTCTGGCATCAAAATCATCTTGTCAGCTTTCTCAAGAAGCTCTTTTCTTGTCTTTACAAGAGAAAGGAGCTGGAATGCTGTGTTGAGATCCATGAACTGATTTCCTGTGATCTGGTAGAATTTCTCTTTATCGATCAGTTTGAAACTTTCTTCGATCATTCCTTCTGTACGTGCATCACGGTAATGTACAGGGTTTTCAAGAAGTCTTCCTTCCTCGTCGATCAGTCCAAAATCAACTCCCCATGTGTCGATACCGATACTTTCGATCTTTCCACATTTCTTTGCTTTGATCAGACCCTGTTTGATTTCAAAAAATAATCTCAGTACATCCCAGTACATTGATCCATTCAAAATAACCGGATCGTTAGAAAAACGGTGAAGTTCTTCAATGCTGATCTTGTCACCATCAAAAGTTCCGCACATTGCTCTTCCGCCTGAAGCACCAAAGTCAAATGCTAATACTTTTTTCTCCATAATCTTCCTCTTTTCTTAATACTCTTTTAGTCGGTATTAAAACGGGGGCCCTGCATAGGCAGACCCCCCGCATTCTTTGTTCTAGCTCTGTATCGAAACTGTATTTACAGTCTTTTTACATTTTCTGACAAAAGGACTCCATCTTATTTGTAAAGTGGTCCGTAGTTCTTACAAGCTCTGAAGTCAGCGCCTTCTTTATCCATTCCAAATGCATTCCATGCTGCCGGACGGTAGATATCTTTCTCCGGTACGTTGTGCATAGATACTGGAATACGAAGCATTGAACACATTGTGATCAGGTCAGCTCCGATGTGTCCATAGGAGATAGCACCGTGGTTAGCTCCCCAGTTGTTCATTACATCATAAGCTGTCTTGAATGCTCCCTCTTTACCATCACATCTTGGAGTAAACCATGTACATGGCCATGTGTAGTCTGTACGTTTCCAAAGCTTATCAGATACTTCTTCCGGAAGTTCAAGTGTCCATCCTTCTGCAATCTGAAGAACCGGTCCAAGTCCTTTTACAAGGTTAAGACGGATCATTGTAGCTGGCATCTGAGCACGTGTCTCGTAACGGCTTGAGTATCCGCCTCCACGGAAGTATCCGTTGTCAGCCATGCACCACTCTGTAGCATCCATGATTGCTTTCTGGTCTTCTTCTGTAACGTTCCACCATTCTTTCATAACGCCGTTACCATTCTCGTCTTTAGCAACACCAGATGCATCAAGACAAGCTGCTCCAGAGTTGATCAGGTGAAGGAATCCACCGTTCTCTTTAGCAACACCTTCGAGGTCATATCCTGTAGCTTTCTTAACTGCCTCTGGGCTCCAGTATGTACGAACATCAGCGAAGATCTGAGCACGTCCTGTAAGAAGTTTCATGAACATCATTCCAAGTCCGTTGAGAACGTCGTTCTCTGTAGCAAGGATGTATGGCTCACGAGCTCCGTTCCAGTCGAAAGATGTATTCAGAACTGCCTCTGCGAAGTCTCCGTTCGGATAGAAGTCTGTCCACTGTCTCTGTCCCTGGAATCCAGCTGCCAGAGCGTTATGTCCGATTGCTTCCTCTGAGAATTTCTCGTCAAGGTTCTTATTTCCGTTCATAAGGTCTTTGATGATAACTGCCATCTTAACAACGAACTCGAACTGCTCCTCTTTCTCCTCTGGAGAAGCCTGAAGCTCTTCTGGGTTCTTATCCCAACCAATCTTGCAAGTCTCTTTTGCCCATTTAAGAGCTTTCTCGAACTCAGCCTTGTCATAGATCTCTTCTGACATACGACGGATGATTTCCACCTCGTCAACAGACTCTACACGCATTCCAAGGTAAGACTCGATGAAATCAGAATCGATGATAGATCCACCGATACCCATTGTAACAGATCCAATCTGAAGGTAAGATGTTCCTCTCATGGATGCTGCTGCAACAGCTGCACGTCCGAATCTAAGAAGTTTCTCTTTAACGTCTTCCGGAATTGTTGTGTCGTCAGCTTCCTGAACGTCATGTCCGTAAATTCCGAATGCCGGAAGTCCCTTCTGTGCATGTGTAGCAAGTACAGATGCAAGGTATACAGCTCCCGGTCTCTCTGTTCCGTTGAATCCCCATACAGCTTTGATTGTCTGTGGATCCATATCCATTGTCTCAGCTCCGTAGCACCAGCAAGGTGTAACTGTAACTGTGATATCTACGCCTTCTCTTCTGAACTTATCAGCACAAGCAGCACTCTCACCTACACGTCCGATTGTTGTGTCAGCGATAACAACTTTAACCGGCTCACCATTTGAATATCTTAAGTTCTCCTCAAACAGTTTTGCTGCAGATTTTGCCATGTTCATTGTCTGCTCTTCAAGAGATCCTCTTACGTCAAGAGCTCCTCTACGTCCATCGATTGTCGGTCTGATACCAATTACTGGATAAGATCCTACTAATCTTCTTTCTGCCATAATTACATTCCTCCTTAATTGTTTGCCTTGCTCTGCTTATCTTCCTTCGCAGAACCGCTTCTTTGAGTATCATTATAGTTCTTTCCTTTCTTTTTGTCTTGTGGTATACTAGAATAAAAATATAAAGATATTCACCTTTTATACAACAAAGTACAATTTATAAACATATATTTCCACATATGTGTTTGTTTTTACACTATTTAGATTTTTAAAGGAGATTATTGCATGAAATACATCAATTACAGAGAAGAACGTAATCACGGAACCATTGATTTTCCAATTGAATTTTATCATGTTACGCCGAATCATCCACGGTATGAAATGTCTTATCACTGGCACATCGAATATGAACTTATTCGTGTTTTAAAAGGGAAATTACTTATGTCAATTGGTGAAAATGAATTCACTGCAGTAGCCGGCGACCTTATTTTTATAAAAGGAGGGCTTCTTCATGGCGGAATTCCTAAGGATTGTGTCTATGAATGCCTTGTTTTTAACCTTGAATCGCTCATGGCAGTAAATCATGCCAGCGAACGTCTGCTTAAGAAGATCGGAAGTGACACTCTGACTATCCCTTCCCTTATCAAAGCACCCGTAAAGAATTTAGAGCATATCACCTCCATGATGTTTGAACATATCAAAAAGCGTACTGAAGGGCACGAGCTTATGGTGATTGGTACTCTGTACGAATTCTTAGGCTATATTCTGGAAAATAAATTGTATGAAAACGTTCGAATCATCAGTCAAAAGGATAGCCGAAAAATAGAACATTTAAAGAAAGCTCTTGAAGTGATTGAAAACCATTATGCTGACTGTATCACACTGGAAGATCTGTCTCAGGCCGCCGGTATGAATTCAAAATATTTCTGTCGCTACTTTAAAGATATGACACACAGAACTCCTGTTGACTATCTGAATTACTATAGAATAGAACAAGCTTGTTTCAAGCTCGTTACTTCGAATGAATCAATCGCAGACATCGGACTTAGCTGTGGATTTAACGATGTAAGCTACTTTATCAAAACCTTTAAAAAATATAAAGGAATGACACCGAAGAAATATCTTCGCGCACCACTGTAATCAAAAATTATGAAACAGGTCAACCCCATCATTTTTCACGCAAAAGGAGATCCCCTTACGGAGATCTCCTCTTTTCATATCTCATTCACTCATGAAATATCCTTATTTATCTTCTTTTTCTGCAGCGTATACAGTTACCAGTTTGTTCAGGTAATCGTATCTCTCCATAGCTTCCTGCTCATTGAGAGCGAAGAGCTTGTCAGCCTTAGCCGGGTTAGCTCTCTTCAGTGCGTTGTAACGTACTTCACCATTCAGGAAGTCCTGGTATCCTTCTGCTTTCGGAGCCTTGCTGTCAAGTGAGAACTTGTCTCCCTCTGCAGCCGGGTTGTAACGGAAGTTATTCCAGTATCCACACTCTACTGCCAGCTGTTCCTCTGTCTGAGCTTTGCTCATACCCTTCTTGATACCATGGTTGATACATGGAGCATAAGCAATGATCAGTGATGGTCCCGGATAAGCCTCAGCCTCAGCGATTGCCTTAACTGTCTGGTTGAAGTCAGCACCCATAGCAATCTGAGCTACGTATACGTATCCGTATGTCATAGCCATTCCTGCAAGGTCTTTCTTCTTAGTCTCTTTTCCGCCTGCTGCGAACTGAGCTGTAGCACCAGTCTTAGTAGCCTTAGAGGACTGTCCACCTGTGTTGGAGTAAACCTCTGTATCGAATACCATAATGTTGATATCTTTCTTGCTTGCAAGAACGTGGTCAACTCCGCCGTATCCGATATCGTAAGCCCATCCGTCTCCTCCGAAGATCCACTGGGATTTCTTAGCAAGGAAATCTTTGTTCTTCAGAACTTCTGCTCTCTCTTCGCAATCGCAATCGAGTGCTTCAAGAGCTGCAACAAGTTTGTCTGTAGCTGTTCCGTTTGTAGCGCCTACTGTATATGTCTCAAGATACTCAGCTGCTGCAGCCTTAACTGCCTCATCTGTAGTCTTCTCTGCGATCTTCTCAACTTTTGCTTTCAGTCTGTCTCTGATTGTATTCTGTGCAAGCAGCATACCGTATCCGAACTCAGCGTTGTCTTCAAACAGGGAGTTGCTCCATGCAGGTCCTTTACCTTCCGGTGTTACTGTGTAAGGTGTAGACGGTGAAGAGTTACCCCAGATAGAAGAACATCCTGTTGCATTTGCAATATACATTCTATCACCAAACAGCTGTGTGATCAGCTTAGCGTATGGTGTCTCACCACATCCTGCACAAGCTCCTGAGAACTCAAGGAGTGGCTGTTTGAACTGGCTTCCCTTAACTGTTGTCTCTTTGAATTTAGCAACAACTTCTGGTTTAACCGGAATCTCTCTACCAAAGTCGAAGAATGTCTGCTCTCCTGCATTAGCTTCCATGTTAGCCATTGTAAGAGCCTTCTCAACTTCGCCTGTCTCTTTGTTCTTCTTTCCTGGGCAGACATTCACACAAGATCCACATCCTGTACAGTCGTAAGCGGATACTGTCATTGTGAACTTCATTCCCGGCATTCCGATCATATCAAGTGTCTTAAGTCCTTCTGGAGCCTGAGCAACTTCTTCCTCTGTCAGAGCTACCGGACGGATAACTGCGTGCGGACATACATATGCACAACGGTTACACTGGATACACTGATCTGGATTCCAAACCGGAATATCTACTGCGATACCACGTTTCTCATATGCAGATGTTCCTGACGGTGTAGATCCATCAACATAATCATTGAATGCAGATACAGGGAGTGTATTTCCTTCCTGAGCGTTAACTTTTGCCTGGATATTCTTAGCAAATGCAATTGCATCAGTTCTTCCGCCGTCTGCGATATGTGGTGTAGCAAGTCCTTCATCAGCTGCATCTTTCCAGCTTTCCGGAACTTCTACTTCTACGACCTGTTTTGCACCAGCATCGATTGCATCGTAGTTCATCTGAACAATCTTGTCACCTTTTCTTCCGTAAGTAGCCTTAGCAGCTGCTTTCATAAGGTCAATAGCCTCTTCTTCCGGAATGATAGCTGCAAGTTTGAAGAATGCAGACTGAAGAACTGTATTGATACGTCCGCCAAGTCCGATCTCTTTACCAATCTTGATACCATCGATTGTGTAGAATTTAATTCCGTGGTTAGCGATATAAGCTTTTACCTGTCCTGGAAGATGCTCCTCAAGTCCTTCCATATCCCATGGGCAGTTCAGAAGGAATGTTCCTCCATCAACAAGTTCCTGAACCATGTTGTATTTGTTAACATAAGACGGGTTATGACATGCAACAAAGTTAGCCTGATGGATCAGGTATGTTGATTTAATTGGCTTCTTACCAAAACGAAGGTGAGACATTGTAACACCACCGGACTTCTTAGAGTCATAATCAAAGTAAGCCTGTGCATACATGTCTGTGTTATCACCAATGATCTTGATGGAGTTCTTGTTTGCTCCAACAGTACCATCTGCTCCAAGTCCCCAGAACTTACAGTTGATTGTTCCTTCTGGTGTTGTAACAAGTGGCTTACCAGCATCAAGTGAAAGGTGTGTAACATCATCTTCAATACCGATTGTGAATTTAGCTTTCTCATCGTTGTGGTATACAGCAACGATCTGAGCAGGTGTTGTATCTTTAGAACCAAGTCCATAACGTCCTGTGTAAACCGGAACTGCATCGAACTTAGATCCTTTAAGTGCTGCAACAACATCCAGGTACAGTGGCTCGCCAAGTGCTCCTGGCTCTTTTGTTCTGTCAAGAACAGAAATCTTCTTAACTGTATCCGGGATAGCGTCGATCAGAGCTTCTGCGCTGAATGGTCTGTAAAGACGAACTTTAACAACTCCGACTTTCTCTCCTGCAGCTGTCAGGTAATCGATTGTCTCCTCGATTGTATCACATACAGATCCCATAGCTACGATCACGTGCTCTGCATCTGCTGCTCCATAGTAGTTGAACAGTTTGTAGTCTGTTCCGATCTTCTCATTAACCTTATCCATGTACTTCTGAACGATTCCCGGAAGTGCATCATAGAATGGGTTACAAGCCTCTCTTGCCTGGAAGAAGATATCCGGGTTCTGAGCTGAACCTCTCTGGCATGGGTGGTTCGGGTTAAGTGCATGTGCACGGAACTCGTCGATTGCTTCCATGCTTACCATGTCTTTCAGATCTTCATAATCCCATGTCTCAATTTTCTGAATCTCGTGTGATGTTCTGAATCCATCAAAGAAGTTGATGAATGGAATCTTTCCTTCAAGTGCTGCACAATGAGCAACCGGAGTAAGGTCCATTACTTCCTGTACGCTGGATTCACAGAGCATAGCTGCTCCTGTCTGACGACATGCATAAACGTCAGAATGATCTCCAAAAATTGACAGTGCGTGGCTTGCAAGTGCACGGGCAGATACGTTGAATACTCCCGGAAGCTGCTCACCAGCAACCTTATATAAGTTAGGAATCATAAGAAGGAGTCCCTGAGAAGCAGTAAATGTTGTTGTAAGAGCACCTGCTGCTAATGATCCGTGAACAGCACCTGCTGCTCCGGCCTCGGACTGCATCTCTGTAACCTGTACAGTCTGTCCGAAAATGTTCTCCCTTCCTTCAGTAGCCCACTCATCGATATGCTCCGGCATAACGGATGAAGGCGTAATCGGGTAGATAGCTGCTACTTCTGTATATGCATAAGAAACGTGAGCTGCTGCCTGATTACCGTCCATGGTCTTCATTTTTCTTGCCATTTTTATTCCTCCTTAGGTGTTACATAGGTTTACACTGAGTTAAGTATAATTAATTCACATGTAATTTCATTATATCTCCAAAAGTCACAAAAGTCTAGAGTTATAAATATCCTCTTTTGTATATTTTCGTGTACAGCGCAGTGTTTTGAGAATAGTTATCAGTGCTGTTATTGGGGATTATTAACTAAAACAGGCAGAAATGTAAAAAGCCAGAAGAGTACTTTCTGTTGAACATTAACTCTTCTGGCTTATGAATCACTATACTTTTTTCTTATCATTCTATCTGTTTTTAAACAACCGGTCATCCCACTTCGGTGGTTTTTTCCCTTTGATCTTTGTTGGCACCGGCTCATACTGATCCACTTTTTTCTTCTCATTTCTTTTTCTGCAATGTCTTCTGCAATAGATCAGCATAATTCCTGTCACAATCACCAGGCAACCTGCCAGAAGTTCTGACACCGGAAATCCGATTCCCGGAAGAACAAGCTGATCCGTTCTAAGCCGCTCAATCCATACACGTCCTGCCCCATATCCAAACAGGTACATGAGAAAAAGTTCACCTTCATATTTCTTATGCTTCCTATACAAAAACAATATGATAAAAAGTCCGGCACACCATAATGACTCGTATAAAAATGTCGGATGTACCTGAATATAACTGACTCCGTCAATTCTCTGCATGTTCTCGCGCATAAGTTCTGTGATATCTCCCGGCCTTACTGCATCAACCGGAAGCCTCATCGCAAACAGACAATCCGTATATTCTCCAAATGCTTCCCTGTTAAAGAAATTCCCCCAACGTCCAAGCATCTGACCATTCAGAAGTGCCAGTGCAATTGTATCCAAAATCTGAAATGGTGATTTTTTCTTAACAGCAGCCATCACAAAAACTGCGATCACTGCTCCGATCACGCCGCCATAAATTGCCAGACCACCTTCTCTGAGATTAAAGATAGACAAAAGATTATCTTTATATAAATCCCAGGAGAAAATCACGTAATAGATTCTTGCACCCGCAATTCCTGCGATCACTCCGACAATTCCCATATCCAGATAGTCTTCCGGATTTTGTCCTGTTCTTTTTGCTTCCGCTGTGGCAATCAGAAATCCAATCAAAATTGCTGCACCGATGATCATGCCGTAGTAAGCAATGGAAAAACCAAAGATGCTGATGCTTTTTCCTACATGATCCAGATAAATCCCTAAATTCGGAAAGCTGATATTGTAATGCATATTATGTTATTTCCTTTCATATCCACAGAAATCAGGAACAAATCTAGTTGTCCCTGATTCCTGTTTTTACTGCTTTTCCAATTAGAAAGCAATGAATCTAACCGGTTTTTAAGCATATTCCCTATATCTGTTAAACGTTAAATCTGAACAGCATGATATCTCCGTCCTGAACGACATAGTCTTTTCCTTCCAGACGAACTAATCCTTTTTCTTTCGCTGCCGCATGAGTTCCACATGCCATCAGATCATCATAACTTACTACTTCCGCACGGATAAATCCACGTTCAAAGTCTGTATGGATCTTACCAGCTGCCTGTGGTGCCTTTGTTCCTTTCTTGATTGTCCATGCACGAACTTCCGGCTCACCTGCTGTCAAATAACTGATCAGTCCAAGAAGATGATAACTTGCCTTAATCAACTTCTCAAGTCCGGATTCTTCCAATCCAAGATCTTCAAGAAACATTGATTTTTCATCGTCATCTAACTGAGAAATCTCTTCTTCAATCTCTGCGCATACTACGAACACTTCGCAGTCTTCCGCTTTTGCATACTCACGGACTGCCTGAACCCCTGCGTTGTTCACACCATCATCCGCAAGATCATCCTCAGATACATTTGCTGCAAAGATTACCGGTTTTGCTGTCAGAAGATTATACTCTGCAAGCCATGCCTGCTCATCCTCATCCTCTGTCACAAAACTCTTCGCCATCTTATTCTCTTCCAGATGCGCTTTCAGACGGTTCTGAAGATCCAGCTCTTTCGCCGCCATCTTATCGTTTCTTGAAAGCTTCACTGTCTTGGAGATTCTTCTTTCAAGAACCTCAAGATCTGAGAAGATCAGCTCAAGGTTGATTGTCTCAATGTCACGCAGCGGATCAATGCTTCCGTCTACGTGGACAATATTAGTATTCTCAAAGCATCTTACTACATGAACGATTGCATCAACCTCACGGATGTTGGCAAGGAACTGGTTTCCAAGTCCTTCTCCTTTGGATGCTCCCTTCACAAGTCCTGCAATATCAACAAACTCGATTGCTGCCGGAATGATCTTCTTTGTATGATACATCTCTCCAAGCACATCCAGTCTCTTATCCGGAACTGTTACGACACCGACATTTGGGTCAATTGTACAGAATGGATAGTTTGCAGATTCTGCACCGGCCTTTGTCAGTGAATTGAACAGTGTACTTTTTCCTACGTTCGGTAATCCCACAATACCAAGTTTCATTTTCTCTATTTCCTCCTTAAAACCTTGATTTCTAAAGCTAAATCCACAAGGTCTATTTCTCTTATTTTCTGTTATGTGACTCTTTCACAAAAAGAAGCCCCAAAATAGCATCTAATATTATACTATAATGGGGCTTGAATTTCAATCTCTCGTCTCCATCAAAATCACTTTTCCAAACACGAAAGAGATCTTCACTTCATCTTCACCTTCTGCAAACTCATTACTCACACACAAGCTGTCTCCTGATGAGAGCAAATGATTCTGCAATGGATATTTTGCACCGCTGATACAGAAATCCTCAACCGGAAGTTGCATCGGAAATACTGAAAAATACTTTCCAAAAGCTTCTTCTCTGCGAATTGCGATTCCATGATCAAGCAGACGAATTCTATTATGACTGTCTAAGATCATCGCCTGAGATCCTGCTTCAAGTGCAATATTCAGGCACTGAACATTAGCCCAGAAATGATCCAGACGATTTCCTGTTCCTCCAAGAATCCAGATTTCTTTTCTTCTGAGTCCAAGACACATACGAAGTGCAATCTCCGTATCAGACGCATCCTTTACCGGATTGAACTCCCGGATCGGTACACTTGCTTCTTTTCTATAATAATCGATTACTTCTTCCGGTACACTGTCAAAATCTCCTACAATGTAATCCGGCTTGATCTTATGTTCATAAAGAAATGCGAGTCCTTTATCTACTCCGATAATAAATTCTGTCTCTTCTGCCTCAAGAATCGGAAGGACAAAATCTTCTTCCAGCATTCCCCCGCTCACAATAACTGTTCTCTTACACATTGCCGTTTAAAATCTCCATAAACTTTGCTGTATTATCTTTGATATCACCTTTAAAAACGCCTGAACCTGAAACCATTACATTCGCTCCGGCTGCAAGTACTTCTGCCACGTTTTTATGATATATTCCACCATCTACTTCAATATCAGTTGTAAGTCCTTTTTCATTCAGAAGGTTTCTCAATTCACTGATACGCTCCAGTGATTCCGGAATAAATGCCTGTCCGCCAAATCCCGGTTCTACAGACATGATCAGAAACATCTCTGCCTGATCCAGATATGGAAGCAGTACATCAACCGGTGTCTTTGGTTTAATAGAAATTCCCACTTTCGCTCCTGCTGCATGGATTTTATCAATTGTTGCCTGCAGATCTTCACATGCTTCATAATGAACTGTAACGATATCTGCTCCTGCTTTCACGAATTCTTCCACATAACGAATCGGTTCTGTCACCATGAGATGAACATCCAGTGTCTGTGTTGTTGCTCCCTTGATCGATGCGAGAACAGGCATTCCAAAGGAAATGCTTGGAACGAACATTCCGTCCATCACATCAAAATGAATATACTCTGCGCCTGCTTCTTCTGTTAATTTCAACTGCTCTCCTAAAATCTTGAAATCTGCTGAGAGAATAGATGGTGCCAAAATATTTTTCATAAACTTAATACCTCTTTCTTTCCTTTAGTTCACGGTACATCTCCGTATAATCTTCATATCTGATCTTATGGATCTTCCCTTCTTCAACTGCCTCTTTTACAGCGCATCCGGGTTCATGAATATGGTCACAGCCATTGAACTTGCACTGTCCTTCAAACGGTGTGAATTCCGGAAAATAATATTTTAAATCTTCTTTTTCGAAATCATTGACATAAAGAGAACTGAATCCCGGAGTATCCATAATATAAGAATCTTCTCCAATCACGATCAGTTCGGAATGTCTTGTTGTATGTTTCCCACGGTCAATCTTCTTACTGATACTTCCTGTCTCCATCTTCACTTCAGACTGCAGAAGATTGATCAGGGATGATTTTCCAACACCGGAAGGACCTGCGATCGAAGTTGTCTTTCCTTTTAAAAGTGATTTTAACTCACTGATATTTTCTTCTTCCTTAGCACTTGTGAAGATTACCGGATATCCGCATCCGGTATAAACTTCTTTCAATTCTGCAATTTCAGGATGACTGGCAATATCCGTCTTATTAAAACATAATACGACAGGTATCTCTTTTCGTTCCATCATGACAAGAAAACGATCCAACAGATTATAATGTGGTTTCGGTTTTGTCACCGCAAACACAACCAGTGCCTGATCAATATTGGCTACTGCCGGACGAATCAACTCATTCTTACGCGGCAGGATCTCTGTGATATTTCCTGTCATTTCTTTTTCATCAAGTACCTCGATCACAGCATCATCACCGACCAACGGCTTGATCCCGTCTTTTCGAAAAGCACCTTTTGCTTTACATTCAAAAATTCCGGATTCTACTACATTCACGTAGTAGAATCCGGCAATCCCTTTTATTATCTTTCCCTGCATATACTTGCTCTCTGTTATCATTGATTCGTGTTCTCTTCTGTCCCGGAATCATTTCCTGAATTTCCACTATCCGGGGCTGATGGTTGAGATCCTTTGCTGACCATATACTGAACAGTTGTTCCTTTTTCTACCTGCGTACCAACGCTGACAGACTGATAGAACACCTGTCCTTCTGGATATTCATCACTATAATCTTCGCCAATATACTCCGGTGTAAGTCCTGCCTGCTTCAACAGTTTTTCCGCTGTATTCTGGTCTTTATAGGAAAGATCCGGTACTGTAACCACCGTCATCTTTGGTCCTTTACTCACCACATATCCGATTGTTGTACCTTTAGATACTTCTTTTCCGGCATCTGTATCCTGTGAAATAATAACTCCTTCTTCTACAGTATCACTGTAATCTTCAGTTGCATTTCCGGACAAACCTGCCTGTGAAAGTGCTGCTTCAGCATCCGACTGGGACTTTCCGGTAAGTTTAGGAACTGTTGCCGGCTGATTTCCCTTGCTTATTACAAGAGTAACTGTTGTTCCTTCTTTTACTTCTGCCCCTTCACTTGGACTGACTGAAACAACTTCTCCCTGTTCCACATCATCACTGTAGACCGGATCACCTTTCTTCACAACAAGATTCTTATCCTGAAGTGCTTTTTCTGCATCAGCTTCTGCCAAACCAACAACACTTGGAATCGTTGTCATCTTAGCTTCTTCACCACTGCTGATCACAACATTGACTGTTGTATGCTTCTTTACTTTCTTTCCATCAGCAGGATCCTGGCTGATAATCTTTCCTTTTGCAACAGTATCGGAAGGCGCAGTTGATTTATGGATTCCGAGATCATATTTGTTCAGTTCTTTCTGAGCTTCCTCATATGTCTTGCCTGTCACATCCGGTACTTTTACCATCTCTGAATCTGTTTGTTGTGTAGTCGTTCCTTTTCCACCTTTAAATACGCCCACTGCATTTCCTACAAGGAACATGATCAAAAGTGCGATCACAACACCGGCAACAACCATAAGAATCTTCATGATCTTCTTCGTGTCTTTATTCACTTCATTCTTCTTACGGCGATCATCATAGCGGCTTCTGCGGCGATCATCATAATCATCGTCATCATCATAACGACTTCTGCGGCGGTCGTCGTAATCATCGTCATCATCATAACGACTTCTGCGGCGGTCGTCGTAGTCATCGTCATCATCATAACGGCTTCTGCGGCGGTCATCGTAATCGTCATAGTCATCCTCGTAATCGTCGTCATAATCATCATTATAATTCTGACGATTCTTCATACGATTCAGTTCATCCTGTGACATAACAACCGTGGTCCGTCCTGTATCCTGAGATGCTGCCGGCATACGTTTTGTCACACCATCAAGAACTACAAAATCTCCATCCGGATCTACCAGTGAGTGCTTCAGATCCTGAAGCAGTTCCTCACAGCTCATATATCGTTTATTCGGCAGTTTCTGTGTACATTTCATAATAATGCACTCCAGACTGTACGGAATATCCGGTACTTCTTCTGCTGGAGACTTAATCACTTCATTCAAATGTTTCAAAGCAACCGTTACTGTCGAATCTCCGTCAAACGGAACATGCCCGGTGATCATCTCATACATCGTGATACCTGCTGAATAGATATCACTCTTCTCATCTACAATACCGCCTCTGGCCTGTTCCGGAGATGTGTAATGTACAGATCCCATCACCGTTGTTGTTACTGCCTGCGTTGCCGTTGATGTCGTAGCCCGCGCGATTCCGAAATCAGTAACCTTAACCTTTCCATCTTTGGAAATAATAATATTCTGCGGCTTAATATCCCGGTGAATGATATGGCAGTTATGCGCTGCCTGAATGCCTGTCACCATCTGAATAGAAATACTGATCGTCTCTTTTGCTGAAAGCTTTCCTTTCTTCTCGATATAATCCTTCAGCGTAATTCCTTCTACAAGCTCCATGACCATATAATAAAGACCACGATCCTGCCCTACATCATAGACATTGACTACGTTTGGATGCATCAATCCTGCTGCTGCCTGAGCTTCGCTTAAAAACTTCTTAATAAACGTCTCATCCGAACGATATGTGCTCTTCAACACCTTGATCGCAACAAAACGATTCAGCTTATGGTCCTTGCCTTTATAGACATCTGCCATTCCGCCAGAACCGATACGACCAAGTATCTCGTATCGTTTCCCTAAAAATACTCCTTCTTTAATCATACACTCACCTCATCTGCAAATGGCTCAAACAATACCACTCCGATGTTATCTGTTCCTCCATTCTCTTTTGCTGCTTCCACCAGCATCTCACCTGCCTCGACGATATCCCGGCTTCCCTGCACAATATGGAAAAGTTCTTCATCTTCCACCATATTACTTAATCCGTCTGTACACATCAGAATGATGTCTCCCCGTTTCAGACGGTGTTCATAAAAGTCCACATCCACATCAGCTTTTGCACCGATCGCTCTTGTGATAATATTCTTATCCGGATGATGCTTCGCTTCTTCCGGCTTAATTCCACCGAGACGAACCATCTCTTCTACAAGAGAATGATCCTTACTTAGCTGTTGGATTCCCTGATTGATCAGATACAGACGGCTGTCTCCCACATTGGCAAAATACAGCATCTGTTCTTTCACAGTAGCGGCAACAACCGTTGTTCCCATCCCCTTCAGATGTTCGTCACCGGATGCTTCTTTGATAATCTCACGATTGGCAGCCTTGATTGCTTTCACAAGAACACGTTCGATATCCTCACCCTCGCTCTTCGCAATCTCTTTGATCATCACTTCCACCGTACACTTGGAAGCATAATCTCCTGCCTGATGGCCACCCATACCATCCGCTACCACGAACAGGTTCTGGAGAATACCCAGTGGTTTTCCCGTCGTAAAGACGTAGTCCTGATTTACCTGTCGCACCATTCCAACATCTGTAATTGAAAATGTCTTCATACCTTCTATTCTCCTTCAGTTTCTACGTAGCGGCGCCTGAGCTGACCGCAGGCTCCGTCAATATCAGAGCCCATTTCCCTTCTTATAGTAACATTTATTCCGCTTTTTTCAAGTTTATTTTTGAAATTCAAAGCACTTTTCCGGCTTGGACGAACAAAATCACGCTCTTTTACCGGGTTGACCGGTATCAGATTGATATGACAGTTCTTATGCTTTAATAAATGAATCAGTTCCTGTGCATCTTCATCCGTATCATTCACACCATGTACAAGACTGTACTCAAAGCTCACTCTCCGGCCGGTTTCTTTGAAATATTCGTCACAGGCTGCGAGTACTTCTGTGATATCATATTTATTTGCAACCGGCATCAATTTTCTTCGTTTTTCCTGATTGGAACCGTGAAGCGAAAGTGCAAGTGTAATCTGTAAATGCTCTTTCGCCAGTTCTTTCATCTTTGGAACTATTCCACAGGTTGATACGGTGACATTTCTCTGACTGATATTCAGTCCATGCTCATCTGTAAGTAAATGAATAAACTTCAGGAAATTATCGTAATTATCCATCGGTTCTCCGGTTCCCATGATCACCACATTCGAAACCCTCTCACCACTTATCTTCTGAATCTGATAGATCTGTCCAAGCATCTCAGACGGAGAAAGATTTCTCACCAGACCTCCGATCGTTGATGCACAGAATGCACATCCCATCCTGCAACCGACCTGGGAGGAAATACAGACAGAATTTCCATGCTTATATTTCATAAGAACACTTTCGACTACATTTCCATCATGGAGACGGAACAGGAACTTGTTCGTACCATCAATCTGGGAAATCTGTCTCTCCAGCATAACAACCGGGAGAATCTCATAATTCTCTTCCAATTTTTCCCTCAAAGCCTTTGAAAGATTCGTCATCTCATCAAAATGATCTACCAGCTTCACATGCAGCCATTCATAAATCTGTTTTGCACGAAATGCTTTTTCTCCGATCGTCGCCATCTCTTTCTGTAATTCTTCATATCCATAAGCACGGATATCCTTCTTCATCTTAAAGTTTTCCTCCTGTATTTCGTTTTTTCTGTGAGTTATTCACATTATTTGCCTGTTTTTTCTATTTTTTCACATTTCCTGAAAATCATGCTTTTTTCTTTAATCTTGCAATAAAGAATCCGTCACACTCGTGAACTCCCGGGAAGAATTGGATACATCCCTTCTCTATCACATCACTTCGTAACTCCTTGCAAAGATTTTCTGTGATATCGTCCAGTTCAAATTGTGGGTATTCTTTCAAGAACCAGTGTACATTGTCCATGTTTTCTCCTGGATTTACGGTACATGTGCTGTACAGCAATGTGCCGCCATCCTTGACGATTGCCTGTGCGCAAGTCAGAATCTTTCTCTGCAAATCTGCAAGTTCTTCAAGATCTTCCGGTTGTACGCGATATTTCAGATCTGGTTTTTTGCCAAGAACGCCAAGACCTGAACATGGAAGGTCTGCAATCACAAGATCCGCTGTTTCCTTATCATACTCATCAAATACAGAAGCGTCCTTGCATACAGCACAAATATTTCCAAGTCCGGAACGGTCGATATTCTGCCAAATCAGATCTGTCTTATATTCAGTCAGATCTCTTGCTTCAACCCGTCCTGTCTTTTCTTCTGTTCCATTCTCTCTCGCCGCCACTTCATCTGCCAGCTGAAGCTTCTCTGCCACATGAAGTGATTTTCCTCCCGGTGCTGCACAGACATCAATTACATGATCGCCGGCTTTTGGATCTGCCAGTTCTCCGACAAACATAGAACTGATATCCTGTACTGCAAAGAGTCCTTCCTGAAAACTTTCCAGACCTTCCAGATAATCATAATCTGAAAGATAAAATGCATAAGGAAGATACGGATGTGCTTCTACTTTCGCTCCTTCTGCTTCCAGTTTTTCTTTCAATACTTCCGGTGTAACCTGGTTCATACAACATCGGATCGTAATCGGCTTCTCTTTCTGAAAATCTGCTGCCATCTTTTCTGTGATCTCTTCCCCATATTCTTTCTTCCATAAAGAAAGAATCCATTCCGGGAGAGAATATTTCACAGACAATCTCTGTACATCTTCTTTTGGATACTCGATCTCGTCCATCTTGCGGACAACATTTCTCAGAACTCCATTCACATATCCCCGCAGACCAGAAAATCCTTTTCGAACCGCAAGCTTTACTGCCTCACTGCACACCGCATGATCCGGTACGCTATCCATATATTTCAGCTGATAGACACTGCTACGAAGAAGATTACGGATAACCGGTTTCATTTTCTTAACCTTTGTCTTAGAAATCTGATTCAAAATATAATCAATTTCTATCATATGTTCCAGAGTACCTTCCACAACTCTGGTAATAAATGCACGCTCACGTTTCTCAAGATATTGATATTTTGACAGAACATCGCCAAGAATCTTATGACTATATGCTCCATTCTCTGTTATTTCCATCAAAATCTCAAGAACGACCTCGCGTTCATTGATCTGTTTTCCCATAAATAATCTCCTATTCTCCGCATTTTGGAGGTTGGCTCTGAACAGTTACAGCATTTTTTCTTTTTGTCAGTCATTCCTTCTTCGTCCATTTGTCAGAATCAACAAACGTAAAAGCTGTAAAATCATTGCGGCCGCACTTGCCACATATGTCATTGCTGCTGCCCGAAGTACCTTCTTCACTCCACCAACTTCGTCTTCACGGAGCATTCCTGAATTTCCAAGTACCTTCACCGCTCTTCTGGAAGCATTGATTTCCACCGGAAGTGTTATAAGATGAAATGCCACAGCTACCATAAAGAGCAGAATTCCGATATCAATAAGGAAGCTGGACATCTGGCCATTCATAAACAGGCCGATAATGATCAACGGCCAGGAAATCATGGAACCGAAATTTACGACCGGCACAAGTGCCCCACGGATTGATAAAGGTGCATACCCTTCAAAATGCTGTACTGCATGACCACACTCATGTGCCGCAACTCCGATTGCTGCTACAGAAGTTGAATTATAAACCGGATCAGAAAGTGCCAGTGTCTTGTTTCTCGGATCATAATGATCGGTCAGATTTCCCGCGATATGAGTCACCTGCACATCATAGATTCCATTTCTTCTGAGAATCTGTTCTGCCGCTTCTCGTCCTGTCATTCCTGAATAACTGCGGATCTTCGAATATTTTGCAAATGTTCCTTTCACCTGGGACGATGCGAGCAGGCTGAGAACCACACCGATCAGTACCAGTATATAAGTCCAGTCATAATAAAATCCATAATACATACTAAAACTACCTCCTGTTATCTATCTGCAGTCCCCCTCCAGAAGTCCTCTTATTCCTGTGTAAATTTAACTCCGCTTTCAATTGTGTATCCCCTTAAGAAAGCTCCTGTATCCATCCTCTTTTTCCCCGGAATCTGAAGTTCCAGAACTCGTAAGACGCCATCCCCTGTCTGAACAGTAAAGGAATCTTTCTCTACACTCAACACTGTTCCAGGCTCTGCTTTTACCGTGCCATCAGCCTCTGCTTTTGCTCTCCAGATCTTCACTACCTTTTTGTCCCAATGTGTGTAAGCACTTGGCCAGGAATTCAGGCCACGCACCAGACGTTCGATCTGTACTGCGGATGTATTCCAGTCAATATTTCCAAGCTTCTTATCGAGCATTCTGGCATATTCTGTCGGGCTTTCTCCCTGCTTCTCGAAAGTTGCCGTATGATCTTCAATAGCTTTCAGAGTCTCTACACAAAGCTTTGCTCCTGCCTCTGCCAGTTTGTCATGCAGGCTTTCTCCTGTCTCATCTTCTGTGATCGGCACTTCAACCTTCTGGATCATGTCGCCTGTATCCAGTCCTTCGTTCATCTGCATTGTTGTAACACCTGTCACTTCCTCGCCATTGATGATAGACCACTGGATTGGCGCGGCACCACGGTATTTCGGAAGTAGAGATGCGTGTACATTAATACATCCGTATGGTGTCATCTCCAGAATTTCTTTCGGAATGATCTGACCAAATGCAATGACAACCATCACATCTGCATTGTATTTTCTCAGTTCTTCTACACATTCTGGATCACGGATCTTCTTTGGCTGATAAACCGGAATTCCATGTTTCAGCGCAGCTTCTTTCACCGGAGTTGGCTGCATCTCTTTACCGCGTCCCTTTGGTTTATCTGGCTGGCTCACTACGAGACATACCTCATGTCCTGCTTCCACCAGTGCCTCCAGTGTTCCCACGGAGAAGTCCGGTGTTCCCATGAAAATTATTCTCATCAATTATTCCTCCACTTCGTATTCCATATCTTCCTCGTTGTAGGCCGGTGAATCATGCAGTTCTCCTTCTACTTTCTCTACATAAAGGTGTCCTCCCAGGTGATCGATCTCATGACAGAACGCTCTTGCAAGAAGTTCTTCTCCTTCTATCTCAAACTCCTCCATATTTTCATTAAGTGCACGTACTTTTACATAATTCGGACGAGTTACAATTCCCCATTTTCCCGGCACACTTAAGCAACCTTCTTCGCCTGTCTGCTCACCGGATGTCTCAACAATCTCAGGATTGATCAAAACGATCGGACCCTCTCCGACATCAATCACTACAATCTGTTTGAGAATACCAACCTGCGGTGCTGCAAGACCCACCCCCATCTTCTCATACATCGTATCAAGCATATCTTCAATTAAAATCTTTGTACGAAGTGTCATCTTCGTCACTGGTTTACACTGTTTTTCAAGAACATCATCGCCCATCTCTCTTACTTCTCTGATTGCCATTATTCTTTCCTCTCTTTTCTATAAATTCATCGGGTTAAAATCGAATTGGATTTTCATTTTCTGAAACCCTGAGTTAATTTCTATATATTGTTCCATCCTGTCTTTTAATACAACTAAGGTTCGGTATTCCGGCGCTTTTACGTAAATCACTCTCCGGTAAATATCTTTGATCTTATCCACTCCCGGACTTGCCGGGCCGATCACATCGAGCTGTGCCTGACCTTTGATCCGCAAAATGTATTCCTTCAGATACTTGCACGCTTTCTCTAAAAGTACCTCATCTTCACATGCTGCAAGTACTGCCATCAGGTTCTCCACCGGTGGATATCCCATCAGACTGCGGTAACGGATTTCTTTCTCATAGAATGCTTCATAATCCTGCGCTGCTGAAGCTTTGATCGCATAGTGTTCCGGATCGTAAGTCTGAATCACGACCTCACCCGGTCTGTCACCTCTTCCGGCACGGCCTGCTGCCTGTGTCAAAAGCTGAAATGTTCGCTCACCGGAACGATAATCATCTGTATAAAGTGACATATCTGCTGCCAATGCACCGACTAATGTGACCTTTGGAAAATCATGTCCCTTTACGATCATCTGTGTTCCCACAAGAATATCCGCCTCTTCATTCGCAAATGCAGATAAAATCTGCTCATGGGAATCCTTTTTCTTCGTCGTATCCATATCCATACGGAGCACTCTTGCCTGTGGAAATCTTGCCTTCACCATGTCCTCGATCTGCTGGGTTCCTGCGCGGAATTCTCCGATATAACGGGAACCGCATTCCGGACACTCCGTCACCTTCGGCTGTTCATAACCACAGTAATGGCAGACCATTTTTCCGCCTTTGTGTACCGACAAGGAGACATTACAGTGTGGGCATTTCACTACATGGCCACATTCTCTGCAGGAAATAAAACCAGAATATCCTCTGCGATTCAAAAACAGCATGATCTGCTCTTTTGCATTCAGTCTGTCTTCAATCAGTTCCTGCAACTTCTCACTCAAGATGGAACGGTTTCCATTCTTCAGTTCCTTTCGCATATCAACTGTATGCACAGTCGCCATCTGTTGCATATGAGAACGATTCTTCATCTCGTAAAGCTGATACTCACCAAGCCTTGCCCGATACATTGCCTCCATTGACGGAGTTGCACTTCCGAGCACAACGCTTGCATCTTCTACTTCTGCCCTGTGGACTGCTACTTCTCTTGCATGATAACGTGGCACCTGCTCACTCTTGTAGGTTGGTTCATGCTCTTCATCAATAACGATCAGCCCCAAATCCGGAAATGGAGTAAAAAGTGCAGAGCGTGGTCCGATCATCACATCGACCTCGCCCCTCTTTGCACGCATCATCTGATCGTAACGTTCTCCGGCAGACAGTCTTGAGTTCATGATAGAAACTCTGTCGCCGAAACAACGGTAAAACCGCATCACTGTCTGATAGGTCAGTGCGATCTCCGGAATCAGAACAATTGCCTGTTTTCCCTGGTCAACAACCGTGCGGATCATCTCCATATAGACTTCTGTCTTTCCACTTCCGGTCACTCCGTGAAGCAGATAAGTTCTCCTTGTTCCACACAGATAGTCTTGCCGGAACCCCTGGATCACATGCTGCTGTTCTTCCGTATAGATGATCTCCTGTTGTGATTTCTTTGCCTGTTTCACCGGATTACGGTATACCTGCTCTGACTCTATCTTCAACACGCCCTGCTCTTCCAATGCCCGGATCACAGGCAGTGTCACATTTAATTTTTTCGTCACCAGCTCATAATCCAGAATTGGGGCTTCCTTCAAAGCTTCCAAAAGCCTTGCTCTTGCTTTCTGATTCTTCTTCTGATAAAAAGCCAGCTTCTCCTGACTCTCTTCCTCAGTAAGCAGCAAACGGAGATGTTTCTTTACCTTCGCATTCTCCTTCTGCTTGATTGGCAGCACTGTCTTAAGCGCCTGGATCATCGTTCCGCCATACTGCTCTTTCATCCACGCCGCCAGCGCAATCAGTCTCGCTTCGATTGCCACACTGTTTCTGGAAATGTCTGTGATCTCCTTCACCTTTGACAGATCATAATTGCAAGTCTCTGATAATGAAGTCACATAACCTTTGATCTGCCGGTTTCCTTTTCCAAAAGGGATAATTACTTCCATCCCCGGATGCAGCTCGTCTTTCAGTCGTTCCGGTATTCGGTACTGAAAGATCTTATCCAGTTTTTCATGTTGTATATCTACAATAACATCTGCAAACACAATCTTATTTCTCTTTTAATTCTTCCAGAACTTCTTTGATCAGCACGCGCTCATCCATCGGATGCTTCACGCCGCAGATCTCCTGATAGTCCTCATGTCCTTTTCCTGCCAGTACAATAACATCACCTGGTTCGCCGTGTTCGATCGCATATTTGATTGCCTCTTTACGATCACAGATTTCCACATATTTTCCATCTGTCTTTGCGATTCCGGTTTTGATATCGTTAATAATATCCTGTGGTTCTTCAAATCTCGGATTATCTGATGTAATGATTGTCAGGTCTGCCAGTCTTCCGGATACCTCACCCATCTCGAATCTTCTGTCTTTAGAACGGTTTCCGCCGCATCCGAACAGACATACAAGACGCTTCGGATTATATTCCTTCAATGTTGTCAGAAGACTTTCAAGACTCATCGCATTGTGCGCATAATCGATCATCAGTGTAAAATCATCAGACACCTTGATCATCTCGATACGTCCTTTTACCTTTGCCTTCTTAAGTGCATCTTTGATCATCTCAACCGGCACCTGGAAATGGCGGCAGACTGAGATTGCAGTCAGTGAATTGTAAACACTGAACTTGCCTGGAACATCGATTTCCACATCAAAGTCCATCACGCCTGCAACATGGTATGCAACACCAAGATATCCTGGTCTGGATACCAGTTCTACATTCTCTGCGCGAAGATCTGCCTCCGGTGAAAATCCGAATGTCTCAATCTTACATGTAGACCCTTTAAATACATCTTTGAAATACTTGTCATCCACATTGGCGATTCCGAGCTTACACTGTTTGAACAAAAGCCCTTTGCATCTCTTGTAATCATCAAAATCCTTATGCTCATTCGGACCAATATGATCTCTTCCAAGATTTGTGAAAATACCGATCTCAAATGGAATTCCCGCTGTTCTGTGAAGCATCAGTCCCTGTGATGAAACTTCCATAACAACACAGTCACAGCCAGCTTCTACCATCTCTGCAAAATATTTATGGATTGTATAAGACTCCGGTGTTGTATTACATGACGGGATCTTCTTGTCTCCGATAATTGCCTCGATTGTACCGATCAATCCAACCTTGTGTCCTGTCTCTTCAAGAATAGACTTGATCATGTAAGTTGTTGTTGTCTTTCCTTTTGTTCCTGTAATACCGATGACTTTCATCTTATCTGCCGGATATCCAAAGTAAGCCGCTGACATCAGAGCCAGTGCATAACGAGTATCCTCTACCTTAATTACAGTCACATTGTCCGGCACTTCGACATCTTTCTCTACAACAACAGCTGCCGCACCTTTCGCCGCAACGTCCGCTGCATATTTATGTCCATCAGATACTGCTCCGCTGATACACACGAAAACAGATCCTTCTTCCACTTTTCTTGAATCATTGATCAGTGTTGTTACTTCCGTAGAATCACTTCCCTGTACTACTGTGTAATCCAGGCGTTCTAATAATTTATCTAATTTCATGATCTAACCCTCCTGTTCTGAACTGGTGTATTGCATCATTGACTTTCAGGCAAATAACGATTGTCTTAACCTTTATAGAATAACATAATCTCAGCACATATGCAAAAAAACCTACATAATCTTTCGTCCTGTTTTCGTCTTTCGAATCAGCCAGACACATCCAAATGACAATAACACAAGTCCCACACTCACTACCGGAATCATGATCCAGGCTGAAAATGTCTCTGGCTTAATATTTCTCTTATAAACATCAAGAAACATGATATGGATCAAATAAATCCCAAAGGAACATCCACAAAATCTGTCAATCCACTTCTTTGCCTGTTCGGACGGATTGAATTCGCTCTTTTTCAATCGTACTAACATAAGAAATGCCATCGATGCTGCCAGTGCAAGCAGTGGATTACCATATTCCAGCAGACGTTCATAATGTTCTCCATCCTGCAAGGTTGCCGCATAAGTCAGCCCATAATTTAATGCCATGCATACTACAAAAATACCTGCCGGAATCATTTTCCCCTTCATCACATGCTTACGATATTTATATATATAATATCCGATAAATACATAATAAGAATAGATTCTGTCCCCCACCATTGGGACGGAATAATACATCTTTTCATCAAAAAATGTGGAAATATAATTGAACAAAACAGCCGCCGTAATCACCACAAGAAATGCGCGTTCCATCCGAAGGTTCATCCCTTTACACATAACCTGGAAAAAAGGAAGTACCAGATAGATCGGAATCATTGCATACAGATACCACAGATGCTGTTCTACCGGCTTATATAATAAATCTTTGATTTGATAAGGATCCCTCATATAAACTGCATTCCAGATCATATATATTACACTCCACACAAGCAGAACAATTAGAAAACGAAAGATTCTTTTTGCATGTTTATGAAGTGATTCCTGTCTTCCAAGCAGAAGTGCTCCTGTAATCATGAAAAAACATGGTACACTTATCCTTGCCAGCAGATTTAATAGCAGTGAAAAACTGTACTCCCCAATCGTAATATCGCCATAGGCTCTGCAGTAATAGTTTGATACATGGATCACAATAACAAATATAAAAGAAATCATTCGAATCAATTCCAGATTATAATTTTTCTCTTTCAATGCACGTTCCTCTTTCTATCTCTTCTGATTTTCATCTTTTTTCTTGTTTCCGTCCGGTTTATAAAATGTGCCTTTCACAACCGCACCCTTTCCATAACGGTTGTTCAGCTGTTCCAATGCAGCATTTAATTTCTTATGTTTCTCATCCGGTTCTTTTGGAAGTTCTATATCAAAGATTGTCAGCTGCTCCGGTGCATTCTCTTCTACTAACTTTGACGTTCGGATTCCAAGCAGACGGACAGGTTCTCCACTCCAGCTTTCACGGAACAAATTACATGCTGTCTCACATAAGATAACCGAATCATTCGTCGGCTTTTGAAGTTGCACCTGATGCGACATATTTCTGAAATCATAGTAGCGTACCTCCATACTCACCATCCCGGCTTTCTTGCCTGCCTTCTTCAGCCTGCTTCCCACGCTCTGTGCAAGCTCACGAAATACATCTCTCGCTTCTTCATAAGTCGTTGCATCCTCTGACAGAGTTGTTGAATTTCCTACTCCCTTTGCCTCTTCCGGTTCATACTGTACCTTATCGTCCCCGATTCCATTTGCGAAATTCCAGAGCATCCGGCCATGACTTTTTAAATGCAGCGTAATTACATTTACATCCGCATGAGCAAGATCTCCAATTGTATTGATTTCAAGTTTCTTGAAGACCTCCACACTTGAACGCCCTGCCATAAAAAGTTCTCCAATCGGAAGCGGCCACATTTTCTGCGGAACCTCTTCCGGAAATAATGTATGGATCCGATCCGGTTTCTGAAAATCCGAAGCCATCTTCGCTAGTAACTTATTACTGGAGATTCCAATATTCACCGTGAATCCAAAACGCTTCTTCACTTCTTCTTTGATCTCCATTGCACCGTCCACCGGTGTTGGATATCGCCCGACAAGCTCTGTGAAATCCATATAACATTCATCGACGCTGACCTGCTCAATCTTCTTCGTATATGTACGTAGGAAATCCATCAGCATCCGGCTCTTTTCCCTGTACATCTTATGATTTGGCGGTGCTGTCACAAGATTCGGACATTTTCGAAATGCATTTACTACAGGTTCACCCGTCTGAATCCCATAGGATTTGGCAAGTGATGATTTTGCAAGGACGATTCCATGACGCGAGCTCTGATCTCCGCCAATAATCGCCGGAATCTCCCGCAGATCCACTTTTGATCCATTTTTCAATTGTTCAACCGCCGTCCAGCTTAAAAATGCTGAATTAACGTCGATGTGGAAAATAATGCGCGCCATGGTAGCCTCCTTTCTAGATTCTGCCTGAGTTCTTTCTTAGTATTAATTCTTGTTGTATGCATATGCATTCTGTCAGTTTCTTATTTTAACATAGAGTCTGCTCTTGTATCAATTACTTCGGTGAACGAAAAAAAGGCTGTGAAAAACTCAATTTTCTAAAAATCTCCAGAAAATTTTCATTTTTCACAGCCCTACATATTATATCGTTACTATACTAGTATTTTATTTCTTCACACCTGCTGTCAGTTTACCGTCCTTCACATCGATCAAGATCGTGTCTCCACGTCCCACATCTCCTGCAAGGATCAGTTTTGCAGCTAATGTCTCTACATTCTTCTGCAAGTAACGTTTCAGTGGTCTTGCACCGTACATCGGCTCATATCCACCTTCCACAACAAAGTCTTTCGCTGCATTTGTCAGCTCAACACTCAGTTCACGTTCTTCCAGACGGCGATTCACATCAGCAACCAGAAGGTCAATGATGGAACGTACATTTGTCTTTGTCAATGGTTTGAACATGATAATCTCATCCAAACGGTTCAAAAATTCCGGTCTGAAATGTGCTTTCAGATCACCCATTACCATCTCCTGACTCTGTTCGTCGATCGAACCATCGTCCTTAATTCCTTCCAGCAGATAGTTTGCACCAATGTTGGAAGTCATGATCAAGATTGTATTCTTGAAGTCAACTGTACGTCCTTGGGAATCTGTGATTCGTCCATCATCCAGTACCTGCAACAATACGTTGAAGACATCCGGATGTGCTTTCTCGATCTCATCGAAAAGTACAACAGAATATGGTTTCCTTCTGACTGCTTCTGTCAGCTGTCCGCCTTCATCGTATCCAACATATCCCGGAGGAGCTCCGATCAGTCTGGACACGGAATATTTCTCCATGTACTCACTCATATCGATACGAACCATGTTGTTCTCATCATCAAACAGGCTCTGGGCAAGTGCCTTTGCAAGTTCTGTCTTACCTACACCTGTAGGTCCAAGGAACAGGAAGGAACCGATCGGTTTTGTCGGATCTTTGATACCTGCTTTGGAACGGATAATTGCTTCCGTTACAAGCTCAACACCTTCATCCTGACCGATGACACGCTTATGCAGTTCATCTGCAAGGTGAAGAGTTTTGTTTCTCTCGCTCTCGTTCAGTTTTGCAACCGGGATACCTGTCCATCTGGAAACGATCTTTGCGATCTCATCGTCTGTAACAGATTCATGCACAAGTGAAAGATCTTTTGCTTTTACCTTCGCTTCTTCCTCTTCCAGTTGTTTCTGCAACTGTGGAAGACGTCCATACTGGAGCTCTGCTGCCTTATTCAGATCGTACTCTCTCTGAGCTTTCTGAATCTCCTTGTTCACATGCTCGATCTGCTCACGGATCTTCTGCACATGCTCTACGGAATTCTTCTCATTCTCCCACTGTACTTTCTTACTTGCATACTGCGCTTTCAGTTCTGCCAGTTCTTCCTGCAAATGTTCCAGGCGCTCTTTACTTAAGCGATCTTCCTCTTTCTTAAGTGCAGACTCTTCAATCTCCATCTGCATCACACGACGGCGAAGCTCATCAAGCTCTGTCGGCATAGAATCAAGTTCTGTTTTGATCAATGCACACGCCTCGTCCACAAGGTCGATTGCTTTATCCGGCAGGAAACGATCAGAAATATATCTGTTCGAAAGTGTAACTGCCGCAACAAGCGCACTGTCAGTAATCTTAACACCATGGAATACTTCATATCTCTCTTTGAGTCCTCTCAGGATAGAGATTGCATCCTCAACGGTTGGCTCATCTACCAGAACCGGCTGGAAACGACGCTCCAATGCAGCATCCTTCTCAATATACTGACGATACTCATCCAGTGTTGTTGCACCGATACAATGCAGTTCACCTCTGGCAAGCATAGGCTTAAGCATATTTCCTGCATCCATCGCACCGTCTGTTTTACCGGCTCCGACGATCGTATGAAGTTCATCGATAAAAAGAATGATCTTTCCGTCACTGTTCTTCACTTCTTCCAGAACGGCTTTCAGACGCTCCTCGAATTCACCACGATACTTCGCTCCTGCTACCAGTGCTCCCATATCCAGCGAAAAGATTGTCTTATCTTTCAGGCCTTCCGGTACATCTCCGCTGACGATTCGCTGTGCAAGTCCTTCTACAACCGCAGTTTTACCTACACCAGGTTCACCGATCAGCACCGGGTTATTCTTTGTCTTACGGGACAGGATACGAATCACATTACGGATCTCTTCATCACGTCCGATGACCGGATCCAGTTTCTGATCTCTTGCTTTCTCAACAAGATCCTGACCGTATTTATTCAATGTATCATAAGTTGCTTCCGGATTGTCAGAAGTAACTCTCTGATTTCCTCTTACTGTTGACAGCGCATGGAGGAACCCCTCTCTGCTAATGCCATATTCACGGAAAATCTGCTTCAACTCACGGCTTGCATACTTCAGCATTGCAAGAAACAGATGCTCAACAGAGACATACTCATCTCCCATCTGCTTTGCTTCATCTTCTGCATGGATCAGCACATTATTCAAGTCCTGACCGACATAAGCCTGACCTCCCTGTACCTTCGGTCTCTTGCCGATTGCCTGCTCGATACTGTTAATAAAGAGCTGGCCCTGAATGTTCATCTTCTCAAATAATTTTAAAATCAGACTGTCATCCTGTGTCAGCAGCGCATACAGCAAATGCTCCTGCGCCAGTTCCTGATTCCCGTTATCCGCAGCAATCTTCTCACAGTTCTGAACTGCCTGTAATGAATTCTGTGTAAATTTATTGATATTCATGGTCTTTCCCTCCTTTGAACCACAAATTTGCTTTTCCTGTGTTCTATTAGGAATATAGCACGTATTGTTAGCACTGTAAAGGGTTGAGTGCTAATTCTTTTCTAAAAATTTTGTGAAGTCCTTATTTCATGGGCTTCACAAAATTTTAAATTTACAATTACACTCAATTTGTAATGATTTAGACCATTCTATCTTGGCCATCTCTCTTTTTTATTCATTAATGGTTTAAAAGCCTGATGCGGTTCACTCTGATACCAATATGCTACACTGGCAACATCATCCTGTCTTTCAAATAGTCCTTTATAACATACACCGATCTGCTGGATAGTAACTTTTAAATTTTCTTCAAAGCAAATCGGATCCATCAGATGCCATCTATAAAATCCTCTCATTGGCGGACAATCATCATTATGATATGGATTATGCACCAGTTCATCGTGTGCTGAATAATACGGATATCCTAAAAATGGAGAATTATAAGTCTGTTCTACCGTCTTTCCGTTTACCTGGTGAGCAAAACTCCATGACCCGCCAAAATAGTCCTCTGTTCCCGTGCCACATATTGTAGGATATTCTTCATCTCCGTCAATATAAAATTTAACTTCGCCTTCTCCCCACCAGTATCTTTCAAGTGTTGTCAGAGCAAGATATGTACCAATATAATGGCCTTTTCCTTTCACATTATCCAAAATAACATAATCCTTTGCCAGTTCTGTTATTCTTTGACGTCTCCACTGTGCATGAAAATAAGCTGTATCTTCTGGTAACTCATCATACAAACAATAGTCTACCTGATAAAAGAAATCAGGAATTGGATTATCATGTTGATTTTCTAAAGTAATTCTTGCTTTTTTACGAAATGGCATTTGAAAATAGCTATTAAAACCTCTGTTTGGAATTACGGATATTGGCATAGATGTAACAAGACATTCTCTTGCAAAACCACAGCAGAAGAAATCACCTAAAGGACTTTCAACCGATGGAACTTCCTCATCATCCCAGTACATGCGGAGTACTAAATCACGGAGTACATAACAATCCGCATCTGATGTTTTATTATTAACCGTAATCCATATATGCTGAATAATACCCGGTCCATCCATTTCAGCTAATACTACCGTTTCATTCGGCATAATATTTTTCAAGCACGGACTACCTTTTCTTGAAGGGCCAAGATGACTTGCTGCAATTCCACCCTTTCCTTTTTCTCCAGTTGGATTTTCAGCATTTATAGCTCTCGATCTTCCATTTCTTAATCTGAAAATATCTGACATTATTCACACCTCCACTTATTGCTTAACGCCGCCAGCCATAACACCTTCCATGATCTGCTTCTCAAAAATAAGTACGAAAATAACTATTGGCAGCAGGATAATACATCCAACTGTACTTATCAAATCCCATGGCATACTATATGATGTCTCCCTTGGAATAGTTGTAATAGCAACACTTAATACTTCTATTTTTTGTGCAAAAAACAATGGAGTGAATAAATCATTAAGGCAATTTATAAAATTAATGATTAATATTGTTGCAATAGCCGGTTTCATTAAAGGCAACGTGATATAAAACAGTTTCTGAAACATATTCGCTCCATCTATTTCTGCTGCTTCATCTAATGAAATAGGAATTTCACTTAAGAAATTACCTAAAATCAACATAGTAAATGGAATCAATGCACTTGTATACATGATGATCAAGCCAGGAAATGTATCAACTAATCCAAATCTTTTCATCAGATCATATAACGGTCTTGCTGTTACAATTCCCGGAATTAAAGCAGATGCCACTATCGCTGCATATACAAGTGTAAGTCCTTTTCCTGAATAACGAGTAAATGCATAAGCTGCCATTAAGCAGATAACTGTTGATAAGATTAACGAACATACAGTAATAATTGCTGTATTTAAAATCTTCTCACCCAAATTCATCTGCGTGAAAATTCTAATATAATTATCCAGTGTAGGATGTTTTGGCAGATAGTGAATCGGTGAACTAAACAGCTCAGAAGCAGGTGAAATAGATGATGTAAAAATCCAAAGTAATGGAAGTAAAATAATAAAAGCAACTATTAAAATCAAGCCCCATTTGAATATCGGTGCCAAAACTTTTTTTGTTTTTGGTTTCATTGTCAACCTCTCCCTTCTATATTTTAATCAAACTTTTTGATTGCTCTAAGCTGTATAAAACTTAAAATTGTCATAACAATAAACAGGCAGACAGCTATTGCAGACGCATATCCGAGATTCAAATTAGTAAAAGCCTCCTGCATAATTCGATATGCTAACAAAGATGTTGAATCCCCTGGACCTCCTGATGTCATAGCATATACTAAGTCAAAACTTGTCAATCGCCACATTGTAAAGAAAATAGAAAGGCTCAGTATTGTCTTCATTATATTTGGCAGTGTAATTGAGAAAAAAGCTCGTACCGGTCCTGCTCCATCGATTTTTGCTGCCTCATAAATATCTGCTGATAAAAACTGTAATGCGGCAAGCACCAAAATTGCAAAGAAAGGTAAGTCCTTCCATAAATCAACTGCAATAACTGCTCCTTGAGCTGAATTTGCATGCACAAGCCAATCATAATGAAAATCCGGTACAAATCTTCTAATCAAATCATTGATTAATCCATATTGATCATTAAACGCCCATCTTGCAGCAAGTCCCGCTACTACCATGGGCATTGCCCATGGTATAAGTACTATTGTACGCAGGAATTTTTTACCTTTGATCTTCATATTTAACATTAATGCAAGAATCACACCTAATACTAAATGGAAAAACATTGATACAACCGTAAATTTCACAGTAAATCCGATAGAAGATAATAATTTTTGATCTTCAAATATTCTAAGATAATTTTCTAATCCTATAAATTGAAAGTTATTGCCTTTTAATAAACTCATATCATAAGTACTGTTTATAAAGGTCATGATAATTGGATAGAGCGTAGTAAATGCTCTTACAATCACTACCGGAAGTACCAGAAGCCATGCAATCCACAATCCTTTTGTCTTCTTTTTCATTGTCCTTACCTCCCGTAAAACACGTAAAACAATATATTAATTATTTGACTACATATGTATCAACTGCCTTTTGTGCTTTTTCACAAAATGAGTCTAATGTTAACTCGTCAGATACATACTGCTGGAATAAAGATCCCATCTCACTAATAAACTCCATCGCCTGCGGTGCCATAGGACGTGCAAGAAGTTCTGTATTGTCCACGTACTCTTTTATTTCATCTAAACCAGGCAAATCCATTGCTGCTAATTCATCACTTTCCAACACGTCTGTTCTTGCCGGAAGTCTGGATGTCATTTCTGTATAATCAAGTTCTCCCTGCTCACTTGCAGCATACTTGAGGAATTTCTGCGCCGCTGCTTTATTTTTTGAAGCACTATTCAAAACATATCCCCATGTAGAAATATAAGCTGCCTTATTTTCAAATGTCGGCATAGGGGCAATATGCTGTTTATCCGGACCATACTTTCCTGAATTAACAAAAGACTGTATTGCTCCTACATACATAAAGATAGAAGCATATTCTCCATCAAAAAATTTCTGCATCATTGGATCGTACTGATCTGCCAGCTGAGAAATAGGTGTCTCTTTTTTCTTCATCATATCATACATGAATTTTACAGCTTCCTGAGTTTTAGGATTTGTCCAATCGTAGTAGTCTCCACCAAACAAATTCACAAATGTTCCGATAGAGTTAAATACATATGTTTTTTCCCACGCATCTCCATATCCGTATTTACCGTCCGATGAATTAGCTTCTACATATTTTTCAAAATCCTCTTTTGTCTTAATCTCAGTAAGACCTGCATTTGCCATCTTTTCCTCATCAACCCAGAAAGCAAGAACATCCATAAAGCAAGGAACTGAATAAACATTGTCTCCTACCATTGTCATTTCCTGCATATATTTCTGTGGAAAATTTTCCATGATCTCCGGTGTCATGACGGTGTCTTGAAGCGGTTCTAGATAACCTGTATTTTTAAATCCACTCATCATTTCATCATTAATTGTAACGACATCAATGCTATCATCACCTGAAGATAATATAGTTGTTATTTTTGCCTGACGATCATCTGTATTTGTCGGGCATGCGATTGTTTCAATTTCCAGTCCCGTTGCTTCCTCCGCTTTATGGATATATTCATCAAAAGCTTTTCCATAAGTTGTATCCTGTGTCATCAAGGTGATTTTGTTTGAATTCTCGTTCTGCTTAACCTCTGTGTTTCCTCCGGACTTCCCGCATCCACTAAAAAGTCCAACAGACATTGTTGCTATAAGTAATACACTGACTATTCTTTTTTTCATTTCTTTCCCTCCTGCGTTTTAATATGCAACCTAATATCTACAACTATTTGTTAATATCATCATAGAAAATAATGCTTTAAAAATAAATATATTATTTTGCGCATACTTTATAATTTTTTTATTTTTCAAATCAAATTATTGCGTTTTATTATTTCTTTTATTAGAATGAAGCTGAAAGGAGCGGTTCCATAATATGAAGCTATTTACGTCACTAATCAATACTATAAAAGAACACTTTCGCTTAAAACTAATCATTTGCTTTATTCTTTGCGCCATACTTCCCCTTCTTATATTGGGAACAATATCTTATAAAATATCTTATAATATAGCTAAAGACAAGATTCTGAAAGAAACAGCAATTTCTTGTGAAAAAAATCAGCACCTGCTTGAAAATCGAATGACTCAAATAGAAAATTTAGAAGATTCTATTCATTTTAATTTATGTATGTTATGTACAACAGCAGAACAACCTATGTCAAATTATCTCGACAAACTTTCTGCGGTTCGGAATAATATTGCTTCAACAGCTGATTCTTTTAATATTTATCATGTAAATATCTTTTTACCTGATGATAGTTTTGCTTCAAAAGAAGGTCTTACTTTCTGTTCTTTATCAGACCTTAAAAAATATAAGGTACAGTTGAGCGATTTTTCAAAACAAGGGCTTACTCCTAATTGGATTTTTCGCAAAGACATTAACTTCCCTTATATGGTCAGCAAAGGTGAAGAACCTTCCGGAGTACTCTCCTGCTATAGGTATGCAAAAATCAATTCACAAAAAACTTGTTTGGCTGTTCACATAACAAGTGAAGAATTAAGCAACTACTTAAACACATTTTCTGAAGGCAATCCTTCTCTTTCTTATATAATAAATTCCGAGGGTGTTGTATTATCAAGCACAGATAAGAAACAAATTGGGGGTTCTTTATCCAATGAAAAACTTCATGCAATCACACAAAACTTGAGACTATCACATTTCTCATATGATAAATGTGAGATAATTTCCACACCGGTACATAACCAGCTATTTCTTGTTACTGAAACTCCTGATTATTATATACGCCAAAGTTCATCCTTTCTCGTAAAAATGATTTTCATTTGTTTCATGATTATTGTCCCTCTGACTATGCTCTCAATTATCTGGGTGGCTGATCAAATGACAAATAAAATCAATCATTTGTCTCATTCTATGTCGGAAATCAAAATGGACGATGTCATAGATTCGACGCAGATCGACAAGTTAGTTCCATCTTCTTCAACTCACTTGGATGAAATAGATTCACTAACCGTCACCTGTGCTAACATGATTTCAGAATTGAATTCAAGCTTTGAGAATAACCTTCAATTAAAAATACAAGAGGAAAAACTAAATTATCAGTTGCTGCAATCACAAATCAATCCTCATTTCCTATATAATATTTTAGCATCTGTTCAAAATTTGTTGTCATTTGGTGAAATCACGAAAGCGAATAAAATGCTTGCTGATTTATCGCTTTTTTATAAAGGATTGTTACGCACCTCCAATGATCTGATTCCTATTAAAAAAGAATTAGAAATTGCACAATTATATATGGAAATGGAAGCATTATGTAAAGATAATTTATTTGATTGGAATATAGATATGGAAGAAGGAATAGAAAACTTTCTTATTTGTAAGTTCACACTACAGCCTATATTGGAAAATTCGATTCAACATGGTTTTAAAGGAAATGGAATCCATATGCATATCGATATTTCTATTAGATATGATGATGATATGATAGAAATCATGATTTCTGATAATGGAATTGGTATGTCTCCTGAGAAACTAAATGAACTCCGTGAAGGTATTGTTTCCAAACAAATTCACTACGAAAAACATTTCGGTATAAGTAACATTAATTCACGTATATGTTCCTCTTTACAGGGACATGGTACACTCAGAGTTGAAAGCAACAAAGATACTGGAACCACAATTTATATAAGAATTCCGCAATTACTGGAGGACTACTAATGTACAAAATTATGATTATAGATGACAACCATATATCTGTTGATGGTATTTGCCACAACATTGACTGGTCTGATTTAAATGCAGAAGTCGCTTGCAAAGCCTATGATGGACAGCAGGCTCTTGATTATCTGCAAAATAATATGGTTGATTTAATTATTTCCGATATAGAAATGCCACAATTAGACGGTTTATCTCTTGCACAAAATGCACTAAAGATTAATTCATCTATAAAAATAATACTTATCAGTGCATTTGATAAATTTGAATATGCCAAACAAGCTATACGACTCGGTGCATTTGACTATATAGAAAAACCGCTTGATTATTCTTATCTAAAGAAAATCATTCGCAATGCTCTTAGTATGCTTAATAAAGAACAGAGGAATCTTGAAATATTAAAACAAAGCCGCCCTATAATGATCGATAATTTTTTTCATAAATTAATACAATCTTCAAGTGATGAAGCTCGATATACACTTTCAAATTATGCCGATTATCTTCAGTTGAATCTTGACTATCATTATTATCAGGCCATTGTAATTCAAATACAAAATGCAACAGACATCAAAGAAAAAAAAGGCATTGAAGAGTATCACATAAAACTAATGAGTATGTCTGATACCATAAAAGAACTTTTCAATGAGCACTTTTCACTGATTCATACTTTAACAAGTTTTGACGAAATCGTATTGGTGATTGCTCACAATTATTCTAATCAGAAATACTTCTATAATGCATCTTATGAACTGTTAACAGAATTATTGCAACTTTATAAAAACAGCTTTTTCGAATTAAATATCGGAATAGGAAACATCGTCAAATACTTGTGGACTTTATCTGTTTCGTATTCCAATGCATTAAAGTCACTGGAATACCGTTTTTTCTTTCCACAGAAAAACATATTTACACTGGGTGATACTATAGACAACGATTACTCTGCTGAATTATATGAAGTTTCCGGTCATGAAAAGTTAATACAGCTTTTATGCGAAAATGACCTGGACGGAGTAGAAAAGTGGATTCTTTCATTTTCAGAAGAATTAACACAAAACTACAAAAACAAACAATTTATATTTATACGTATCTATCAGCTTTTGGGACATTTACTAAAATTTCTCTGCGATATGGGCATTAGAAGCAATGACATGGAAAAAGACATTATTAAAACCTATCAACACCTTGACTCTTTTTCAACAAGTACTGAGATCTTCCAATGGCTTTCTAGTTTATGCCAGACAATATCTGATAAAATTAATCTTTCAGCACAGAGTCGTCAAGAACATGTTTGTACTGCTACTATCAATTATATACACCAACATTATCAAGACAACACCTTATGTCTAAATGAAATTGCTAACAATGTTCATATTAGTCCGGCTCATCTTAGTGCTCTGTTCAAAAAACAACGCCAGCAAAATATTTCGGATGTAATCACAGATATTCGGATTGAAACGGCCTGTAATCTATTGAAAAATACGAACCTTTCACTAAAAGAAATAAGTGCGAAAGTAGGATATTCAAATCAATACTACTTCAGTTCTTGTTTTAAAAAGAAAACCGGACAGACACCTTCATCCTATAGATAGTAGAATTTATACACTTTTTATTATTGTTTATCCGTGTTATAATCTATAATTGTTTCATAAAAATACGGTTGCTGACGCCCATAGTGCGACAGTAACAAAAGACTTAAGAGAGGAAACTATCATGAATTTTATTCAAAAAAATTTCAAAGGAATTCTGGTCTGCTTTCTGATTGCGATTCCATCCTGGCTGATTGGAAAAGCATTTCCGGTAATCGGCGGACCTGTCATTGCGATTCTCGCCGGAATGATGATCACCTGCTTTTGGACTGAAAAAGGAACAGCCGAATCAGGAATTAAATGGACATCTAAAATTATTTTACAGACTGCTGTTGTTCTGCTTGGATTCGGTATGAATCTCGGAGTTATCTTACAGACAGGAAAGCAGTCTCTTCCTATTATCGTCAGTACAATTTCTACCTCTTTGATCATTGCATGGCTGCTCCGCAAGGTGCTGAATGTTCCTTCCAACACATCTATCCTTGTTGGTGTCGGTTCTTCCATCTGCGGTGGTTCTGCGATTGCTGCTACAGCGCCTGTCATTGACGCCGATGACACAGAAGTCGCACAGGCGATTTCTGTTATCTTTTTCTTCAATGTTATCGCTGCTGTACTTTTCCCGGTGCTTGGAAATGCACTCGGCTTCGACACAACAAGCGGAAATGCTTTCGGTGTCTTTGCCGGAACTGCGATCAATGATACTTCATCCGTAACTGCTGCCGCCTCTACCTGGGACAGCATGTGGAATCTTGGAAGTGAGACACTTAATACTGCTGTCACAGTTAAACTGACACGTACGCTTGCAATCATTCCGATCACACTTGTGCTCTCACTGATTCGTGCGAAATCAGCCGCAAAAGACGGAAAATCATCCGGTAAGTTCAGCTTAAAAAGAGCTTTTCCAATGTTCATCCTGTACTTTATCATTGCGGCTGTCATTACAACTGTATGCATGAGCCTTGGGGTAAATGCGGATGTATTTGCTCCGCTGAAAGAACTGTCTAAGTTCTTCATTATCATGGCTATGGCTGCGATCGGTCTGAACAGCAATGTTGTGAAGCTTGTCAAATCTGGTGGAAAGCCAATCCTTCTCGGTGCTTCCTGCTGGGTTGGTATTACAGTAGTCAGCCTTGCAATGCAACACATCATGCATATATGGTAAAATATTGACAATATTGAACTCTAAAGTTTCTATTCCTGATACAATAGTGACTTTGGATTTCTTATTGCTTTTTCCTTTACACGAGATGTATAATCTTCTTTGACTTTAAAACTATTTAGGAGAAAATCGTTATGGACATGAAATCAAATTCTCAGGCGATGGAAACAGAAAAGATTCCGCGCCTTCTGGCACAGCTTGCAATTCCTGCTGTTGTCGCCCAGATCATCAATCTTCTATATAACATTGTAGACCGAATCTATATCGGACACATTTCCGGTGTTGGAGCCGCGGCATTAACCGGCGTTGGATTATTTACACCGATCCTTATGCTGATCAACGCTTTTGCTATGCTTGCAGGTTCCGGTGGTGCTCCGCGTGCTGCAATATCTATGGGAAAAAAAGATAATAAAACAGCTGAAAAAATCCTTGGAAACTGTTTTGCACTTCTCATCCTTATGGCTGTCATACTTACTGTAGTCTTCTTTACATTTGCGCCACAGCTGTTGACACTTTTTGGAGCCAGCGAGAAGACACTGCCATACGGAGTAGCATACGCAAGAATCTATATCCTTGGAAGTATCTTTGTCTTAATCGTGATGGGAATGAATCCATTTATTACAACACAGGGATTTGCCAAGATCAGTATGATGACTACTGTGATCGGAGCTGTGATCAATATCATTCTTGATCCGATTTTTATCTTCGTATTCAATCTTGGTGTAAGAGGTGCCGCACTTGCCACTGTTTTAAGTCAGGCTGTCGGTGCAATTTGGATTCTTCGTTTCTTATCCGGGAAGAAGACGATCCTTCATCTTAGAAAAGAAAATTTCAGATTACAAAAGGATGTTATCTTACCATGCCTTGCACTTGGTATTTCCACTTTTGTCATGCTTTCTACAGAAAGTATTCTCTCCATCAGCTTTACTTCCAGTCTGTCAAGATATGGTGGGGACCTTGCTGTCGGAGCCATGACGATCATTACGAGTGTCAGCCAGCTTGCCACGCTGCCACTGCAGGGAATCTGCCAGGGCGGTCAGCCGATCATGAGTTATAACTTCGGTGCCGGCAATAAAGAGCGAGTAAAAAAAGCCTTCTTTACACAATTTAAGGTTTGTACGATTTTCACCAGCTGTTTCTGGCTGATCATGCTGCTGTTTCCTAAGCTGTTTGCAGGAATCTTTTCCAACAATACGGATCTGATCACTTATACTGCATGGGCGCTGAGAATCTATATGGCAGGTATTTTCTCCCTCGGATTCCAGGTTTCATGTCAGCAAAGTTTCATGGCATTGGGACAGGCAAAGGTCAGTCTGCTGCTCGCCTGCTTAAGAAAACTGATCTTGCTGATTCCGCTGATCTTTATCCTGCCACTTTTTATTCAGGATAAGGTTTTTGCAGTCTTTCTTGCAGAACCGATCAGTGATATTGTTGCAGCCACAATCACAACAATCACATTCATGAGCCGCTTTAATGGAATTCTGAATAAAGGCAGTAAAATGAAAACCGTAGAATAAATTTTATCTAACTATTCTTTTGACTCCATTTCATGATATAATTAATTTATCTGAAATTTATGAAACGGAGCCGTTAATATATGAAAAAGCTAAAACTTTTATGGATGATCTTAAAACGCACGAAAGCAACCCAGATTCTTTCCGGTTATATCGTATTTCTCTTTGTATCCGCAGCCATCATTCAGCTGGTAGAGCCTGACATCAACCACTATGGAGATGCCCTCTGGTATTGCTATGCGGTACTTTCTACCGCCGGGTTCGGCGATATTGTTGCCATAACTTTCATTGGCAAACTGGTTTCTGTACTTGTCACAATCTACACGATCTTCGTTGTTGCAATCGTTACCGGTGTTGTTGTCAATTATTACGGACAGATTGTAGAGATGCAGCGTCGTGAAACGGCAATGATGTTCCTGGATAAATTAGAACGTCTCCCGGAACTTTCCAAAGAAGAACTGGAAGACATCTCAAAAAGGGTAAAAAAATTCCGCTGAGTTTTCACTCAACGGAATTTTTGTTTTCCACTTTTCTCTTATCAAATAAGGATAGGCATTTGCTGCCTGCTGCCGCAGCCACAAAAATCCATACGAACAATTTCACCGGATAGCATAGAAACAGAAGCATTGTAACGGCTAACGGCTTTTTCATCGTTCCACCTAGAAGCGCCGCTGTAACAATTGCAGATGCGAAAACAAGATGACTCTCTGCATTTCCGCAGATCAGCATTCCCACGCCATATCCCATGCATACACCTGCGAAGATAACCGGGAAGAAATGTCCTCCCTTCAAACCGAACTGTATACAAATATTTGTGAGAAGCACTTTCAAAAATGCAACTCCGATCAGTGCTAACGGAAGGTATTGACTATACTCTTTCATCAACACTCCCATCTGTTCTTCTCCCGAAAACATAACTGCCGGGATTAACATTCCACAGATTCCAAGACAAATTCCTGCGAGAACTTCTCGAAGAACTGCCGGTACCTTTTTCGCAGTTTTCTTCGTTATCTGATGTGTCTTTTCATAAAAAACAGCTAACACGCATCCTGCAATAATATAGAGAAGTATTAATGCATAGTCCATCTTTCCGATCTCAACTGCCTCAAAGCTTGGAAAACCCGAAAGTCCTGAACCGAATACTTCGGAAAGTCCTGCATAAATACCTGTTGCAGCAGCAATTGCGATTCCATAAATAAATATCTTTGATGAAATTCCTGCCGGAACAACAGTTTGTTCTGAATTATTCTCTTCTAAAGTGTTCTCTTCCACTTCAAACAATCCAAATAGCGGAGCATGGAATAAAACACTTAAGGATGCTGCTACCCCGATCTGGGAGTATTCCTTCGCATGCTGTCTGGCAAACTTCAGATTATCTCCTGCCCAGTAACACATTCCGACGATAATTCCGGTAAGCCCGGCTTCCGGACCTACACTGCTTCCGATTAAAAGCGGCAGCACTGCTGCGATCATCATGACAAGCATATTTTTATAATCATAATGCTTCTCCGTTTTCACTTTTGCCATAACAGTTTCCATTTCCTCCGGATAATCTCCGAACATCTTCCGGAAGACACCGACAAAAAATGCACCGATCACACAGACCACTATCGTATAGTATGGTAATGAAAAATGTTCCGGAACCCATTCCCAGATAAGATTCATCCCGACTGCCATGATCTTCAAAAGTGCCCAGACCAATCCGCCGGCAACTGCACCGATAATTGCACAGAACAGCCAGAGCTCTAACTGATTTTTTATCTTTATATTTCTAATTTCTTTTTGACTGTTCATCAATCTGTCCTTTACGTTTTCTATTTTTCAGATACTTCTGCATCCGTATCTCTCACCTGTGGAATTAAGGAAGCTGCCAGTTTTCCTTTTCCACGATGTTTCAAATATAAAATTCCAATCACAGAAAATACAACAGCTCCGACAAAATTCACCATAAGATCTTTCATTGTATCTACGATTCCAATGTCAAGATATCCGCCCAGATTCCAAGTCTCACCGTTGATCACAACAGACTGAACATCTACATGGATTGGGATATTTGCTCCTGTCGGATTCAGCTTCACTGAATTGATTGCCGGAACGATCCAGTCTTTCTGCATATCCAATCCGAAAAACCAATCCATACTGAATTCAAAGAACTCCCACAAAACACCAACTGTCATTGAAAAACAAAATGCAAAAAATGCCACAAAGTATGGGGACATCTTAATTGAGAATCGATCACTTCGGTTGAATAAATCAATCAGTGCAAACCCGATTGCCGCCATCAGGAATCCATTCGTTGTATGCAAAATAGTATCCCATACCGGAATCTTTACATAAAATGCATTGATTTCTCCAAGTATCTCTGCTGAGAAGATAAAGATCAGAATAACCGTTTCCAGACCAACCGGGATTGTCACTCCAAGTTTCTTGTCGATAAACTGTGGCACCATAAACAAAATCAATGTTAGAATTCCAAGAAACATATTGTGATAGTTTCCCAGAAAGAATTGTCTGATAACGGAAACAATAACCAACATTGTCAGTACCATCTGGACCCTTGTTCTATTTCTTGCTTTTTTACTTAATTCACTCATTTCTCACTCTCCTTTTCTCTCAACACATTGCGGTCAGAAACACTTTTTATTACATGTTTAAGATATACCGCATCTGTTTTCATAATATACTAATTTCATCTTTTTTTCAATAAAAGGTGTCAGGCCGAAGTTTAAAATAACAGCTTCCCCATATGCCTGACACCTTTCTATCTATCGTTTATAGATTCACTTTAATTTTACTTCTGTTTTCTTCTTCTAATAACATAAATCATTCCACCGATCACTGCAATTGATCCTGCAGTCATCAGAATCCAGATGTAGCTGATGCTGTCTCCTGTCTTTGCTGTTTTCACCTGTTTTCCTGACACTGAAGTTCCTGTTGGTTTCTTTCCTGCAGTACCTGTCGATGTTTCCTTTGAATCGGTTGGATTCTTTGTTTCTTCTTTCTTCACAATCTGGTAATCTATCTGATAGTCTGTATCCTCTCCGTGAAGCACATAATTATCACTCTGTTCACCACTCATTCCGACAATGGTGGCTGTATATGTTCCGGTCTTGATTTCATTTCCACCTTCTACAACCGCCTTGCAGTCATCTTCGAACAATACCCCTGTAAATTCTGCAGACACATTTGCTTCTTTCCCTGTATAAATCACAGTTCCGTCCGTATTCCATGCAACGCCCAGAGGTTTTGGCTGTACCTGCAGTGTCCCTGGTTTAAACAGTACTGCGTAATTCGCATTATCTGCTGTCAGCGGAGTTTTTTCTGTAATATCATAAAGACCGACCGTACAGTTTTCTTTTTCTGCATCTCCTGCGGTCAATGTGACATTTATTTTCAGATCCTCTATCTGATCATCTCCTGCCAGACTTCCCTCACTGATTGACCAGGTATACTCTGTGATTGTCTGTCCATATTCTTTCTCCGTACGGTCCGGTCTGATCGTAATGCTTCTCGGTTTTACTGTTACAGAAATATTTGACGTAACTGTCTTGTAGTTCGGATTAGCCGGTGTGAAGATCATCTCTTGTTCACTTTGATCCTCTGCTACTGTAAGCATTGTCGTATCGTCTGCAAAACGGAATACACCTTCTCCCGACTGACTGGAAAGTGTTGCTTTCTTTAAGCTGTCTCCATAAATCACTTCTGCTGCTGGGAAAGTCACTTCCGGATCTGCCTGCAAAATCTCATATTCCCATACATGCACGCGGTTTGTGCCGGAAAAGATATAGTTTTCATTGGTCAAACCTATTGCAAGCGCCTTGTAATTTCCAACTTCTGTATGATCTGCATTGAGCAGTTTTTTAATCGCACAACTATCCTTTTCTAAAAGGCTGTCTGCTTTCACGTTTGCCTCTATTCCACATGCATTTCCTGTATATGTATACTGTGCTGCCTCATTCCATTCTATCTCTGCTTCCTTTGGTGATACATTAAGGAATGCCGGAAGAACTACAACATCATAATTCGTATTTGTCGCATTGTCTTTCAGGATAACATATCTTCCTGCATTTCCATATGCGCCAAGAATGTCATCTCCATCTGCATCTGTTGTGCTTCCTGTCAGAATATCTTCCGGTTCGATGGTTGTTGCTTTCAATGTCAGTCCGAGACTTTCAACAGTATCTCCTGGAAGAAGTTTCGCCCTTTCTGAATCACTGATCGTAAATGTAAGATCTGCGCTGGTCAACTCATCTCCATATGTCTTTGTTTTCTTTTCTGCACGGACAATGATTCTCTGTGCACTACTGACTGCTCCATTTTCGAATGTAGTATTTTCTGCTGTGCTGCTTTTGGAACCTGTTGTTTCCATTGTGTTCACTGGATTGATATCAAGATCGTATTCTTTCAAATGAATCCAGTTTACCTTGAATCCGCCTACTGTTTCCGGACAATCAATCTTATAGCTTCCTGCATCGATTATCTCATTTAATGACTGTCCTGTCTCCTGGATTCTCATTTCATCCGTAACATTTGCAAAAAGTTCTTCCACTTCATCTGCGCTCAGTGTTTCCGTTGGTGCAACAACGTATGACATCTTCGGAGTTTCACCATAGGAAATTTCTTCATATCCGAGATACGCTGTGATCACTTCTGACTTATTCACTGTTTTTACCGGAACCCACATAGTAACATTTTTGTATTTTTTATTATCTGCCGGCAGGAAGGTCAATTCAAATTTTGTCTGATCTGTTACTTCCTGATCTGTTACAACATGGGTTGCATCTTCAAACTTCCATGTTCCTGCCGGTGCATTTTCAATCCCCTTCAATGTAGCTTCTGCCAGTGTCTGACCATATTCAACCTCTACTTCCGGTGTAGGAAGTTTTGGTTCAAATATCATGTTGCTGTTTGTCTCATAGATCAACCGTGACATTGGTTCATCAATAAAGTTAAGCATTACTGTTCCAAGGAATCGGTTATCGATACAATTCTCCTTATCTTTATATAAATCCGAATTGATATCTCTTGTCATATTCAACGGAATTCCATTTGCACAGGAAGTATAATTAAATACCCATGAATTAGAATCAATTGGATGACTTGTATCTATTCCTGTTGTCTGTTTCATTGTTCCTGCTATATATTCCCACTTCTTTGAATAAATATCACAGTCATATGTATTATATGCATCCTGGATATACACTCGATTTTTTCCATCATCATATGTTTTATATGCATACTTATAATCTCTATAACTCACATCATCCCAATTGGTAAGATCAAGTCCCATTGCACGCGTCTGCCAGGCTTCATAATTTTGAGTTAATTTAAATCTTCGGATAAGTACAATTTTTCCACGAGCTTCCTTCATTGATGGAATGTCTCCCTCAGTGTACACTTTATCCTGATGATTTTTCACAAATTCTGCAACTGCATGCTCCATTCCTACTGTAGAACCATCATCCGGTTTTATCGTAAGAATAATTGTTTCTGAAGGATGTTTTTCCAAAAAAGCAAGTGATGTATTAAAGATTGACTGTAATGTAAGATCACTTCCGTCTTTTTCCTGACACTGCCATGTATCGCCTCCATGTATAATCTTCACGTCTGCCGCAGAAGCATCGTCTTTTGTTGCATTTCCACGAATATCAAAACTACGTGCTCCCACATTCAACTGCTCATCATAATAAAGATTCTGACAAGATGTGAGTGATAAACTTGCAACAAGGTCTTGTACAACCCCTGCTGTTCCTGTATCATGTGTTGCCGGAATATTTACAGAAGATAATAGTGCATCATCTGGAATATCTGCCATCCATTCATCTGCGTAACCGTAAGCCGTATCATTTGTACTTCCTGCCAAAATTGACACATTCATAGCCGTCGCTGTATGACCAATCCATGTCTCGCCAATCCCCTCTTTTAGATACATACCGCTTCTGGCATTCATGATTTTATATGTTCCATCATCCTGTCTAAAGAAGCGCCACAGTTGGCTGGTATTTTGATTTCTGTCAAAACTTTCCTTATTCCAGATATGTACTATTGTATTTGCACAACCTGATTCTCCCAGAACATCTATCGCATAATTGGTATCTTTCTCTCCATCCGATATAGCTTCAATTCTATATGCCTGATAGTCTGGATACCAAACCAGTTTCCATTTACTGGCGATCCCCTGTTCTAGAAAAAGTAACTGTGTTCCTGGGAGTGACTCATTTGAAGGCCTGTTTATTGCTTCATGTGTTTCTGCTTTATAGATTTCAGAAACTACACTTTTATCTCCATCTTTTAAAATCTGAGTTTCCTTTCCTGTGAGCGGAACCACCGATTTTGTAACCAGCCAGACTTTTCTATCTTTTTCTTCTGTCTGAATAATATTGGGATTATTATTATTCAAATTTCCTGAGTATCCAAGCCATCTTCCACTTTTTCTATTCTTTATATAATATCTTTTATTTCCGTTTGCATCATTTCCAAGATAATAAAATGCAAATTGACGATGCTCTTTTCCTTTGACTTTCTCATCATTACTTTCCCATACATGTATCTTTGCACCGCTATCTTTACTTTCATCTTCTACATCTGCGAAACGATCTGTTCCATTCACCTTAATGTGTTTAATTCCATACCATCCGTTTTCTATTTTATCCAGACGAAAACGGCAATTACCGCCTTCTCCGGTATCCAAATGTACATCGCTTCCTTTCTCGCCACTGTCATTTACATTCCAACGATAATCTGTATTTTCTTCCAATGTAATAAATAATTCACTGTTCGTCTCCATATTTGTGTCCAGCGTTCCACTGGAATCTGCCGCTTTTACACTGATTGGAATCCCCGTAAGTGCTATCGTCATACATATGAGCGCTGCCATTATCCTTTTTATTGTTTTCATATCCGTTTTTCCTCCTCATTTGTATTTTGCTATATTATCGGCAATCATATTTCTTATTATTATATTTTTGATACCAGATTGTTCAATATTTTTGACATGAACTGTCTGAAAATGGCACGAATCGTCATTCTGTGGTATACTAATCCTATGTCAAAACGTTTGTATTTAATATGAACTGTGCAAACCTGCACGACAACACTTTATGGATTATCTATTTCAAAAGGGGGGATTTTGATGCGGACTTTAATTTTCCAAACTTTGGAATTTACAGTTTTGATTCCTGGTATGCTGCTTGCCTATCTGCCGGTAAGATCATCTCTGAAACAAACACCTAAGAAGCTGGCTGTCTGGATGCTCCCGCTTCTTATTATATGCTCTTGTTTTTGTGGTTTTGCATGCTATAGATTCCATTTGTCAACAAGATCTGTTCTTCTTCCTCTTCTATTTGTTCTACTTGTTCTATACCATAACACTTTGTTAATTTCACTTTGGAAATCTGTCAGCATCTATCTTGCCGTCTGTGCAGTTTTTTCCTGCTTTAACAGCCTTTCCAGAGCTGCTTCTGCAATGTTGAATTTTGGTTCTGGACACCTTGCATTTTCCGGTTTTTCTACTTTTGGAATCCTGTATAATCTTTTCTGCATTCTTTTCGTCCTTCTCGTATGGTATCCAGCCTCCCATTCAGTCAAAGAAATAGTAGAAGATGAAAATCTTGCTCCGACCTGGTATGTTTTCTGGATTCTCCCGGTTCTGGTCATCGGATTGAACCTTGCTTTGATTCCAAAATATAATACCATCCTGCACACGCAGCGTTTTCTGCGTGGATACATTGTGATTGTTTATGCTCTTCTACTCATCCTTGCATTATTTTACTCGATGTTTTTAATGATGGCTAATATCCTGAATAAAAACAAAAAACTTCAGCAGGAAAATCTTTTTCTTTCTGTACAGCAGGAACGATATGAGAATTTAAGAAGTGCGATTGAAGATGCCAGACAGGCTCGACATGATATTCGTCATCATTTTATACAACTTTCCACCATGGCCAAAGACGGTGATTTAGAAAAGATCAAAGAATACCTGCAAAATGCAATGGATAAAATTCCAAACCTTACTTATCACTTCTGTGAAAATCAGTCTGTCGATAACGTGATTGGATATTATTATGCGCTTGCTCAAAAAGAAGAAATTCCATTTGCTGCCCGTGTTGATCTTCCAAAAGAACTTTCCGTAGATGAAATGGATCTCTGTCTTATTCTTTCCAATCTATTAGAAAATGCATTGGAAGCCAGTCGCAAAACTACCGCTGCGCAGCAGCAGATATCGTTGGAAATCTATCAACATTCTGCTTCTATTCTTTTAATCCGGGTAGAAAATAATTTTGACGGAACGATCAAAGAAAAGAACCATCTGTTCCATTCCACCAAGCGAAAAGGTCTGGGAATCGGTACCCAGTCTGTCCGCAGAATGGCAGAAAAGAACGATGGTTCTTGTAATTTTACTTATAAAGATGGAGTCTTTACCGCAAAGGTTATGCTTCGCGCTGACCTTTAAAAGGCTATGCTTTCTTTCTTCCTCTTACTGCTGCCACGATCATGCAAAGAAGAATTGTCAAAACCATATCCGGAAGTGTATTTCCAAGCAGCATATCAATATTCATCAGAACACGGTATAAAATGAAGCCGGCCAGCCAGATCAACAGATTATACCAATCGAATCCGGTTTCCGATTTTTTCTTTTTCAGAATAAAGAAATCTGCAATCTGCACTGCGATCATTGGCGCAAATACAGAGCCGATCAGATACAGGAAATCTGTGATATCGTCCATCGGATAGACAATTGCTCCGATGGTACCGATCACTGTTACAACTACAGCAACGTATTTTCCTTTAAGTCCTGCAAAGATGGATTCACTTGAAATTCCTGCTGAATAAGCATCCAGGAAAGTGGTTGTAACTGTTGAAAATACAATAATCAGAAGACCTGCGATTCCAAGTCCTGCTTTTACCATGATCTGTGCGATATCACTTTCTCCTGTGAACAATGCAGCACCCATTCCGACCAGATACATAAAACAGCTTACAACTCCATAAACAACTGTACTGACTGCGGTTGCCTTCACAGGTTCTTTCGCCTCTCTTGTATAATCACTGATCAACGGAAGCCAGGACAATGGCATTGCAACCGCAAGTTCTACTGCTGCTCCAAAGGAAAATGTCTCATCGGTAATGGATGCAACTACAGTTCCATCAAAGAAAATAATCTTAAAAAGAATCAATGTAAGAATAAAAAGTGCTGCCATCGCAACTGTATTTACCTTTCCAAGATTTGTAATTCCGATCAGAATCCATACAATGATCAATGCACCTATTACCAGACACCATACCCAGTGTCCCACTGTAAAGATGCCTCCTGCTGCCAGTGCTCCATCATAGATCATAATTGCAGTCCATCCGACAAGCTGAAGCACATTCAGGATTGCGAAAAGCTGTCCTCCATGACTTCCAAAGCTGTCTTTTACTGTCTCCATGGCACTTTTTCTTGTCTTACCGCCAATCACTCCAGCCAGAAACAACATGATACATCCAATCACATGTCCTACCAGAATGGCTGCCAGCCCTCTGCCAAATCCAAGAGCTGCAAAATATGTCCCTGTAAGAATCTCAGCAATGGAGACTCCTGCTCCAAACCAGATTAATCCGTTCTCAAATAATGATGTTCTTTTTTCCATAGTTTATGCCTCTGCTTCTTTTGTATATTCATTCTGGATAGCAAATCCATGATCCATTGGACCGCTTCCCTTCCCAAGGTCAAGCATTGCTGCAAGTGCCCCAGAGATATACTCTTTCGCACGCTCCACAGACTCCTCCAAGGAGAATCCTTTTGCAAGATTAGAAGCAATCGCAGAAGACAATGTACAACCTGTACCATGAGTATTCGGATTATCAATTCTTTTTCCGTTAAACCATCGATACGCTCCATCTGCATATAGCAGATCATTCGCATCATTTAAGTTATGTCCACCCTTGCAGAGTACTGCACAGTGATATTTTTCTGAAATTTCTTTCGCCGCATCGATCATCTCTTCTGCACTTGTGATCTTTCTTCCGATCAACTCCTCTGCCTCCGGAATATTCGGAGTCAGTACACTTGCAAGCGGGAATAATTCTTCCTTCAATGTATCCGCCGCATCATCACTGATCAGCTTCGCTCCGCTTGTTGCTACCATAACAGGATCTACTACAATATTCTTTGCTTCATACTGACGCAGCTTCGCTGCAATAACTTTGATCAGTTCTTTATCTGAAACCATCCCGATCTTTACGGCATCCGGATAGATATCTGTAAAGATACTGTCAAGCTCCTGTCCTAAAAATTCCGGTGTTGCATTTAATATAGAAGTAACACCTGTTGTATTCTGCGCTGTCAATGCAGTAATCGCACTCATTGCATATACTCCATTGGTGATCATTGTCTTGATATCAGCCTGGATTCCTGCGCCTCCGCTAGAGTCACTTCCGGCGATTGTAATTGCTGTTTTCATGTTCTTGGCCTCCTTCTTTTTTAAAAACGGGTACAAAAAAAGCGGGTGATGGGAATCGAACCCACGTATCCAGCTTGGAAGGCTGGTGTTCTACCATTGAACTACACCCGCGTGTCTTGTGTTATCTCTGACACGAGTTATATCTTATCATACGTATCAGAGATATGCAAGCACAAATTTAAATTTTTCTAAGTTTTTTTAATTTTTTGTATCTACCTTATTACAATTTTTGCAATTCCATCAATTTCTTTCTTAATCTCATATTTTCCTCTTCTGCTTTATCAGCTCTTTGTTTTTCTTCTTCTGCTCTTTGTTTTTCTTCTTCCGCTCTTTGCTTTTCTTCTTCTATCTTTTGCTTCTCTTCTTCTAGTTCTCTTGCAATGCTCTCCTTCGCTTGAGCCACCTGTTCGGCTACCTTCTCTGCCACTTGTTCTTCGACCTGTTTTGCAACACTTGCCTTTACTTGTGCCAATTCTTCTTCCATCTCGTCAATCATCAACTTTACTGTATTACGATCCAAAATCTCAAGTTCTTTCGAAAACATCTCCATCATTCCTTCCATATTAAGACAGAGTGTATAGATTTCTTCATAAATCTTCTGAAAATCCGAATTTTGATTCAAAAGTTTTATAATCATCTCCGGATCATCCTGACTGAGAAATACGAGCCACTCTTCCAATCTGTTTTTTATCTTTCTGTTTTCATTTTGAATGATGTCACTAAAAATGTCAAGACATATAAAAGTATATTCTTGCAGTAAATTCACTTCTACTCCTGTATCACTTTTTTGTTCGCAATGGTGAATATATATTTCTTTCGAAAACCTGCGGAAATCAGCGCTGCTCTTTTCAAATAATACAATTGTATAGACTTTCTGAATTCTCTTATAAGTAAATGAATTTCCTAATTCTGCGCGCACTCGTTTATACTGTCGTAACAATAAATCAGAAGAATAACAGGCACTTCTCTGTCCGGGAAATAAATATCCCATTTTTTGTACTTCAACATTTGCTATACTGCCATCTTCAAACTGAACAACAATGTCCATAATCAATAAGGAGCTCTCTGCTGCAATACGCGCTGATTCATTCGGAAGTACTTTTAAAATTCTAATTTTTCTTCCCAGTATTTCTGATAGAAAATCATTTAACCTTTCGGGTCTGGTATCCGGATTCATAATAACTTTAAAATAGGTATCATAGAGAAGTTTTACACCTTTTACACCAGTGCAAATGTCAAGATATTCCTGTTGGTATTTTTCTTCCCAACCGCAAAATGTCTTCCACATTTTCGGGCTATTCCGGATTTCTTCAAGCACTTGTCCTTTGGTTCTGATCATTGGGAAATAGTTTTGTAATTTGTTTTTCATCGTTTATTTTGATGCGATATTTAAAATAAAACAGTCCTCTTACCTGCCCAACACCAACTTCATGAATTGGTATGTTCTCAGAATATCCCAGTCCACTTTTAATTGCAATGTGTTTCTTGTTTATAACTCATCTTTTTTGTTGATAATTTGTGGATAACTTTACAAATCAATATTTTTTCAATTTTTATTGTCATTTTTGCCAAAAAAACATTATAATACAATTAATTTATAGTCATTTTTTGTCCAAAACGCCATAATTCAAAAAAGCGGAGAAAAAATGTCACATGGCCTTTTAATGTATCAGCTTTTCTCTCTATAATGAATAAAAAGGAGGAGGAAGATTCGTGGATTTATTTAATAGCTTACCACTTAAAAAGCAGGAATATATGAACCGGCTTTTCAGAAACTGTACGGAGGAAGTCAAGTATTACATGTCCGTAATCGATGTGGAAGCTGACCAGACTTTTATCAAAGCCGGAGAAGAATGCAAGTACATATACATCATTTTATCAGGGAAAGTAACCGGAGTCGAATGGCCGATGCATGAGAAATCTTATTTCTTTAAGGACTTTGGACCGGGTGACTTCTTTGGTGAGATTGAATGTTTTGCCGGGCTTACAAGATACCGAATCAGCATTCTGTCTTCAACAAAATGTCGGCTGCTTGCCATTCCATCTATTTATTATATGGAGTGGATGCGTATGGATGTTGATGCACTGTTCATGAGAACACAGGAAAATATCAGCCGCCTCGTTCTGCAAACTGCGGAAGCCAGGAAATATCTGTTTATGGAAGGAAGAGACCGATTAATGGTTCATCTGGTCCGTAAATATGAACAAAAGATCCCGGCACCGGAGATTCTGGTACTTAACCAGACACGAGCGCGCATTTCCGAAGAAGTGGGGATTTCTATTAAAACTCTGGACAGAAACATCAGAAAGCTGGAAGAGATGAATCTTCTGACGCTAAATAAAGGAAAGATCGTGATTACCCAAGCCCAATATCTTCAGATGAAACAGGATATTGATTTTTACGTAAACGGTTGATCCAAACTTATGTTTAAGGAGGGGATAACATGTATGTAGGAAAAAAGGTTACTCGTGTAGATGCCTACGATAAAGTAATTGGACGTACAAGGTATACAGATGATCTCTGTGATAAGAGTGCCTATATTGCACGTATTTTACACTCTACAATTGCCAACGGACGTGTTCTTTCTATTGACACATCTGAAGCCGAGAAGATACCTGGAGTTGTAAAAGTATTTACCTGTTTTGATTTAAAGGAAAAACATTATTTTCCAACTGCCGGACATCCATGGTCCACAGATGAATCACATCAGGATGTTGCCGATCGTCTTGTACTTACAGACCGCGTCAGATTTTATGGGGATGATATCGCTGCGGTTGTAGCAGAGGATGAGGTTTCCGCTGCACAGGCACTTCGTGCGATCAAAGTAGAATATGAAGAATATCCATTTGTTCTGGATGTTCTGGATGCTATGAAAGAGGATGCTCCTCAGCTTCATGAAAAATATCCGAACAATATTCTCAAGCATACAACAATCAGTAAAGGAAATTATGAAGAAGCCATCAAAGAACCGGGACTGATCAAAGTAGAAGGCTGGTACAGCACACCAACTGTTCAGCACTGTCATATTGAGAACTTCATCTGCTACGCTGAGATGGAAGGAGACCGCATCAAGGTTGTAAGTTCTACTCAGATTCCTCATATCGTGCGTCGAGTTGTCGGTCAGGCACTTGGAGTTGAATGGGGTAAGATCCGTGTCATCAAGCCTTACATCGGCGGTGGTTTCGGAAATAAACAGGATGTTTTGTATGAACCACTTTGTGCATGGCTGTCCATGCAGCTTCACGGACATCTTATTAAACTTGATGTACCAAGAGAAGAGACCTTTGTTTCTACTCGTGTACGTCATGCGATCAAGAGCCACATCATTTCATGGGTTCGCCCGGATGGAACATTTGCTGCAAGAAAACTGGAAGCATTTTCTGATCAGGGTGCTTACGCATCTCACGGTCACAGTATCTGTGCCAAAGGTGTCGGCGCGTTCCCGCAGCTTTATCCTTGTGATAACGTAGAGGCTGATGCTTATACAATATTCACGAACAAATCCGTTGCCGGTGCGATGCGTGGTTACGGAATTCCACAGGCAATGTGGGCTGTAGAATGTCATACAGAAGACATTTGTGCAAAACTTAACATGGATCCGCTTGAATTCCGCCGCAAAAACCTGATGCCGGTCGGATTCAAGGATGCATTTTCTAAAAATGAATTATACAGCGACACATTCAACCAGTGCCTCGACAAAGGAATCGAAGTTACTGATTACCTTCGTAAATACAAAGAATATCAGAACCAGACAGGAGATATCCGCAGAGGTATCGGTATGGCAGTCTTCTGGTACAACACAGCTGTATGGCCAATCTCACTTGAGACATCTTCCTGCCGTATGGTATTGAATCAGGATGGTTCTCTTCAGGTTCAGCTCGGTGAGACAGAGATCGGACAGGGTGCTGATACTGCATATTCACAGATGACTGCAGATATTCTTGGCGTTCCGCTTGAAGCTGTACACGTTGTTTCCTGTCAGGATACAGACGTTACACCATTCGGAACAGGTGCTTATGCATCCCGTCAGACTTATACAGCCGGATTCTCAATTCGCCAGACAGCACTGCTTCTGAAAGAACGCATTTTGAAATATGCGCATGAACTGACAAGAATGCCTGAATATAACCTGGATATCATTGACGGACAGATTGTTCGTATCACAGATAACCGTGTTCTGATGTCTCTTGGAGATCTTTCAACAGAAGCACTTTACAGCCTTTCACACAGTGAGCATCTGTCAGCTGAAAGTACAGCACAGATTAAGTCCAATGCTTACTCCTTCGGATGTACATTTGCAGAAGTTGAAGTTGACATCCCGATGTGTAAGGTAAAACTGCTTGATATCGTCAATGTACATGACGCCGGAACTCTTATCAACCCGGCACTTGCTGAAGCTCAGGTACACGGTGGTATGAGTATGGGAATCGGATTCGGACTTTCTGAAAACCTGCTCTTTGATCCGAAGACCGGAAGAGCATTAAATAATAACTTGCTCGATTACAAGTTATCCACATTTATGGATCACCCGAGACTACGCGCTTATTTCGTAGAAAATGCGGAGCCTACAAGTGCATTCGGAACAAAATCTCTTGGTGAGCCACCGACATGTTCCATTGCACCTGCAATCCGTAACGCAGTTTATCAGGCAACAGGTGTCTATGTAAATGATGCACCGGTGAATCCTCACCATCTGTTCCGCAGTATGAAGGAACAACATATGTTTGAGGAAGGAGGAGAAGCAAATGTATGATCTTAAAGCACTTTATGAAGCTGAAAGCGTAGCTCATGCTATACAGCTTTTACAGGAACATCCGGAAGCACAGATCATTGCCGGCGGAAGTGACGTTCTTGTACAGATGCGTGAAGGACGCCGCGCAGGAAAAGAACTTGTAAGCATTTATAGAATTGATGAAATAAGAGGCATATCTTATGAAGAAGACGGTGCGATCCGCATTGGCTCTCTGACCAGCTTCTCTCATATTACAAAGGATCCGATCATCCAGAAGCATATCAACGTACTTGGGGAAGCTGTTGATATGGTTGGTGGACCACAAATCCGTAACATCGGAACGATCGGTGGAAACACATGTAATGGTGTTACATCCGCTGATTCCGCTTCAACACTTCATGCATGGGATGCAATTGTTGAGATTACAGGACCGGACGGAGTTCGCAGAATCCCGATCCATGACTTCTATATTAAAGCAGGAGTCGTTGATCTGAAACCGGCAGAGATTCAGACAGCGATCATCATTCCGAAGGAAGCATACGAAGGCTACCACGGACATTACATTAAATACGCAATGCGTAATGCAATGGATATCGCAACAACAGGATGTTCTGTCAATGTAAAACTCTCTGAGGATAAGAAGACGATCGAGGATGTCAGAATTGCTTACGGAGTTGCAGGACCTGTTCCGATGCGTGCACCTTCTGCTGAGGCAAAAGCAAAAGGCAAACCGCTTACAAAAGCTGTTGTTCATGAATTTGGTCAGGCTGTTCTGGAAGATATCAATCCACGTGACAGCTGGAGAGCATCCAAGGCATTCCGTCAGCACATCGCTACTGTTCTTGCAGAGCGTGCACTGACAGAATCTATCAGATTGGCAGGAGGTGTGATCGATGAATAAACAATACAAATTACTTACCTGCACGATCAACGGTAAGAAAGTCGAGAAAATGATTGATGTCCGTGCATCACTTACAGATGTTTTAAGAGATGACTTCCGTCTGACCAGCGTAAAGAAAGGCTGTGAAGTCGGAGAATGTGGAGCATGCAATGTAATCATTGATGGGGAATGCTTCAACTCCTGTATCTATCTCGGTGTATGGGCTGAGGGAAAAGAAATCCTTACTCTTGAAGGTCTCGCCGGACCAAATGGTGAGTTATCCGATATTCAGCAGGCATTTATTGATGAAGCAGCTGTTCAGTGTGGCTTCTGTACACCTGGATTCATCATGAGTGCAACTGAACTTTTAAATGCCGGCAAAGAATTCTCAGATGATGAGATCCGTAAAATGATGTCCGGTCATCTGTGCCGCTGCACAGGTTATGAAAACATTTTCCGTGCAGTCAAGAAGACAATGCTTCGCAGACTCGGAAAAAATGAAGAAGCAGACGCTGTCTAACTATCCAATATGGAAGATTGGTTCAATCCTGTACGAAGGAATCAAGATGCTCAAAGACTGCGAGTTCAATGACCGCACAATGATCATTGTATCTCTCGCTTTCTGCGTCGGCGTTGGTCTTACACAAACAGATGCGAACTTCTTCAGCGCTTTCCCACAGGCTGTGGGAGATATCTTCAACGGAAATGCTGTTGCAGGTGTGTTCGTAGTATCACTGCTGCTCAGTCTGATTCTGCCGAAAGATAAAAGTGAAAAAGTAGAAGAATAACGAATAAGAAGAAAATAACAGCTGTAATTGAAAAATATTTCTCTTACAGCTGTTATTTTTCTTTTTTTAAAAGGTTTTCTTTTACCATCCAGCTTCCGGAGCAGCCATCACCTTGATTATTTGGGCTTCCTTCTGCATATTCCGCTCACTCCTTTGTGCTGATCTTCTCCAGACATGCAATCAATTCTGCCTCACTTCTTACCACTGCATCCGGCTTTACATCACCTGCTGCCTGATGTCCACGATGATTATACCAGATTGCATTCCATCCCGCAGCTTTTGCCCCAACAATATCATTTTCAAAAGAATCTCCTACATAGCAGATCTCTTGCGGCAAAATCCCCATTCTTTCCGCCGCACGACTGAAAATCCTCTTGTCCGGTTTTGCTACCCCGAGTGCTCCTGATATAAATACATGACCTACTGGAATCCATTCCGTTACACCAAGCGCATTCACTTTATCCCATTGATGCTGCGCCGGACCATTTGTAACGATTCCCAGAGTCACCTTCTCTTTCAAGTTCTGCATCAACTGTCTCATTGCATCTGTCATCTTGATTTCATGCTGTTTTTCTTCATAAATTGCTTGGAATTCCAATGCCTTGAGTGCATCAATCTTCTTCCCATAATCAAGAAATGCATTTTTGAATCGATAGATATACATCTCTTCCATCGACATCTCACCACTTAAACAGCGTGCATACACGGAATCACTGTATCTTCTGCTTGCCAAAAATGCGCCTTCCAGATCCAGATCTTTATCTTCCGGGAAAACCTCCCTGCATGTTTCCTTAAATGGAGTTGATAAATCATATAATGTGTCGTCTACATCGAATACAATTGCTTTCATTATTCTCATCCTGTCCTTTTCCCACTCCCTGGTAAACTGTTTTGGTTACTACTCGCACTACATACGACTGACAATCCATTCTGACAGATACCATGCTTGTTATCTTTTTATCAATCTATTGATAGTCTAACATAGTTTATTTTGTTTGACTAGGTTCAATTTTGTCCACTATTTTATAAATCTTATAAGTATACGCTAACCATAAACCTGATTATCCCTTGCATCACCGTGTTATAATTAAAATTAAGGTGGTTAGAAACATTTACCATCTGCTAAGGATTTTGAAAGAAGGCATTTTAATGAAAACTTATGTTACACACTACTTTAACTTTGAATACATCGGAATCTACCTGCTCGTCTCGCTGATCGGGCTGGCCGTTGTGATCGGTATTGTTCTTGGCGTAGCCAAATTGAAAACACGCCAGCGACTGCAAGATGACTCCCTGTCTCACAAAGCAATCCGTCGTATCAACCGCCATCACCAGGAGCGCAAGAGAAGCATTATTGAAAGTTTCTTTGAGATGGTCTTCGCCAGCACCTCCGTGCTGATCTTTCTGTCTCTTTACTATGTTATCGACGAGAGGATTCCAGGCGTGTCCATCTATTGGCAGAAGTATCAGGACATTATCCTGTTACTCTTCCTTTGCTTCTCCGTTATCTTAAATGGATGGCTTGATATTGTATTTGTACCATTGGAAGAAATAGATTCCAACCAGAAGGCGTCCATTCGACTGGTATCTTCCTTTTATATTATACTGATACTTCTGTATATTAAGTTTATTTACAATGATGACAACTACGATTCACTGATGATGTACTTCATCACACTTGCTGTTGGTCGTTTTATCTACTTCGATTTTACAATGGATGACTTTTTAAGCACACTTCACGGCTTCTGGGAAGAATTGCCACTGCTTATCCTGATGGCAAGTTACTCCGGATTCGTCTGCTGGTTTGGATTCTATACCGGATTCCTGCTTACGTCTAACGGTGTGATCGTCAGTACACTGCTTGCACATCTTTTTATGGTATGTTCGATTTTTATATTGGATAAGACAAGAGTGCTGAGATTGGTGATGTGAGTATTATATTATAATGTTTATAAAAATTGACAAATTTATGTTATTTTGTATAAAAGTTAAGCCTATACACAAAGAAGCAGAATCATTTTCCCTCATGATTCTGCTTCTTTTATATCCTTATTATATTCGTAACTGTTCAGAGCCAACCTCCAAAATGCTACGCATTTCGTCGGTATGGTGTATCCGCCAAATAAAATTTCAAAAACAGCCTCAAAAATGCAAGCCTTTTATACCTGTTTTTTGAAATTTTGCTTGGCTCTGAACAGTTACTTATATCCCAGACACAACCTTAACCAATAACAGTACCAGCACGATCAGAATAATCGGCTTGATCACTTTCACCCCATTATTCACAACCATTCCTGCACCTACGTAATGCCCTGCGATACTGAAACAGGATGCTGCCAGTCCCAGTCCCCACAGGATTTTCCCTGCCAGGATAAATGTGATCAGCGCTGAAATATTGGAAGAAAGATTCACAATCTTCACATTTCCTGTCGCTTTCTCCAATGGTATCTTCGCAAGCTTGGTAAATACAAGCAGCAAGAAGGTTCCTGTTCCCGGACCGTAGAATCCGTCATAACAACCAATCACCAAAGAGCATACAATTGCGATCAGATACTGCTTGTTCTTTGTCATTCCGACCGGAACTTCCACATCCATGTTCTTGTCTCTCAACACACAAAAGGCTACGATCGGCAGGATCACAACCAATACCATTTTCAAAATATGGTCGCTGATAATCAACGCCAGATTCGCCCCTGCAACAGAACCAATCAACGCTCCGATCACCGTTCCGGGTACGAATCCCCAGTCTACTTTCTTATTCTTAATCAGTCTCGCTGTCGATACTACCGTTCCTGTTGAAGATGACAGCTTGTTCGTCGCGATTGCATTATGCACCGGAATCCCGGCAAACATATATGCCGGAAGCGAGATAAGTCCACCGCCTCCTGCAATTGAATCAACAAAGCCCGCCAGAAACACCAGCGGGCATACAATCAGATAAATCCCCATTTTCCTTGTTCCTTTTCTTCTATAAAATTAGATATCAGAGACAAACGCCCCGACTTCCTATTGTAACGGTTTACAAGGAATCTGTAAATATCATTTATTGTTGTTTTCCTCCGAGATGGCGAATCATCGCTAACATGGATGTGCTTGCATGAAGCGGTGTAATCTTTATCTCCGGATGCTCTTCCTGAAATACACGGAACACTTCATCCGCAAAACCGCGCCCCATGAATTCAATTCCCCGAAAATCAATCACAAGCTCCTTGTATCCTTCTGCATCTTTCAGAACTCTTCTCGCATGGGATCTTGCCACCGGATCCACAAAAGGCAATACATCCTTCAGTATTATTGTTTTTACTTCTTCCATTCTACCGCCCGCTTTCCTGGTATTTTCTATATCTATTTTTACCATATTTTATCAAAATTTTCAAGTTGTACAGCATTTTTATTTACTCTATTCTACAAAAAACTCCTCTCAGACTGCATCTTATCACAACTGAAAGGAGTTCTCCTATTATTTGCAAGCAGTGTAACTACTCTTTATTTTAATTGTTCCGGCTCTTCGACTTCATAATCTGACCAGCTGAAATCTTTTACTTATTCTCTCACAAGAACCTTCACGATCTCACCCATATACATTGTATGGTAATCTTTGCCCGGATACCATTTTTCATCCGGTCCGTCTACTGTAAAGCACTCCGGTTTCATCTCCTGTGCATAAAGCTTTCTGCAGACAAAGATCAGATCTGCTTCTTCATACGCTGTTGTTCCGTCTGTGTAATACGGTATCAGACCTGCTTCTTTATCTTTATCACAGTCGCGACCTGACTTGGAACCACAAAGATTTAATGCTTTTCTATAATCTTCCTTAAAGAAAGAAAGTGTAAACATCTCTTCTGCATCTACGAATTCCTTCGTATATCTCTGTGGACGAATATATGCTGTAGCCACATTCATCCCCCACATAATTCCAACACCACCCCAGCTGGCTGTCATTGTATTATGCTTCTCTTCATCTCCTGCTGTGATCAACATCCATTCCTTGCTGATTTTTGTAAAAGGGTTAAATGAAAGTTCCTCAATCTTTACTTCTTTAAATGCCATTTTTGTTTCCTCCTTATAAGAAGCGGCCATTACTGTATCCAACTTAATGCTACAGTAACAGCCACTATTTCTCTACTTCATTTCAATTATTTTGCAACAACTCTGCGGAAGTTTTTCTTTCCTTTTTTCACGATCTTTCCTTCTCCGTCGAAGTCTGCCGGAGCATATGTTGTTGTAATGTCTGTTACTTTCTCTCCGTCTACAGAAACACCACCCTGTGTTACGGCACGTCTTGCGTCAGATCTGGAAGATGCCTGTCCGCTCTTTACGAGAACTGCAAGGATATCAATCTTTCCATCCTGGAAATCTGCTTCTTCCAGTTCTGTTGTTGGCATGTTATCAGCATTTCCCTGGCTGAACAGTGCACGTGCACTCTCCTGTGCTTTCTTCGCTTCTTCCTCACCGTGAACAAGTTTTGTCAGCTCATATGCAAGGATTTCTTTTGCTGTATTAAGCTGTGCACCTTCCCAAGTATCCATCTTGTCGATCTCTTCAAGTGGAAGGAATGTCAACATACGGATACATTTCAGAACATCAGCATCTCCGACATTTCTCCAGTACTGGTAGAAATCGAATGGGGATGTCTTGTTCGGGTCAAGCCATACAGCACCTGACTGTGTCTTACCCATCTTCTTACCTTCGGAGTTCAGAAGCAGTGTGATTGTCATAGCGCTTGCATCTTTACCAAGTTTACGACGAATCAGCTCTGTACCTGCGAGCATATTGCTCCACTGATCATCTCCACCAAACTCAAGGTTACATCCGTAGTTCTGGAACAGCTCGTAGAAGTCATATGCCTGCATGATCATGTAGTTGAACTCAAGGAAGCTAAGTCCTTTTTCCATTCTCTGCTTGTAACACTCCGCTGTCAGCATTCTGTTTACTGAGAAATGAGGTCCTACCTCACGAAGTACATCAATGTAGTTCAAGTCAAGCAGCCAGTCCGCATTGTTTACCATAAGTGCTTTTCCATCAGAAAAATCGATGAAACGGCTCATCTGCTCTTTGAAGCAGTCACAGTTATGCTGGATCTGCTCCGGTGTCATCATGCTTCTCATATCAGTTCTTCCGGATGGATCTCCGATATATCCTGTACCACCACCGATCAGTGCGATTGGCTTGTTTCCTGCTTCCTGCAGACGTTTCATCAGGCACAGTGCCATGAAATGTCCTACATGAAGACTGTCTGCTGTCGGGTCGAATCCAATATAGAATGTAGCCTTTCCATTATTTACAAGTTCTTTGATTCTCTCCTCATCTGTCACCTGGGCGATCAGGCCTCTTGCCTGAAGCTCTTCATAAATTCCCATCTTTCTTCTCCTTCTCTTTTCGTTTTATTTTTCTGTAACTTCTACAGAATATTCATAACATGTCTCTTGGCACAAAAACTGTGACCAGTAGCATTATAACGCATCATTCAGCTTGGCCTTTTTATATATCCGAAAAGAACTTTCCTAACATATAAAAAAATCCTTACTGCATGACGCAATAAGGACGATCTATCACCGTGGTACCACCTTAATTCACCGACAACATTTTTTCGGATGTAAGTATAAAATTCTTACCTTTATGTCTGTCAGTCTCATTCGTGCAATAACGAGCACAACTCCGTCACAGCCTACTCTCTGTCTGATCTGCTGTCCATATCAATCGTTGAACTTTCATCATCAGATTTCGGTGTGAAGCTCCGGGATGTATTCGCAGTCAGTCATCTACGCGCCTCTCATCAGCCGGCAGCTTTCTGTGTGTCTGTTCTGTCTGTTACTTGTTCCCTTCACAGCCTTCCATATATAACTTCTATATAAGAGTCAGAATAAACTCTCGTAGTCTTGATGATAGACTATTGTAATCCTTTTGTCAAGTGGTCTTGTATATATAACAAAGAATGTGCCTTGGCACATTCTGGCGCCTGCGGCAGTCGCTTGCGACACCTACCTTGTACGCCGCAGTGCGCATCCCTAGCGGAGCGTTTTTATATATTAGGAAAGAACTTTCCTAATATATAAAAAACGGAAGTGTCCCCGGCTCTTCGCCGATTCCACTTCCGCTTTTGAAAAGGGATTATTAATGTGTGTGTTATCCGTATTCTTTCACATCATTATCCCGGATAACCTAATTATCATTTAAACTTATTTGCAAAGTTTCTTGAACTCGTCAGCTACAAACTGAACTTTTGTTCCAATGATTACCTGAACGTCTTTCTGAGATGGACGAACAACACCTGCAACACCTGCAGATTTGATCTTCTTCTCATCAACCTTTGTGTAATCTTTGATTACAAGACGAAGTCTTGTGATACAGTTGTCGACAGACTCTACGTTATCTTTTCCACCAACACCCTCAAGAACGATCTTAGCTACTGTTGTGAAGTCATCGTTTGCAAGAACAACTTTTGTTTCATCATCATCGTCATCTTCACGACCTGGTGTCTTCAGATCGAATTTAACGATTGCGAAACGGAATACAACGTAGAATACGATGAAAGCTGCGATTCCAAGAGGAATGATAAGCCATGTCTTAGCTGCTGCCGGAAGGGAAGCAGAGAAGATAAGGTCTGTAAGTCCTGCTGAGAAGCTGAATCCTGCACGGAATCCAAGAGCTACTGTGATTACTGTAAAGATACCATACAGTAATGCGTATACAACGTAAAGTGCCGGAGCGAGGAACATGAATGCGAACTCGAATGGCTCTGTAACACCACAAACGAATGCGGAAATTGCTGCAGATGCGATAAGTCCGATTGCAACTTTCTTCTTATTGCTCTTTGCAGACTGAATCATAGCAAGAGCTGCTCCAGGGATACCAAACATCATACATGGGAAGAATCCTGACATGTACATTCCAAGACTCCAGGAAACGTCTGCAGATGTTTCTCCATTCCAGAAGTGTGACAGGTCTCCAAGTCCGATTGTATCAAACCAGAATACATTGTTCAGTGCGTGGTGCAGACCGAACGGGATAAGTAATCTGTTAAAGAATGCATAGATACCAGCTCCAAGAGCTCCCATTCCTGCGATTCCTTTTCCAAGTGCAACCAGTCCTGCAAAGAGTACCGGCCATACAAAGAGCAGAACTGCAGATACAATAATAGAAACAACACCTGCAACGATTGCTACACAACGCTTACCACTGAAGAATGACAGCCAGTCAGGAAGCTTAGTTGATTTGAATCTGTTGTAGCAAAGTGCACCGATGATACCGGCGATGATACCGATAAATGGGTTTTCGATTTTGCTGAATGCGATAAATGCTGTTGATCCTTCTTCCAGTGTTCTAAGAACAGATACTGCTCCAGTAGAAAGAAGGTTTGTGATCATCAGCCAGGATGCAAGTGCAGCAAGACCTGCTGTACCATCATGGTCATCAGACATACCAACACCAACACCGATTGCAAAGAGGAGTGCCATATGATCGATCAAGGCACCACCAGCTTTTACAAGGAAAAATCCGATCTGCTGAACAATACCAGTTACATCTCCACCCTGCATAGTAGATGGACACATTGCGTATCCTAATCCCATCAGGATACCACAAATCGGAAGACAAGCAACAGGAAGCATAAGAGCTTTTCCTAATTTCTGTACGAATTTCATAGAATTCCCTCCTTAATAATCTCTCATTTTTAATCCCTTTTTATTTTAACCGGCAAATGAGTCCTCCGGTCAAAATCAACTCTGATCCTCCGGGTCTTCCACAAACCAGAGAACCATCTATGACAAAAGCGCCTTGCGCTAAAGTCCGATTTTACAGTAGCTGTTCCCTAATACAGCCATTTCTTTCGTTACCGTTCAAAGCAACCCTCTATTCGTCCTCCGAATCCGCCATCGCAACACGGCGAATATGGAGCGTCAGATACAAAACTTCCTCTCCTGACAGCTTGCAGTCTGCCGTCTTTTCTATGTAATCTGCAACTTTTCTGCTGCAAGAATACTCTCTCGGATACTTTCTCTGCATCATCTCTGTAATCTCGTTCTCTTCCTCTTCAAGTAACTCCTTGCGGTAAATCCTCTGAAGAAGGAACTTCACGTGTGTCAGAAATCTTTCATAATGCAATGAGCCTTCATCCATCTCAATCCCAAGTTCATCTGCTACGATTCCAAGAATCTCTTTCACCTGATTCGGAAACCGTACTGCATCCCGAATATCAGTCCCATACTCTGCGTTGACAAAATGTAATGCAATAAATCCTGCTTCGTCCTCAGGCATCTCTACATTCAGTCTTTTTTTCACAAGTTCTACCGCATATCTTCCGAGTTCAAATTCCTGTGGATAAAATCTTTTAATCTCCCACAGCAACGCATTCTCAAGATGAATCCCCTTTTTACAGCGGCTGATTGCAAAACTGATATGATCTGTCAATGTAACATAGATGCTCTGATTTAACTTCAGCTTCATTGTCTTCTTTGCATAGGAAATGATCTCGTTCGAGATCTGAACCTGCTCAAGCGGCATCTTCGCCAGCAATTCCTTGAGCTGTTCTGCTATGCTCTGACTCTTGATACGGAAAACCTTCTCTATCTTCTCTGCAGGAACTTCCTGTCCCCGCTTCATCTGGAATCCGATTCCGCGGCCCATGATAACAACTTCTAAGCCTTTTTCGTCAAATGCAGATACAATATTGTTATTAATTATTTTGTCTATAACCATCCGATTGGCCTTTCTCTAACTTTGGGAAAAACTCCCTCATAATAAAAAAGCCAAACTTTAAGGCATCCCCCTTGATTTCTTCGGTGACGCTCATAAAATCTGGTTTTGCCTGCCTAACAGTAACAATCCTTCTTTAATGATAACAATTCGTCAATGTTATCTCTTTTCTACGTGATTCAGTATAACAAACCTGCACATAAAAGTCAATCAAATATTTTATAATTTGTTAATAATATTTATATTTTTTTTATACTTTTACATAATACGCGATTTTTTTCGTTATTCTTTACAAAAACAAATTCCAGGCATACGTTTAAAATTCGTCTCTGCCTGAAATTTGGTTCTGTCTACTGACAATCACCACACTGTCTAGTCTAACAGCGAAACGGTTCATTGTCAACCTTTACAAAAAATTATTTGCTTTTTTCATCAAGGTAGTCAATTTTAACAAGTGTTAGTCCCTGTGGTGGAACTGTCATTCCTGCTGCCTGGCGATCCTTCGCCTCAAGAATGGCCGGAATCTGTTCCGGATCAATCGCTCCTCTTCCGACTCCGATCAACGTACCTGCAAGGATCCGGACCATATTGTAGAGGAATCCATTTCCACGGACACGAATTGTAATAAGCTCTTCCTCTTTCTCTACTTCCAGATCATAAATCGTGCGAACCGTATCTTCCACCTGAGTATGAACATTACAGAAGCTCTTAAAATCATGTTCCCCTTTCAGATATCCTGCTGCTTCTCTCATCTTCTCAAGATCCAGGTCAAAAGAAACATGATACGTGTCTCTTCTTCTCATCGGATCCGGGAACTTGCTATTTAAGATCTTGTATTCATACGTTTTCTCCGTATCACAATGTCTTGGATGCCAGTCTGCTTCCACCTCATCTGATGCCACAACCACGATATCTTCCGGAAGCAGTGGATTCAATGCATAAGCAAACCGGTCTGCCGGGATTGTAGACTCTGTGTCAAATACAGCAACGTTTCCCTTCGCATGGACTCCAGCATCTGTGCGGCTTGCCCCGATCACGATAATCTCTTCCTTCGTAAGTCTGGAGATCGCCTGATTCAATTCACCTTCAATCGTCGGCACTTCCGGCTGCACCTGCCAGCCACAGTATGCTGTCCCGTCATACGCCACTCTCAATCTGATTCTTCTCATATCTGTTCTTTCTCCTATACTATGAGAAACACGCTCCGCGAGTTTCTCAAGTTATCGCGGCAGTCGCCAAGTTCTCGTGCAAGCACGGACTTTGGCTCGTTGCTCGCGTAAATAAAAGGGACAGAAATCTCCGTCCCTCTTCTCTATTTATTTTATTCTAAAAAATCCACAATTTAAACGGCACAAATCTTCCGATCACTACAATCGCGATTAGATATCCCAATGTGATTGCATAAGCAAGTCTGTCCTGATAATGATATTTCAAAGGCTTCATCTTTGTACGCCCCTCGCCACCATGATAACAGCGGGCTTCCATTGCCATCGCCAGATCATTCGCTCTTCGGAACGCAGACACGAAAAGCGGAACAAGGATTGGAATCATTGCCTTTGCTCTCTGGATAATATTTCCTGATTCAAAATCAGCTCCTCTTGCAATCTGCGCCTTCATGATCTTGTCTGTCTCTTCCAGCAGAATCGGAATAAAACGCAGTGCAATAGACATCATCATCGAAATTTCGTGTACCGGTACATGGATTCGGTTCAGTGGATGAAGCAGCTTCTCCAGTCCATCCGTCAGTCCGTTCGGAGTCGTTGTAAATGTCATCAAAGAAGATCCTGCAACAAGCAGTACAAGACGAACTGCCATGAACACAGAAGTACGAAGTCCTGTCTCTGTGATCGTAATGATTCCCCAATGGAATAACACTGCACCGCCTCTTGTAAGGAACAAGTTCATAGCCACTGTAAACAATAACAAGATCACAATCGGCTTAAGTCCTTTTCCGATAAACTTTGCCGGGACTTTAGAAACGTGAATCATGCACGCAAGAAATACAAATGCCAATGCATATCCAAGCACACTGTTCTGCACAAATAAAGAAATCAAAAAGATCAGTGTGCAGACAATCTTCACACGCGGATCCAGTCTGTGAATCGGACTCTGTGCTGGATAATACTGTCCTATCGTAATATCTCTGATCATGACTGCACCTCCTGTCTCTTCTTCAGGAAGTTGTAGATCTCGTCCGCAGCCTCTTCCACAGTTGTCGCATCTGCTGATACATCAAATCCTTTTTCTTTCAGATCATGCATTACATATGTTACCTGTGGTGCTGCCAGTCCAACAGCCTCAAGCTCTTTATAATGGCGGAACACTTCTTCCGGTGTACCGTCAAGCATCTTTTCTCCATCATTCATCACGATCAGGCGCTCCACGTATTTCGCAACATCTTCCATGCTATGGGAAACAAGAATTACTGTCATTCCGGTCTTCTCATGAAGCAATTTTACCTGATCTAAGATCTCATCTCGTCCCTTCGGATCCAGTCCGGCTGTCGGCTCATCCAGAACAAGTACCTTCGGATGCATTGCAAGAATTCCCGCGATTGCCACACGACGCTTCTGACCTCCGGATAATTCAAATGGGGACTGCTTATAATATTTCTCCGGAAATCCTACAAGCTTCAAGGCTTCTCTTGCCTGCTTCTCGCACTCTTCCTTGGAAAGTCCCTGGTTCTTCGGTCCAAAACACACATCGCTTAACACATCAACTTCAAACAACTGATACTCTGGATACTGGAACACAAGTCCTACCTGTGTACGCAGTTTCTTCATATCATATCCGTCCTCGTAAATGTTCTGCCCCTCATAAAGTAATTTCCCTGAAGTTGCTTTCATCAGACCGTTCAAATGCTGGATCAAGGTTGATTTTCCCGAACCCGTGTGTCCAATGATTCCGACGAACTGTCCCTGTGGGATCTCAAGACTGACATCCTTCAGCGCATGATGCTCATATGCAGTTCCCGGGCTATATACATAACTGATATTTTCTAACTTAATTGACATAAGGCATCCACCAATTCTTCCCTTCTAAGAATTCCTTTCGGCAGCGGAACTCCTTTTTGAATCAATGCGTCTGCCAGCATTGTCACCTGTGGTACATCCATACGGTACTTCTTGAGTTCATCCACCCGGCTGAAGATCTCTTTCGGTGTACCATGCATCACCACATGCCCTTCATCCATTACAAATACCTGATCCGCATCGATCACTTCTTCCATATAATGTGTAATCAGGATCACCGTAACATTCTTCTCTTTTCGAAGCTGCTCTACCGCTTCAATCACTTCTTTTCGTCCATTCGGATCAAGCATCGCTGTCGGCTCATCGAGCACGATACACTTCGGCTCCATTGCGATCACTCCTGCGATCGCCACCCTCTGCTTCTGACCGCCGGACAGTTTATTCGGAGAATCCTTTCTGCGCTCCAGCATACCGACTGCACGCAGACTGTTCTCTACCCGTTTCCAGATCTCATCCGTAGGAACTCCTAAGTTCTCCGGACCGAATCCTACTTCCTCTTCCACAACAGTTCCGATAATCTGGTTATCCGGATTCTGAAATACCATACCGGCGCTCTGTCTGATGTTCCAAAGCTCATTCGGATCTTTCGTATCTCTTCCGTCCACCCACATCGTTCCACCTGTCGGGACGAGAATCGCATTCATATGCTTCGCCAGGGTAGACTTTCCTGAACCGTTATGTCCAAGAATCGCCACAAAAGACCCCTGCGGGACATCAATGTCAACTCCGTCAATGGCGCGATGGGATCCGATCACATTACCTTCTTCGTCTCGTTTATCATATTCAAATACAAGCTTTTCAGCACGTATCATTCCCATGGAATATACCGCCTTTCTTATTATGAAAATGCATAAGAAAATAAAACTTTCTAATGTCTCTGTATCGTTATTAGTTGCATAAGGCGAACTGCTGAAAAGCAATTCAAAATTTATTTTACGGTATCACAAAAAGATTTGCAAGCATGCATACAGTAAAATACAGTAAAATGCGAAAATTTAGTTATTACAGCACCTTTCGTCCATTGAACCTCCATTCCGATTATGATATTCTTATCTTATTAGAATATAGAACAGAAATGGTTACTGTTCTGAGTAATACTAGAATGAGGAGGCACATATTATGTCAAAATACGTTATGGCATTAGATGCCGGAACCACAAGTAACCGCTGCATTTTATTTAATAAAAAAGGGGAAATCTGCAGCGTCACACAGAGAGAATTCACACAACATTTTCCGAAACCGGGCTGGGTTGAGCACGATGCGGACGAGATCTGGGCAAGCATGCTCGGAGTTGCTGTGGAGGCTATGAACATCATCGGCGCAGAACCTTCTGATATCGCTGCAATCGGTATCACGAACCAGCGCGAGACAACGATCGTATGGGATAAAAATACCGGCGATCCTATCTACCACGCGATTGTCTGGCAGTGTCGTCGTACTGCTGAATTCTGCGATTCTTTGAAGGAAAAAGGACTGACAGAAAAGTTCCGTCAGAAAACCGGCCTTGTACTTGATGCTTATTTCTCAGGAACAAAGATCCGCTGGATTCTCGACAACGTTCCGAAAGCAAGAGAACGTGCCGAGCGCGGAGAACTGCTCTTTGGTACAGTAGAGACTTGGCTGATCTGGAAACTGACGAAAGGCGCAGTACATGTTACAGACTACTCCAACGCATCACGAACCATGCTTTTCAATATCAATACATTAGACTGGGATGACGAGATTCTCGAAGAACTTCAGATCCCACGCTGTATGCTTCCGATACCAAAGCCTTCCAGCTACATTTACGGAGAGACAGATCCTTCCGTCCTCGGCGGAGCGATCCCGATTGCCGGTGCTGCCGGAGATCAGCAGTCTGCACTTTTCGGTCAGACCTGCTTTAAACCGGGAGATGCGAAGAATACTTACGGAACCGGATGCTTCCTTCTGATGAACACCGGAGAGAAACCTGTCTTTTCCAACAATGGGCTGGTCACCACGATTGCCTGGGGACTTGACGGAAAGGTTACATATGCTCTGGAAGGTTCTATCTTTGTTGCCGGTGCAGCGATCCAGTGGCTGCGTGATGAACTGCGCCTGATTGATTCCGCTGACGACTGCGAATATATGGCAAAGAAAGTGAAAAATACAAACGGCTGTTATGTTGTGCCTGCTTTCACCGGACTCGGTGCTCCATATTGGGATCAGTATGCCCGCGGAACGATCGTGGGCCTGACACGCGGAGTAAATAAATACCATATCATCCGTGCAACCCTCGAGTCTCTCGCTTATCAGGCATATGACGTCCTGACTGCCATGAAGGCAGATTCCGACATTAATCTTGCCTCCCTGAAAGTAGACGGCGGCGCAAGCGCAAATAACTTCCTGATGCAGACACAGGCTGATCTGATCAACGCACCTGTCCACCGTCCGGTCTGCGTTGAGACGACTGCTATGGGAGCTGCTTATCTGGCTGGCCTTGCAGTCGGCTACTGGAACAGTCTTGAAGAAATCAAAGAGAACTGGGCGATCGATCAGGTCTTTGAACCTTCGATTGATCCGGAAGTCCGCGAAAAGAAACTGAAAGGCTGGCACAAGGCTGTCAAATATTCCTTCGACTGGGCGAAAGAAGATTAACATTTTTATATCTTTGAAAACGAATCTCTTCATAAAGAGCATATAGAAAAGCTGCTGTCCGTCTGTTGTTCACGAGTCCCGCAAGCAACAGTTCAGACAGCAGCTTTTTCTATTTCATATTCTTCTCTTTTATTTACAACTCATCAAGACTTTCCTTGAATCCCTCTCCAAGCACCTCACTCGTCTCAGTAAACATTACAAACGCAGAGTCATCTACCTGGTAAACTGCATTTTTCACAAGATACGCTTCTGACTTGGAACATGCACAGAGCAGAACATTTCTCTTACTCTTTGTATAAGTACCCATTCCTTCCAAAGATGTTACACCACGGTCGGTGATTCTTCCAATCTCTTCCGCTGTTTCTTCTCCCTTCGATGTAACAATGATTGCAAGTGTTCCTGCACCGATTCCGTAAAGAATCTTGTCGATCACCATAGAACAGACAAATACTGCGATCAATCCATAAAGAACTGAGTCAACATCACCGAATACCGGCCATCCAATTAAAATAATGATCAAGTCGATCAACAACGTCAGTCGACCAAGAGACATATGTGGTCTCTTCTTTTTGATCGTCATCGTCAGGAAATCTGCTCCGCCCGAAGAAGAACCTCTCATATAGAAAAGAACCATTCCAAGTCCAAGCAATGCTCCCGAGTAAATCGCTGCAAGCAGACGCTGCCCTGTATAGTATGGGAACATCGGAAATACAAGATCGACAAAAATGGTTGAAATAATCATTGTCCTCGCAGTCTTCATCAAAAACCTCTTTCCTACTGTCTTGTAACTGATGATGACCAGCGGAATATTCAAGATTAACGTCATTGTACCGACCGGAAGATTCCATAACTTGTTCATGATCAAGGCGATACCTGAAATCCCTCCAGGCGCAAAGTTTCCCCCTTCTGCAAATGTATAGATTCCGGCAGCAAACAAAATACTTCCTATAATATCATACAAAATATCCACTGCAAGCTCTTTCTTCGGATGCTCTGCCAGCATCTTTTTATTCTCCATCATACCATTTCCCTCTCGTTTACATCTTATTTTCTATTCTGTCGCTTTTGCGTTCGGATAAATCTTCTCCATCTTCGCATCATCATAATGCTCATCTGCCCATTTCTGAATGCTATTTTCCGCTACAACGCCCTTTCCACGTTCGTCATAACGAACAAGTGCAATACATGACACAGCCACATTGCAGACCATGAAAATGATCAAAAACCAGGTGAGCACCTTCCCTGCCAACATCGGGATTTTCTCAATCCATGTGGAAATGTACGGATAGATCTTCTTAAACCAGACAACTGCTGCAATTCCCCAGAAGAAGCAGTATAATAAATTGATTCGGCCTCCTAAGTTAAATGGAATCTCGCTATAGTCCCAAAATACTTTCCCGAATACAATTTCCGTAAATACACTACAGAGATATTCGTATGCTCCGCCAAGCAATGTACCGATGATAAATAAGAAGCTGTCACTCTTATCTTTATATTTGTAAAGCATTGCTGTCACAAGTGCGATTGCCAGTCCCCAGACAATACTGAATGGTCCCCAGACCACACTGGAGCGACTCATCCACACACCTGCCGTAATCCTACAGAAAATCGTCTCTGTAATATCTCCAAGAAATGCTCCGACAAAGAACAACAGCACAATCTTATAGAACCCACAGCCTGCAGCAAATACTTTCCCCTTCTCCGATTCCTCTTCCTTGCGGATCAGTTCCATCGCTTTTGGATACGCTTTTTGGATACATTTCCCAACCCATCCGGAAATCGCACTTCCAAGCTTATTGCTGACTTTATCCAGACCTTCATTCGTAGCTTCCCACCGCGCGAGGTTCTTCCCTTTTCCACGAAGCAACAGATAAGATCCGAGGATATCCACAACCAATACGCCAAGAAGAACCAATACAAGGATCTTCATCAGGAACAGAGGCAACATTTTAAATACTATGATCGCAAATCTGTTTCCCCAGCGGATTCCGAGATATCCAAGAGCACCCCAGATAAGAGAAGCCGGGATACAGATATATCCGTCCAGATTCCATTTGATCCTGGAGTAATCCCACCATCTGGCTTTAAATGCCTTCTCGATCAAATGCCCTGCAACCCATTCAATCACTGTCGCATAAATCGCCGCAAATAAAAAAAGCCAGACTCCTCTTAGCTCCTGTAATCCAAATGTCATGAACAGAGCGGCGATACCGTAGATCACACAGAACGGTCCATTCACCAGACCTCTGTTCGCAAACTTCTTCTGTTTTACTGTTGCGGCCGCTGTCTCCAGCACCCATCCTAAGAAAGAATAGATGAAAAACAGCCAAAGCAGTTCATACCATGTAAAACGAATCATTGCTCCATCTCCTTTGTACCATGTTTTCATTCACATCTTTCTTAGTATAACGCAAATCAGTGCTTTTTCCTAGGGATAAATCCAAAAATAATCAATACTCCGATCAGCCCGATTCCAGCATAACCGGCTTTCCTCCATAACGTATCTCTCGCGATCAGACGCTGATCTTCCTCTAATGCTTCCGTTCTGTTCTGCTCGGAAGTGGTGATAATCTCTTGCCGGCTGCTGTCCGCCTCTTCTGCTACATCAACTGCTGCCTCCGGCTGTGTTCCAACCTCATCACAATACACAACATATCTTCTGGAATTCTGCGTATAAGGATGACATGTCATCAAAGTCACCATATTCCGCCCCGGCTGAATCATGATCTTGTCACTCTCATCCGGCAGGATGATTTCAATCTCCGACACACGATACGTCAATGTTTCCTGACAGTTTTGTATCGTCAGTTCATCTCCGATCTCCAACCGCTCGATCTCGCGGAACATCGGAATCCCCTTCCATCCTCGGTGCGCTGCGATCACACAATTGCTGTCTGTCCCCTGCACCGGAAATGAAGTCTGCCCAAGCATAACCGCACCTTTTGCCATCTTCTCCTGCGTTGCGCCGAGATATAATGGCAATGTCACATCCATCTTCGGAATATCAAGAATTCCGATCATCCCGTCATCAATCCCATACTTCGACAGATCCAATGTCTCCTGCTCGTAAGACCACGGATCAGTCAGTCCTGACTGACCATCAGAAAAGATCTGCTGATTATATGCCTGCATCTCCTGATAGAGCTGGGCGTTCTTTGGGATCTGGTTGGAATCGGCAGAGGTAGAGTCTTTCTGATTCGATACACTTTGTTCTGCTTCTGTCTGATCCTGGAACTGTTCCATCACTTTCTTATTCTCATATCCTGTTTTTAAACTGTTAAGATCCGGCCACGCAAATACAATTACACCGCCAAGATAGATCAACACACAGAGAACTGCTGCCAGCCTCCTCATTTTCCCACGCTCCTTTCTCTCATCAGAATCCTTTCCATATATAAAATACGCTCTTCTTTCTGAACTTCATCTGTCTTACTGTTGCCTTTACAAGCTTCTCATATTCGTCTCGTGCAAACTGCACATCCTGCTCTGAAATCTCCTCATATCCATAATGCACCTGAAGAACAAGAGTCCTGAACTTTTCCAACTCCTTCTCCGTAAATTCCTGATAACGCAGTGCAACTTCTCTTTCAAATTCTTCTTCTGTTGTATCCACATCTTGTGGAAATCCGCCAAACAAAAGCACTTCATAGAAGCTGCAGAAGATTTCTTTTACCTTCTGTTCCTTCGACAATTTTCTTCCGTTGCCCCGTCTTCTTCCGGAAATCCAACGTCTCCTTGCCTCGACTAATAATAAGAAAAGAATAATTCCGCTCACGATTTCTACTGTTTTGCCACTGAAAGCTTTCTTTGTATCTTTAAAAAGATCTCCCGCTTCCTCTTTCCAGTTTTTCTTCTCTTCCTTTTTGTCCTTCTGATCCTTCACTGAATCCGTCTGAACATCGGTACTTTCAACATTCTCAATCGTTCCGTCAAATCCAGGTGTTGTCTCCACCGGCATCCATCCGGCACCCGGCACATAGATTTCCACCCATGCATGTGCATTATCATCCTGGAGAACTGCCGAGTAATTCCCCTCACTGTTTTCCGTAAATAAGTTTGCCGGTGCCGCATAACCGACTACATATCTTGCCGGAACTCCACACTCACGGAACATCAACGCCGCTGCGGAAGCGAATGCTGTAGAATCTCCTTTCTTCCTGTCAAACAGAAAATATTCTACATAATCTTCTCCCTCCGGCAGCTTTTTTACAGATTCTGAAAAGGAGCATTGTTTCCAGAGCGTCTGTCTTATGAACTGCTTCACATCCGTGATCCGCTCACTGATAAGATCATCCTTCTGCTCTTGTGTGATATCTCCGCTCATTTTCTTTTTCCACTCTACTTTTTTCTCCTTGCACATTTTCTTCAGCTGTTTCAGATCCGAAGGAACATCTTCATAATTATTTTCTACATATACCTCATAAGAAGTCTCCACTTCATCAAGTACACTTTGCTGATCATCCTGCTTTGCCCACTCTGTCATTTCCTTCTGGAAATCTGTAACCGGAAACCATGCATAACTGTCATCCTGCGCTGTCTGCCCTGCGACCGAACCATCTCCGCCGATCATCTCATAATAGTCGTTCAGATATGCCTGATATGGAACATAGGTATACTTTGTATTTGCGTTCAATCGCTCTACCGTCATCTGCTCCGGCTGCTGTGTCTGTGTATACATCATTCGCAAAAACGGAAGATTCTGGAGATAGAGAAGTGAATTTCCTTCTGTTTTCCAGTTGAGAGCCGCATCCTGCAATGCATCTTCATCTCCCGGTTTCCACCTGTCTCCGGTATATTCTGATCCGACAAATCCTTTTAAATACAGAACCTCTTTCGGCTGTGCAGATGTCGTCACACGGATGGATTCGATTCCATCATAGGAAGAACCTTCGACATCTCCCAATTCTCCGTCCGAGACACCACCTCCGACCCCTTCAAGCGAAAGATTCAACTTACCACCTGATATTTTCGGAAGGAAATCATAGAGGAACTGCATTCCATGAACTTTCACAGGCGCTGATACATCTGATAACGTCACGATCGGCTTTGAAAGAGCCGGTCCAAGCAGGTAAAAGGACGTCAGAAGCAGAATCGTTCCTGCTGCGATGCACACGACAGAAGCTCTGCTCTGGATTCTTCGAACCGCCCGGAGATTCTGACGAAATGCCTCGCTCTCTTCTCCGCCCCAGAACTTCTTTCTCACACGGATTCCGGATGCTGCCGTGATACATAAGAAACTAAGGAGTAATAGAAAAAGTGCTGCTTTCGACACATTTCCCCCACTTAACAGAACAACCAGTAACACAGGAAATGTGATCAACAGAAAATATCCTTTTTCATGCCTCTTAATCATTCCCTGTGCAAGAATCCACACAATACCAAGGAACAAAAAGAGGAAAAACAGTGTTGCAGAATTTCCGGCTCCTGACGGCACACTCAAGTCTCCCTGGTAAGACCGGTTCAACTGCTCTGCCATCTGCATCCACACATAAGAAATGCTTGCCATCAACTCCTTCTGTATCAGAAACATGACCAGACAAAGCACAAAAACAACTCCTAAAAAGAGAAACACGCGATACTTTTTCAACTGTCTTTGTTCATAATATAATGTAAAGAGAACACAGTACACAAGCATTGCCGGATAAATGAGCCATTTTGCAAATGTAATAGAAAATGCTTTTGTAAACAGCATACAAAGAGCTACTGCACTTAGAAAGCACAGTCCCGTCATCCACCAGAACGATGCAGAAGAAAGTCTGTCTCCCTGCGGATCTTCCTGTAGAATCCGTCTGCGTACCACACGGATTCCTGTCTCTTCTGTATGATTTGTTTTTTTCTTCTTTACAGTTCCAGTTCCCATTCCATTAAATCCTCTTCCAGTTTCTCTTGTCGGAATACTTTTATACATCTTCCATCATGATAAAGTTTTCCTGAAATATCAAGCTGCATTCCGAGCTCTTCTGTCCGCTCGCCAAACTGCCGGAAATATAATTCCTGAATCTCATATGCTTTCGAATATACTCTGGAGGAACAGATCTGTTCTAACATACGAAAGGTTTCTTCCTCCGAAGAAACATCCGCTTCCTTTAACATCTGATTCTGTTCATCCCACCAGATCACCTTGTGATGCCAGTTCTGCTCCTGCATAGACCATGACAGTGAAGCCAGGATTTCAAGAAAATGATCCAGCTTCTGTTGTGTAAACTTTTCTTCTTTTCCAATATGCAGATCAAGAAAAAGCAATACTGTGCGTTCCATTGGCAGACTATATTCCTTCACCATAAAATCATCCGTCTTTGCAGATAATTTCCAGTGGATCCTGTGAGAAGTATCTCCTGAACGATATTCTCTGATGTCAAATACTTCTGATGTATCTTCACCGGTTCTATTCTTCGAAAACAGCTGTCCTTCCAGATTTTCTTCCAGTTGAAAAGATTGCTGCACCGGTATTTTATGAATCACCGGAAGCACCATCACTTCTTCGGATTGATCTTTCTTCTCACTCCCTCTTGAAAATAACCGCAGATAATCCTGTGCCTTCACCTTCTCAACAGACACTTTCACTCTGCCACAATATTTCGCTTCAAGGAAAAACTGTAACCGCACCTTTTTCCTTGCCTCGACCATCGCGGTATCCTTTGCGCTGAATCTGCTTTTTGTAAATTCATTCTCACAGCTGATTTCTACAGGAATTGATTCCATCGGCATGAAAGAATGATTTTCCAGTTCAACTTCCACCGCAAATTCCTGCCCTTTCTGTACATACCGGACCGGAACGTGCAACCGGGATTCGAGATTTCTCGCAAAATACTCAGCCTGAAGAAAGAGAAGTGGAAGCATCAACACTTCATATGCGAAAAGTGTCCGGATCAAAGCGGATTCCCAGAAAAGCGCAATCACAAGCGTCACAAATAAGATTCCGCCATATATTTTTTTATTTCTCATATGCCTGTCCTACTTCATTCTATAGATTTTATCGTCTCTGCGGCACCGGTTTTTTCACAGTATCTAACACTTCACCAAGCACTTTCTCTGCGGTCAGGTGATTCAGACGCCCTTTCGAACTCAGACGGATTCTATGCTCCGCAACATTAAGAAATACATCTGAAACATCGTTCGGAATCACATAGCTTCTTCCTGAGAGAAATGCAGATGCCTTAGCCATCTTCGCAAGTGCCAGTGCACCTCGAGGACTGACTCCAAGCTCGATCATTTCATTCTTTCTTGTTGCATCCACAAGGTTAATGATATATTCATAGATCACCTGATGGATTCGAACCTCTTCGGTCAGCTTCTGCATCTCTTTCAACTCATCCCGGAAGATTACCGGCTGAAGCGCATCCATCGGATTCGTCCGGTCTCTGCTCATAAGAATCTTTAATTCATCCTGCTTCTCCGGATATCCGATCTGCAGACTGATCATAAAACGGTCGAGCTGAGACTCCGGAAGCATCTGTGTTCCGGCAGATCCGATCGGGTTCTCTGTCGCAATCACATGAAATGGTTCCGGGAGCACATGTGTAATTCCATCTACTGTTACATTTCGCTCTTCCATCGCCTCCAGAAGCGCCGACTGTGTCTTTGGGGAAGTACGGTTAATCTCATCTGCCAGAAACAGATTACACATAACTGCACCTTCCTGATACTCAAAACTTCCGAGTTCCTTCCTATAAAGGGAGAATCCTGTAATATCTGCCGGAAGAACATCCGGAGTAAACTGGACACGATTCTGTTCCAGATCAAGTACTTTCGCAAATGCAAGCGCAAGGCTCGTCTTTCCGACTCCCGGAATATCTTCCACCAAAACATGGCCTCCTGCAAGAATTGCTTCCATGATCTTCTCCACACATTCATCTTTTCCAATAATCACATGCTCTACTGCATCAATCGCTTTCTGCAGCTTCTCATAATACTCCATTACTTACTCCTCCATGTCCTGTTTCTTACGTTTTAAAATCGAGAAAAAGATACCGCTTTCAATCAGCACTGCGACAAGAAATGCTCCCAGAAGCCACGGCCATACATCAACAATACGCTTCGTCAAAGCGCCTGTCTGCATCTGATTCTTTGTCTGTTTATCCTGTTCTCCTTTATATTCCGTCCGTTCTCCACGAACTAAAAGCCGATGAGAGTTGATCGCATATGGTGTACATGTCACAAGCGTACAATAATCTTTTCCATCGATGATCTCCAGGTCACCGGATTCATTTGGCTCTACTACCTTGATCTGATCCACCTTATATGCAAGAATCTCGTCTAATACATGAAGATAAAATTCATCCCCGATTTCTAACTTGTCCAAGTCTGTAAATAATACCGCACTCGGAAGTCCCCTGTGTCCTGTCAATACACAGTGCGTGCTCTCTCCGCCAAGCGGATATGAAGACTGCTCCATATGACCGACACCCTTGGAAAGGACATCCTGACTCGTTCCGTTATAGATTGGAAGATTCACATTAATCTTCGGAATCGTAATATACCCTAACGATTCCCCGATATTCAGAAGATCTGCATAACTCTCTCCCTGCTCATTATTTTCATTTTCATCATCCACTGATACAACATTGCTAAGCTGCTCATTATATTTCTTCGCGGCCTCTTTCATTGCATCAATCTTCTCTTCATCCATTTCTTCTACATTCGTCTCATAATCTTTCACAACTTGACTGGCATGCCGCTGCGCAACCATGTTACTGATAAATGGATACGATGCGATTCCCAATCCTGTCATAAATATAATAACACAAAATATAACCCGAATCTTTTTCATTTGGCTCTTCCCCATAAAATAAATCACTGCCCGACACGTTACTGTTCACAGCAGCGTAAAATCTACTTTAGGAGAGAACAGATTCTTCTGTCCTCTCCTATTTATCTAGCATTATGAAATTAAAAGTTTATAGCAATTGTTCTGATTTCTTACGCGTCTTTTCTTCTACCTTTCAGAAGTACAAATGCTGCTCCTGCCATCAGTGCAAAACCTGCGATGGAGAAGAGAACTGTTCCCATACCACCTGTTGTTGGGAGAGTGAAACCTTTCTTGTTGATGATAGTTTCTGTATGAGTACCTGTTGAAGTAGCTGATCCTTCTTTAAATTCTGTCTTTGTAATCTCATTTTTTACAAGAGTCTTAACACCGTTTTCATCAGTTACCCACTCTGTCTTTGTAGTTGTTGTATAAACAATATTTAATTCAACTTTTACTGGTGCTTTTAACAGATTATAACCTTCTGCTGTTTTTGTCTCTACAAGATAATATGTTCCATTTGCAAGACCGGATTTTTCAACTTTACCACCGTCTCTTGTTGTTAATGTTTCTACTTTCTTCCATGTACTAGCAGATTCGAAACCAAATTTATCTGCTTCCTCAGTTGATAATGCACCTTCTGTACCTGCTGAAACTTTTTTATAGAGATCAAATGTAACACCATCCAATCCTTTATTTGTATCTGCTGCATTTTTCTGAATCTGAAGTTTGAATGTATAAACAACTGCGTTATCTTCTATAGAATCTTTGCCTGGTTTTGTATCTGGACTTTCAGGCTTGTTCGGGTTATCTTTATCATCCTGTTTCGGAAGAATCTTGTTAGAATACTCAAGTTTTGCTGTATTTGGGTTACCCTTTGTTGTAGTAACTGCTGTTGAAAGCAATTCTGCATTATATGTAACTACAATCTGCTTTCCTGCATATGGCGTCATGCTTGCTGTAGTAAATGTGATCTTGAATCCTTTTCCATTAGTTGTATCTTTACCAATTGTGTAATCACTATCCTTTGTCAGTGTTGTTTCTTCACATTTCACTACTACTGAGTTAAGGTCATCCTCAAGATTTGTCGGTGTATCTGTTAATGTAAATTCTTTTAACTTTGTAATATTGGATGGAACATCAATGGTGATCTTATATGGAACCATGTCTCCTACATTATAGTCAGCATCCTGTCCCCAAGTATTAACATCGTCTCTTTTTTGTACCTGTTTTGTCATATCAGGTTTTTCATTCTTTACAGTGATTGTAATGTTCTTCCCTGTCTGACTATTATAAGTAATCGTTCCCTCAGGATTTACTGTAAAGTCATATGCAGTAGCTCCATCCATGATATAACCATTATTATTAGCTCCACGATCTTTCTCGATAAATCTGTATCTTCCCTGTGAAAGACCATCTACAGTAATTTTTCCGTTAACATCTGTCGTAAGGTTTAATGTCTTATTATCTGATTCGCTTGTTTCCACATTTTCCCAGTTTTCTCCATTCTTTTTCTGAAGTACAAATATAACGCCTGAGAGTTTCACAGAATCTGTATTTCCCTGCTTCACTAATGTTACTTTACCATAAGTTGTCTTATTTTTAGGATATACATGAACATCGTATAACCAATTATCTCCATCTTTTGTTGTCATTGGTACGGATACGATAAATGGGTCAACTGGATCTGTAACCTTATCCGGTGTTGTTGTCTCAACAACTACATAGAAACCAAGCGCAAGATTGTCAAACTTTGCAATACCCTTGTCATTAGTTGTTTTCTCTGTAACTAGTTTATCAGCATAGCTATCTCTGATTTTTCCTGATGCTTTATCAACATAGGTATCAATTGATGGAAGACTTTCCGGGTTAGTATTATAATACTTTATTAACTCATTTTCATCCGCTACCTTATAAATTGTAAATCCTGCCCCTTTAAGAGGTTTTGCATCACTTGGTACATTGCTTTCGTCTGTTGTTTCTCCTGTACCTTTTGTGATAGAATTACCATTATATTCATATTTATGAATTGTAATAGATCCTGTTTTTGTTGTGGTTGTGTCAATTGTCGGCATTTTAGTCTCTGCTGCAAATGCCGTCACTGTCATAGTTGACAGTACCATTGCTGCACTTAACACGCCTGCCAACATTTTTCTAAATTTTCCCATGCTTTCCTTCCTCTCTTTCACTTTATCGTGTTATTATTTCTTTTTATTGTTGCGTCTAGGAGATGTTACCCTCCTTTCTGCGTTTTTGTAATCTATACATGAAGAGTCCTACCCCTGCAAGGGCAATCCCCCCAAGTATCACAATGTACCTTCCATATCCTCCCGTGGCTGGAAGATCGAATCTTGCCTGATTGGAAATCGTAATAGAAATGGTATTATCTACTACCTCACACACTTCATTATCAATCAGACACTTATCACTCCTGTTAATCACTATGATAACCGGATCTTTCAACAAACTATGGTTCTCTGCTGCCTTCGTCTCGGTCAGGCGATAAGTTCCATCCGTCAGATCCTTGAATTCTGCAATTCCTAATGGATTAGAACTTGCGTCTTTTCCCTCTGTTGTTACTGTCCTGGCTTTGAAACTATTATCAACTACTAGCTTTCCTGTCGATGTATCTTTCTTCATCTTTTCCAGTTTAAACTCAGCACCATCCAGTGGTTCCTTAGTTGATGCATCCCGTTTTGTGATCTTAATATTTGTCTTAGGACTGTAAGTATTTGTTATTGTAAAGGATTGTGTTTTACTTTCCGAAATCCCTGTGGAAATCGTTGAACAATCAACATTATCACTGTAAGTTACTTTGTACTTATCATTCAGATATCCGTTACCTTCAATCACTGTCTCATTTCCGTCGGCTCCTGATACTTCTACAACTCGATAGATATATGGAACCTTTGAATCTGCTTTATAATTCACATATTGATCCAGATCTTTGAATGAATAACTCCAATTTCCATCATATCCTTGAGAAAGTGTTATTGTTTCATTCTTTCCATCATATTTAACTTTTTCCCAGTTTTTACCAGCATCGCTGCTTCTCTGAAGCCGGATCTTAATTGAATCTGGAAGTATAATATTATTTGTATTTTTCCACTCTTTTGTAAGATTAAGATTGATTGTAGGTTTTAACGTATTATTGAAAGTAATAATTGTAGCATTTGATGATGTATCTGGATTTTTTATTCCTTTCCCTGTCATATCACTGGAAGCAATCACTTTACCGGCAACAACTTTCGTAACCGGATCATATCCTGCATCGAATGAATTATTATTATTCACAATTACACTTTCCAGTGTAGAACCATCTGAACTATTAATCTCGCTGATTCTATAATCTGTTCCTGCCGGAATTCCTTCTATAGTCACTGAATCTTCAGCTTTGATTGTATATTCCTTTACAATCTTCTCAGATTCCAGTGAGAGATCTGCAACATTACTGAACTCTACACGGAATTTATACTCACCTTTCAATGCATCTGATCCTTCTGCTGCTCTTTTACGAATCTCTATTTTTCCGGTTTTTACTTTATTGACAAATGTTGCTTTCAGCTTTGTCATAGTTGTCTGATTATCAGGAGCTACATATGATCTGAAAACAATTGTGTTTTTATTTTCTGTATTATCATCTTGATTCTTCGCATATCCGGTAGAAGTATATCCGCTGTTAGATATTTCTACACCATTATTTTTGTCTTCCTTATATACTTCTTTACGGCCATCTCGAATGGTATTGCCTTTAACATTTTTAACTGATGGAATAGGAGCTTTATTTTCCACCGTATTTCCTGTTTTCATCGTTGACACAGCCTGTCCATTTTCATAAAGTGTCCATGTCGTATCAAATACCGCTGAATTCACATCTTCCGATACAGCAATGTAGCTTCCTCGTCTAAACTGATCACTAAATGTTGCTGTCTCTCCATCTGCCAAAGCGAACATTCCATCACTGTCGATTCTATACAGTTTTGATGAGCCATCATTTTTAGATAATGTATACTGTGCTCCTTTCGGATATTGCAACGTTCCACTTGTCGCAGAACCATAATCCGGGATATCCTGCTGCTGTGTTACAAATCCAGTTTTGGCTGCTGCTACAACGGAAGGAATGAATATAAAATCATCCAGATAAATATCTCTCTCGAAATTGTAATTAAATTTGATATTTTTTATCTCGGAATAATCAAATGTCGTATCTCCCTGTAGTTTACTCAGATCAACCTGAATCGTATTCCATTGTTTCTGTACAAGACTACTGTTTCCGTAAGTCTTTCCTGAAAGATAACCTCCTATTGTTTTTCCTGAGGAATCTTCCAGTTCCAGATAGGTACTTGCAAGTCCCGGAATGTCCGAATAATCATAATACATCTTGAATTGCAAGAATGCATTTGTTTCAGAAGCATCAAATGTACCACCCGTTTCTGGTTGTATAATTCCAAATCTTTTGTTAACATACTCTCCTTCCGCATCATCATGGTTTGCCTTCCAGTGAACTACTTTCGGCTGACCAGCCATGTTATCTACAGTTTCAAATGTATTCTGTGAAGATGCACTTGATATCTTTTCTGATGAAAAACTATCATTATAAGTTTTAGGCTGTTTTGCTTCGGCAGATTGTGCTTCTTTTGTTCCATAATGTGTTGCCTGATTTTGAATCGTGAATGGGAATACGTTAGCATCTTCAAACAATGGTGTCGGGAATAACTCTGTATTCACATCTGTTGTATCAACTTTCTTTTCCACAGCGAATTCATTTTCATCCGGGAAGTTAAAAGTGATTTTCATGTTTGATTCCCAAAGTCCACGTTCCATATAAAACATAGTAAGTGTATGTTCTTTTGTGAAATAATCAGCTTTGTCTAATATATTTGGAAAATCTTTTACTACATCTTTGATTACCCCATCATCGCCGCCGTTATTAGAATCGCTTTTCTTCACACGATTTACTTTAGCTTTCTTATTTGCGAAATTAATTGTTCCTTCTACTACATCATGATCACCACCAACATCAAGAACTAACTGGCCATCGATAAATACCCATACATCATCATCACCGGAAAAGTTAAATTCAATTGGTACTTTTTTATTTCCAGAATCAACAACTGTTCCATCAGATGTAAGACGGAACTTCAGATCAAACTTTTGCCCAAATCCATAATTTAATTCTGAAGCATCTCCTGATTGATCTTTTGAATTCAATGGGAAATAATTTCCATTATCTGTTTTATTCTTTGTTGTTCTTCCCTTTACTTCTTCATCAGTTGATTTCAAAAAATATTCATCAGTTTCGTCATACTGTAATTGAAGATTTTTATTGTCTATGTCTGAACTCTGATCAGCACTGTCAAAATACCAATAATCTACTGTTCCGGTAGAATCACTACTTGATGACGTCATTGCTTTTTTTACAAATGGAAAAGTTACATTTTCATATACTTTTCCAAGTACTGTATTCTTTGAATTCTTTCCACTTAAAAAGTCTTTGTCAAAAAATGGAGCCGTTATCATATTTCCATCTTTTGTTTTTAATTGTAAATTGTTACTGGATAACTGATCTGCGACCAATCCCTGCGTTGCATTTCGTCCATTGAGTGATTCATCACCCATTGTTAAATTTTCTTCATATCTTCCCCACATGGAGTTGTTTTCATAAAAGAATTTTTTAAATTGATCTGTTTTTCCATCTCTATTGTAATCAAACAACTTCATTGTTTCAGAAATTTCATTAAAGTGTGAACCTGAGAAGTTCTGAAAGTTTCCCCAGTATAATGGTGACTTTGCTTGATTATCTCGATAATAATCGCTCAACGCCATGTTGAACTGACGGAACGGCTGATAGATTCTGTTATTTGTTACATCACCTTGTTTTGGATAGTTATCTCTGTTTTTTCCATTTAATTCATAATCTGAGTAGTAATCATAAATTGTCGTATTTACATATAAGTTATCAGCATCTCTTGTTTCTGCTTCATCCTGTACAGGTACATCTACAACTGTCGTACTCTTTCCTTTTTCCGCATCTCTTACAGTATATGCCTCTCCCCAGTAACCTCCACGGTTTCCGGTACTGCCATTATAGATAATATCGTCACTTGAATCTCCATAATAACATGGTTTTGTCATAGTTTCCGGAATATCTACTAAATCTGTCGCATCACCATTTGCTGCTACATTCGTATCATTTACTTTATATGCTGCGAATCTTATTTTCGTATATCCCTGCGGAAGAGTTACTTTATATACATCTTTATAAGTTCCTTCTGATGCTTTTTCCATTGTGCCTGTATAAGATTTAGTAGCAGCAACATTTCTAGCATAGAAGTAAATTGGACCATCCTCCGAATTTGGATCATCCTCCGAATTTGGAATTCCTTTTCCTGCATTCTTTACATTTTCTGTACCATTATAAGATAATTTAGATAATGTAGCATCATAATATACTGTTATTCCATCTGCTGGTTGGGTAGTTCCCTGATATGCACTCTGATCTGCATACTTTTTTCTAGTCTTTTGTTCATAAGCACCTGTTAACTGAAAACAAGGTTGATTTAATTTCCAGTCGATTTGCAAATCTACAGTCTGAGAAGATTTATCGTCACCATTTGGCCAATTACCCTCTCTAAGGAAAATTACATTTTTCCATTGCTTATTAAATGTATATTTCCAGACATTTTGTAAGTTTGATCCACCCTCTTTAGCCATTGGTGAGATGTTCTTCAAATTATCATCTCTATCATTAAATGCATAAATATAAATTTGTGTTGCATTATTCCACTTGGCATCATCAATATTGCTTTGTTGGAAGTAAACTGTATATTGGTTTTCTTCTGCAACTGCATTTAAAGCATTTTCTCCGTCCGCGTCCTCATCCGCAGCTTCGCTTTCTGGTTGACTTACTGCCTGACCTTCCCAGACAACTGTCGCTTCATTCTCTTTGCTCTCGTCTGCTCTCTTAGCTGCTTCTGTGATATCCTGCTCCTCTTCGAATGCCTTTGCCTCAACCAGCACTTTCTTTGTATAGCTTGCTTCATCTGTACGATACTGAAGCTGCATATCAAAGTTGATTGCTGTTGCATCCGCTGGCATTGTAATCTGCAGATATTTAGAAGTAACTGTTCCATTATCGTCCTTGTCGTTCTTCCACTCTGCTATTGGACTTGCCTTTGTTCCATTATTAAGAGTCACTGAATCTTTCAATGTCTCATCGATTGTTTTCTGTGTGTTTTTATCTGTAAGCTGATCGCTTGTCAGAAGATTGACTGCATCTATATCTGTTGCCGCAGATCCGTCCTCGTTTTTTAGATATACATTCAGACAGACTGATTGCGAGCACTGCCCCTGCGCAGTCACATGAATTGTCTGTGCAACATTCTGTTCCACAGATTGTTCAGAATCTTTAGAAATGTTAATTTTTATCCGATCTTGTTCGTCACTGCTCTCTCCTGTTGCAAATACAGTATTTCCTGTTAATGCTGTTCCGAGTACCATTGTCACTACAAGTATCAGACTAACTCTCTGTTTTGCCTTTCCTCTCATTTTCGAACTCCATCCCTTTTCCATAAACCGATAATATAATTCTGTCTCTCCTCTGCTGTCTATCGGCATTCTCTTGTCTTTGTTTCATACACTATATTAACATAACTTTCCAATTTAATGAATATTAAATTTTCATGATTTATAACACAATTTCACGATTTATAACACAATTTCAAGATTTATAACACTATTTCAAGAAGTTACGTGTTTTACCCCCAAAAAATAACCCAGAATTAACTGATAAATTTTCTCTTTTATCAATTAATTCTGGATTATTTCATAGTAATAGCGTAAACTATTCACAGTTTACGTAATAGTAACGCCTGTTGAGTGTTTGTATTTTTATAGAAGTGCAATGTAGCACTTCTAGTTTTTGCAAGAAAAAAACAGCGCTTTCGCACTGCTTCTCATTCCTGTCTATATTCCATGTACCTTCAAAACTACATACACTCAAAACCAACATCATCATCCAAACCTATCACTGCTTTGGTTATGCCCTCGACCTAT